>JAJRVF010000022.1 GCA_024277395.1 Campylobacterales bacterium
AAAAAAATTTGCTATCATGATAGACATTACAACGGTTGTGAGCAGCTACATATTTTTCAATCCAACGGCGAAACTGAGCCCTAAACGGGTCACCAGCCATTTGTTGTATGTAGCGTAGCGAAATACGACAAATGGCTGGAGTCCCACATCAAAGTCTATCCCAGAAAATCGCAAGCGAATTTTCCGACATACACATTAATGGAGCTCAGCTTCGCCGTTAGCATCACATTTGTAAATTAAGTCTTAATTTAGTACAATAAAAGGACTGAAGGAGATTTTATGCAAATTGTTGAAGATATAAAACCTGTTACCTATTTAAAAAGTAGAGCCGCTGATGTTCTTAAGCACATTAACGAAACGCACCGACCAATGATTATCACTCAAAATGGTGAAGCAAAAGCTGTTATACAGGACCCTAAAAGTTATGAAGATATGAGAAATGCCATCTCTATATTGAAACTTCTCTCCTTCGCCGAGGAAGATATAAGAAGTGGAAATTTACACTCAGAGGAAGATGTTTTTGAGTCTGTTGAGAAACTTCTTAACAGATGAACAAAACATATAAAGTTCAATGGACTTTAAATGCTAAAGGAGACCTTTTAAATATTGTTGCCTATATTAAAGAAGAATCTCCGACTATTGCAAGAGAAATTTATCAAAAGATAAAAGATAAAGCTAACTCTAGTAATCTCTTCCCACTCAAAGGTAGAGTTGTGCCAGAACTTCAAAAAGAAGGTATCACAATGTATCGAGAGCTTATTAGCTCTCCTTGGAGAATTATATATAAAATGGATAATGATACTGTTTACATAATGGCTATCTTTGATTCAAGACAAAATGTAGAAGATTTATTGCTACAAAAACTACTAAGCAGCTCAATGCTAACAAATCGTAGCAACCTATAATACCCCCAAATCCCCAGACCAAAAATTTCCATGCTATCTTTCAGGTTAGATGCAATATTGAAAGAAAATGTAGGAACAGCAGTGTGGGTAAAAAGAAGAAAAGCTACAGAGCTCGGCCTATATGCAATCTTCATGAACTCATGTTACAATATATCAAAGGATCCTGTGTAATGGTTAAGCTGTTGCGTCTGTCTTTACTGTTTTTTGCGCTCTTGGGCAGTGCTGCTGATGTGGTGCCGCACGATCAGACATACTACACTGCCAAAATACGCAATACCGAACTCATCTATACCCAAAAAAACCTTCCCTTTGCCAAGATGGCGGCCGCAATTCAGCTGCAGCTGCAGCCGCAGTACGAAGCACTTTATGGCTATGTGATGGATGAACCGATAATTGTGGGACTGCTCTCAGACTACAATCAGATTGCCAACGGGTTTTCAACGCCGTACCCCAACAACCGCCAAATGAACTACATTGGCGGAGCCATGTTGGTGGATTATTTTAGCAGCACCTCATGGCTTAAGGCACTGCTTTGTCATGAAGCGGCACATAACTATCAGATGAACGCCAAAGACAATAGTATCTCGAGCACACTACACGATATTTTTCGCAACGGTGCCGTGTTTAATCCGTTGTGGACACTTCCCAATACGGCAGAGAGCTCGTTTTTACTCGAAGGCAATGCCGTGCTCAATGAGTCGTATCACGGTAACGGCGGACGGCTCTACAGCGGACGTTTCTTAGCCGAAACGCTCATGCAGGCACGTGCAGGCTATTTAACACCCGAGCGGCTTTACAACGATCACTACTTTTTTCTCTACGGTTCGCATCACTACACGCTTGGCGGGTACTATCACTATTTTTTAGCGCAGCAGTATGGTCTGAAAGCGACCAACAGCTACTGGAAAAAGCACTCCCAAGATTGGTTCTGGCCCTTTTTTACCAATAACTCCATGCTGCGTGCCGTGGGAGTAGATTTTGAGAGCTCACTGGCGCAGTGGCGCAGGAGCATGGAGGCGAGGGCGGAAAGAATGACTGTGATCTCGGGTGATCTTGTTGCAAGCTCGCAGTTTTTTATGCCGCTTAGCAGCAACAGCGAGGAGATCTTTTTTCTTATTAATGAGAGCGGACGGGAGGCGCCCGAACTGGTACGCTTGAACAAAGAGAATTTACATGTAAATACAGAGCATCGCAGTCTCATTGCAGGCAAGGTGTTAAAAGTTGAGGGCGCGTATGTAACACAAGCAGGTGCCATGATTTCGCCGTTTCGCATCTATCAAGGGCTTTTCGATGACGGTGCCTACTTGGTGCCTTCAACCCGCTCCAAGGTTATTCAGGGCTATCTTCAAGACGGGCGTGCTGTCTATTTCGATGTGCCCACATCGTTTGACCAGCCGCAGCTTTACGTGGGAGAGGCGTTTTATGCGCAGGTGAATTCATCGGTATTTATTGATGCCGCTGACAATCTCTACTACTTCAAGCAAAAGGGTAAAACACGCATACTCTACAAAAACCGCACGCCGCTAATGAGGGTGCAGGGCTATTACGCGACGGTATGTGATGTTGATGCTGACGGTGCCGTCTATTTTATTGGCGCATCGCCGTATGGCTCGACCCTTTACCGTGTTAACAAGGGGAGAGTGGAGCGTTTAAGCAGGGGCGATACCATTATTGATGCGCGCCTTATTGACAACACAAGAGCCTTGGTGGCACTTGTGGGTTCTGATGCCTATACGTATGAGATTGTAGCGCTGGAGGCGGAAGCAGAAACACCGTTTGAGACGGTACTCTACTTTGAAGATAATGCCTCGCTCTTTACAACTCTGCCGTCAAAACCGCCGACTGTTGCTATGAACCACTCCTACAGCTCGCTGGGGAACATGAACTACAGCGGTACCGATTTTGAAATAGGAGCAGATGAAAATAATACGTTACTCTATCATGTGAGTATAAATTTTGCCGATCCTTTGGGGCAGAATGCCGTGTCGCTCTTTTCATTGCGTAACGCCGATGCCGTGACGCTTGCGGGAGCGAGTTACAGCAATTCGCAATATCTTCTGCGGTATGGTTTGACGGCGTATGGGGTTGTCGATTCCGATGATAACCGCGCTACCCGCGATTACGGTATGGTTGCAGAAGCAATGCTCCCGTTTTTAAAACGGGGCTATTACAGCGGTGATGTGACAACACGCTATCTGCAAGATTATGAGACGCAGAGTCGCGAGCCATTGAGCATTTCGCTGAATCTGATGCGGCAGGAACACTACGGTGTCAGTATGTTTCCCAATGCCTTGAGCGCACTCTCGCTCTTTGGTTTACGCGACCGTGACAATAGTGGCTATGGCGGTAGGCTGCGTTTTGAACAGCATCTATGGCGTGAAAACTACATTGCCGTATCAGGGCAGTATGTTAGCAGCGATGCAGATAGCAGCGAGCACGATCGGGGTGTGAAACTGAGCAGTAGCCTGTGGGATACCTTGGGTGACCCTGCCACGGTTGTCATGCCTTCATTGCGTCATACCCGCTACGTTCAAAAAGCAACTGCCGTTCGTACTAGTGTAAAAAGCGTGTTCAATCTCTCCGCATATTATTTTACCTTTCCGATCTCACTGCGCCGTGAAGCATTGGAGCTTGCCTACAGTTACTACGACATCGAAGATTTTGACGATCGCTACGATGCTCAGGAACTTTCGGTGGGCATCACCTTTGACACGCTCTGGTTGAACCGACAGCCAGTACCCATAACGATAACATATGTCTACAATGATAATGAACAGATCGCCAAACATCATAACGCCTACTTCTCCGTCGGCATGGAATTTTAAATTTACATGTAAATACGGTTTTAGAGACTGTGTTACCCGTAAGTTCTAAAAAAATGATACGATAACAGCTATAAAGGAGCAATAATGGAGAATGATTTTAGCAAAGCCATGCATTTTCGGCATGCATGCAAAGTGTTTGATGAGAATAAGATTATCTCCGATGAAGATATGCGTTTTATTTTGGAATCGGGACGCGAATCGCCCTCTTCGTTCGGTATGGAAGCGTGGAAGTTTCTCGTCATTACCAACGATGCACTTAAAGCCGCACTGCGTCCGCACTGCTGGAATCAGGTGCAGATTACGTCGTGTTCGCATCTGGTGGTAATCTTGGCCGGTATTGAGAGTGTTAAACCGCAAAGCGGCATACCCAAAGCACGTTTTATGCGCCGTGAGATGCCTCAAGAGAAGTTGGAGTTTTATTTGGATCTGTACGCCAAACACCTTAGTGATACACTCAGCAGTGATGAGAATATTTTCTCATGGACGGCACGACAGACCTACATTGCCGCTGCTAATATGATGACGGCTGCTGCTTTTATAGGCATCGACTCCTGTCCCATTGAAGGGTTTGACAAAACCGCGGTTGAACAGACGCTGGGGCTCAATACAAGTAAATTTCAACTCTCGCTTATATTGCCTTTGGCTACAGAGTCCAAGAACAGCCCGCGCAAGTCCGCCAACCGTTTAATGAGGTGGTGGAGTTTATAACGTAGTTGGTATTTCGGTGTTAGGCATGATAGCTTTGCAATGTTTAAGATAGAAAAGTGTACACTCGTCCCATTTTAAAAACAGGTCTTAAAATGAATGCGAACATGAAAGAGATTGAAAGTGTATGTACCTACTGCGGCGTCGGATGCGATATTGTAGCTCAGGTGGAAGATAACAAAATTCAGAAGATTTTTGCATAGCCTGACGGGTATGTTTCTCAGGGAAAACTCTGCATTAAAGGGAAATACGGTTACGACTTTGTTGCCTCCGATGAGCGCATCCGTACACCTCGAATCAAAAAAAGTTTTTTAGCAAAAAATCCGCATATTCACGAACGCATTGCCGCTGCATTGCATGATTATGATGCAATATGGTACGAGTGCGATCTCGATGCTGCCACGACCGCGGCAAGCATGAAAATGCACGAGATTAAAGAGCAGTACGGGCAATACAGCCTCTGCTCCATCGGCGGCGCGCGAACCTCGTGCGAGAGTGCCTACCTGTTTCAAAAATACACACGGCATACTTTGGGGTCGCCGCATGTTGACAACTGCGCGCGTGTCTGCCACTCGCCGAGTCTGAAGGGGATGCGCACCACCATCGGCGAAGGGGCGGCGACCAATCCGTACAACGATATTTACGAGACCGAGTTTATCATTGTCATGGGCTCCAATACAACCGAAGCCCACCCCATTGTCGCCAATCGCATTGTAGAGACGGCGCGTCAGAACAACAACTTGGCAGTGATTGATGTGCGTGAGATCAAGCTGATGAAATATGCCAAGCACAAAGCAATCATTCCGCATGAAGCCAATCTGCTCATCTTGAACATGATGGCGTATGTTATTATTGAAGAGGAGCTCTATAACAGAAGCTTTATTGAGACCCGCACAAAGTGGTTTGAGACATACAAAGAGAAAATCATGAACGATCCGTACGCCAACCCGAAATATTTTGAAAGCATCAGCGGGTACGAACATTTGGCAAAACTTATTCCCAATATTGCTCGCGAGTATGCGGTGAAAAACTCCATGATCTTTTGGGGGCTCGGTATTACCGAGCATACCGACGGTTCGTTTGCCGTGATGGCCATTACGCACTTGGCACTTTTGACCGGAAATATCGGCAAGAGCGGTGTCGGGCTTATGCCGCTGCGTGGGCAGAACAATGTGCAGGGTGCGTGTGACATGGGCTGTTTGCCCTATTATGACCCCGATTACCAAAAACCCAAAGAGATCGGCTTAATGACACCCGAACTTGTTGATGCCATGCTCGGCGGCAGCATTAAATCGTTACACAATATGGGTGAAGATATTATGCACATTCACCCTAATATTAACAAAATCAACAAGGCAATGGACCAGTTGGAGCTCATTGTAGTTCAAGAACTTTTTATGACCGACATTGCACAGCGTGCCGATATTGTCATCGGAGTAAAATCCGCCTATGAAAAGACGGGAGTCTATGTCAATGCCATGCGCCGGCTGCATCTCTCTCAGCCGTTAGTACAGAGTGATCTTCCTGATGACTGGGAGGTCATTCAGATGCTTGACAATAAACTCGGCGGCAGCTACGACTACAAAGACAGCTCTGAAGTGTGGGACGAGGTGCGCCAAACGGCACACCAACGCTACAGCGGTGCATCCTATTTGCGTCTGGAGCGTCATCGAAAACGTTGCTTGCAGTGGCCGGTTTACAATGAAGATACGCCCGTGCTGCACCTGCTCGACTTCAGAACCTCAGACGGCCTGGGAGTATTCCATTACCATCAGTACCGGGAGCGAGGCATGATAGCAGAGATTCGAAACAATCGTCTGGAGGGCTATCATTTGACGACAGGACGTACACTGGCACACTATAATAATGCTGCGCAGACGCTGCGAAGTGATGCACTTAACAGGCACTACAGCGAAGATATTTTGCTGGTGTGCAGCGACGATGCCGCCGATTTTACAAGCAAGCAGGTTGTGCTTAAAAGTGCATTTGGTCAGACGGCGCCGCTTACAGTAAGATTGACCGATAAAGTGCAGCCAAAAACCCTCTTTGTTACGTTCCATCACGCTGCTTCGAAAATCAACGCGCTCTTTGGCGACAAGCGCGATGAACTGATTTTAACGGCAGCTTTTAAATCGGTGAAAGTGGAGGTGGTTAACCTGTGAGCCGTGCTAAAGGCGATGTTGCCGAAACACTTACATGTAAATTTCTGCAAGAGCGGGGTTTTGTTATTGTTGAACGCAATGTTTACAGCCGTTTCGGTGAGATTGACATTGTTGCGACCAAAGAGAATCTCCTGCACTTTATTGAAGTCAAGAGTGCCGCAGACTTTGAGCAGGCGATACAAAATGTAACGTCTCAAAAAATCAGCCGTATTATAAAAACGGTTGATGTATATATGAAAAAGCATGCCATTGATGCAACCTACTGTATTGATGCGGCTATTGTAACTCCCGATGGCATTGAATTTTTGGAAAATATTACGTTTTGATTAAGAAACCATCGGTATAATTAATGCAATAATTTAGATTAAAGGATAGTAACAATGGCGAAATACATTGAATTAACTTCAGCAAATTTTGAAGCAACGGTAAAAGAGGGTGTCTCTTTAGTAGACTTTTGGGCACCATGGTGTGGTCCGTGTCGCATGATCGCGCCGGTTATTGAGGAGTTGGCAGAGGAGTTTGACGGTAAAGCCAACATCTGTAAAGTGAACACCGACGAAGAACAGGATATTGGTGTGAAGTACGGTATCCGTTCTATTCCGACCATCATGTTTTTCAAAGACGGTGAATTGGTCGATCAAATGGTCGGTGCAGCATCCAAGCAGGCGTTTGCCGACAAACTCAACTCACTCCTGTAAGTTCTTGGGTTTGTAGAGGTGGCACGGCGCGGAGGAGGCATCTTCTCTGTGGGTACGTTGCTGGCCTCTTTTTTTGGCGCAGCAATGATTGCCGCCGCCTTCGCCTATTTTAATTACAAATTTTCCGAATACAAATTCATTAACTTCGATGCATGGGTTTTTTACACACAAAAAGAGATTTTCACCCCGTCGGCAGATCGCTATATTGTCCTTTTTTTCAGCTCCAAATCACCCAATACGGTAGATCTCATTAAAAACTCTAAGAGTTCTTACCCTATAATTGCAATAGATTATTACCAACAACGAATTACATCCAATGCAAATGTCACATTTCTTAGAAGCGGTACCAATACCATGTTAAAGTTTATTCAGCGGTTTAATATTTACAGATCCCCGTCAGTCTTTATTATTAAAAAAAGCAAAGAGAAGCTTTATAAACAAGATAGTATGATACGCGAACTAGATACATTACAGAAATTATCAACAAAAATTGAGGAGCTATGATGCTTGATTGTGCCATTATCGGCGGAGGGCCGGCCGGATTAACCGCCGGACTTTACACCACACGCGGCGGCTTGAGTAAGGTGACCATGTTTGAAAAAGGGATGCCCGGCGGACAGATTACCCAGAGTTCTGAAATTGAGAACTACCCCGGAGTCACGGGTGAGATTTCCGGTATGGATCTGATGATGCCGTGGCCCAAGCAGTGCCAACAGTTTGGTTTAAAGCATGAGATGATCGAAGTCACTCAGGTCAGCCGCAACAGTGCAGGGAACTTTACCGTCTCGTTAGGAGACGGGACGACGCAAGAGGCGCTTAGCGTGATTGTTTGCACCGGTTCAACACCGCGCCGCGCCGGTTTTCTTGGAGAAGATGAGTTTTTTGGACGGGGTGTGAGCACCTGTGCTACCTGTGACGGATTTTTTTATAAAGGCAAAGAGGTTGTGGTTATCGGCGGTGGTGATACAGCGCTTGAAGAGGCGCTGCATCTGGCAAAAATCTGCTCCAAAGTCTATTTGGTGCATCGGCGCGATGAGTTCCGTGCCGCTCCCAATACCGTCAAGCGTATTGAAGCTACCCAAAATATTGAGCTGGTGTTGAATGCATCACCAAAAGAGGTTTATGGTGATAAGATGGGTGTGACGGGGATTACCGTGACCATGACAGACGGCAGCAGTCGCAATATTGAGGTACCCGGAGTCTTCATTTTTGTCGGTAATGACGTCAATAACGGTGTCTTAAAGCAAGATGACGGAGCTTTTTTATGTGAGATGAGCGATTACGGTGAGGTGATGGTAACCTTGAGTATGGCAACCTCGGTACCGGGTCTGTATGCAGCGGGCGATATGCGTATTGAAGCACCCAAGCAGGTCGTGTGTGCCGCAGGTGACGGTGCAGTGGCGGCGCTACAGGTCATTGCCTATGTCGATGCGAAACTCCATTCACAACAGTAAAGGGAAGCTATGTTAAAAGTAGGTGTATTTGGCGCAACGGGTCGAGTCGGGCGGCTGCTTATTGATGATATCAAAAGTGAAGCAGACATATCGTTGGCATCAGTGCATGTTTGTGATGCACTGGAGTTCTCGCTAGACCCTTCGGTATTGGCGACAAACGATATGATCACGTTTGTGAACAGTTCTGATCTCATCATCGATTTTTCAACACCCGAAGCGACACAACAGCTTCTTGAAGCGGCGTTGAAAAATCCGACACCTCTGGTTATTGGGACAACCGGATTTAACGTGCATCAGATGAATCTTCTCAAAGAGGCGAGCGGGAAAATGCCTATTTTATATGCGACCAATATGTCGTTGGGTGTGGCACTGCTGAACAAGCTGGTGCAGATAGCATCTGTCACACTTGAGGGGTTTGACATTGAAATTGTCGAGCAACATCATCGTTACAAAAAAGATGCCCCCAGCGGTACGGCGCTGACATTGGCGGAATCGGCGGCAACGGCACGCCATTTGGATCTTGATACGGTTCGCGTAAGCGGTCGTAACGGTATTATAGGGGAGCGCAGCAAGGATGAAATTGCCGTGATGGCACTGCGCGGCGGTGATATTGTCGGTCGCCATACGGTTGGTTTTTACAATGATGGTGAATTTATTGAACTCAACCACACCGCTACGAGCCGAAACACCTTCTCCAAAGGAGCTGTTCGCGCTGCCAAATGGCTGCAGTCTCAACCTAACGGACTCTACTCAATCGCTGATTGTTTAGCGTTGCATTAAGGAGTATTAGTGGAGCGTTTGCTTAATGAAAAATGTGCGGTTGTCGGAGTATTTGATCATGAGGAGGCGTCGAAATTAGCATATTTTTCACTACACGCCTTGCAGCACCGCGGTCAGGAGGCTGCAGGAATCAGCAGCGGTGACGGCAGAAAGCTCTATACTATTAAAGACAGAGGTTTGGTGACACGGGTTTTCGATGAACAGAAGTTAGCGACCCTGCAAGGGCGCTCCGCCATTGGACATACGCGCTACTCTACTGCCGGTGACGACTCTATTTTAGATGCGCAGCCGGTGTTTGCCCGTTATGATCTGGGTGAAATGTCGATTGTACATAACGGCAACCTGACCAATGCTCAAGAGGTTCGTGATGCCCTCATTGCCAAAGGGGCGATCTTTCAGACCTTTATGGACACGGAAAACCTCATCCACCTCATTGCCAAAAGTGATGAAGAGAAGCTGCTTGACCGCATCATCGATGCGGTAAAAAAAATTGAAGGGGCATATTCGCTGGTCTTTTTAAGCCGTAGCAAGATGTTTGCTATGCGCGATCCACACGGGTTTCGACCCTTGAGTCTCGGGCGTGTGGGTGATGGCTACGTTGTAGCTTCGGAGACTTGCGCATTTGATCTGATTGGAGCGGAGTTCATTCGTGATGTCGAGCCCGGAGAACTGCTGGTATTTGAAAAAGAGAAAGCACCGCAATCTATCAAAGTATTTGAGCCGACTCCAAAACACTGTATTTTTGAGTATGTCTATTTTGCACGACCTGATTCGGACGTTTTTGGAAAAAATGTTTACCAGATGCGCAAAAATATGGGAGCGGTACTGGCACGAGAAAAACCGATAGAAGCCGACCTGATTGTTCCGGTTCCTGACGGCGGTGTTCCCGCAGCTATTGGTTACTCCCAGGAGAGCGGCATTCCGTTTGAGATGGCCATTATGCGAAACCACTATATCGGACGCACTTTTATTGAGCCGACGCAAGAGATGCGTGATTTGAAAGTAAAGATGAAACTTTCGCCGATTGTCTCCATGATCAAAGGCAAACGGGTTATTGTTATTGACGACTCTATTGTGCGCGGTACCACAAGCCGCCGCATTATCCGTATGCTGAAAGATGCGGGCGCTGCCGAAGTGCATATGCGTATCTACAGTCCGCCGACCACCGACCCGTGCTACTACGGCGTTGACACCCCTGACAAAGACAAACTCATCGCAGCCAATATGAGCAGTGACGAGATCTGTAAATATATCGAGGCTGACTCTTTGGCTTATTTAAGCAATAATGCTCTGTTGCAAAGTGTGGGTGCAACGGAATCAAATTACTGTACCGCCTGTTTTACGGGCGAGTATATCGTCTAGAAGTTCCTGTTGAAACGTCGGCAAATTTACACTTACGGACACTATCTTAAAGATAAGTTCGGTACGAAAGTTTACAAAGTGCCCATCTCTATCTCCGGATTCACCTGTCCCAATATTGACGGCAGCGTCGCCGTGGGCGGGTGTACGTTTTGTGAAAATGACTCCTTTAGCCCCAGTTTGGACAAAGTGATGCCGCTAAAAGGGTTTCATCTCAATTTAGATTCTCAGGAGAATCCTTTTTTAGAGAAACAGATTGAGCAGTTGCGGCTTCAGTTCGCATCGATGAGCGCACGCCTGCGGCGCGACTACGGCGCATCTAAATTTTTAGTCTATTTCCAATCCTTTACCAATACCTATGCTCCGCTCACAACACTCAAAGCGCTTTATGAAGCGGCTCTGGGTCTTGATGATGTGGTAGGCTTGAGTATTGGAACGCGAAGCGACAGTGTGACGGAGGAGACACTGGAGTATTTGACTACGCTTTCAAAGCGGCATGAAATATGGATTGAATTTGGCATTCAGTCTATTTATGATGAGACGCTTGAGCGCATCAATCGCGGACACAGTGCACAAAACGTTGAGACATGGATTAAAAAATCTAAAGCTTACGGGTTGCATGTCTGCGGGCATCTCATTTTCGGACTTCCCAATGAGAGTCGTGAGATGATGCTAAACTCTTCAAAAGCAGCCTATGAATGGGGCATTGACTCGGTTAAATATCATCCGCTCTATGTCGTTAAGCGTACGGCATTGGCCAATGAATATGCCCGCGGTGAGTTTACGCCCATTGGTGAAACAGAGTACATTGAGGTGTTGGTGGCATCATTGAAGATGAAGCCTGAGCATGTGAGTGTACAGCGTATAACAGCGGGGATCTGCGATGACTCCTTGATTGCACCGCTGTGGTGTCGCAACAAAAATATGCAGTTAAAGCATATTAATGAGCGTCTGAAACAAGAGGGTCTGAAGTATTAGCAAAGGATTTGCATGAATCATAGAATTTTAGAGTATATCAATGCTATACCTCCGCTTCCTGAAAGCATCATTGCTTTTGAGAAGATCATTCATGATGCGTCTAAGACGTTTGCAGACTATAACAATATCATTGAAAAAGATCCGGTAATAACGGCCGATATTTTACGCAATGTCAATGCGCCGATTTACGGTTTTCGACGTGAGATTACATCGTTGCAGCAGGCAATTTCACTTTTTGGAATGGGTACTATCCGCTCTTTTATATTGGGTTCTATTGCCAAACAGACGTTTCGGTTTGATCTGCATGTTTACGGTATGAGTGAAAGAGATTTTGAACAGGTAGCGCTGACCTGCTCGGCAGTAATGCTGCGGTGGATTCAAATGCGCCACCCTTCCAGATTGCTGTTGCTCGGTCCGGCGGCATTTATGGTTAACATTGGAAAGATACTCATAGCACAGGAATTGCAGC
>JAJRVF010000182.1 GCA_024277395.1 Campylobacterales bacterium
CGCATTGATGTCTCCACACTGCCCGAAGCCGCTTCCGTTATCAAAAACCAAACCATGTTTCGCTTCTCATGGTTCTTTTTGGCACTGCTGATGGCAGGCTACTTCATAGGAGACCACTACAACCTGCCTGTTTCGGTTTTTGCACTCGGAGGCGCTCTGATCTTTTTAGCCATTGCTACCCGCTACAAAGCGGTCAAACCCGTCATGACCCTCAAAGCAGCACCATGGCAGGTCGTATGGTTTAGCGTGGGTCTGTATGTCGTGGTATATGGTCTTAAAAATGCGGGATTTACAGAAATCATTGCTTCCTGGATTGTTTATTTAAACAGCTGCGGCGCCACTATTGCCATCATCGGTACAGGGTTTTTATCGGCACTTCTTAGCTCGGTTATGAACAATATGCCTACCATTATGATTATGGATATTGCCATCGATCATGTCGGCTATGTCGGCAATGAAACACTGGTATATGCCAATATACTCGGCTCCAATCTAGGACCAAAAATGACACCGATCGGCTCACTCGCAACACTGCTTTGGCTGCATGTTTTAGCCCAAAAAGGGGTCATCATAACATGGAAAGAGTACATGAAAGTCGGTCTGGTCATCACACCGCCGGTGCTGCTCATAGCCCTCTTGGGGCTTTTATAGTCAAAGCGGTCGTAACCTGAGTTTAATAACTAAAAAGATACAATCCCTCTTATGATACAGCGCATAAAAACCAAACAAATCAGAGTCGGCGGCGTACTCATTGGCGGCGATGCCCCCATCTCGGTGCAGTCAATGACCTACTCCAAAACCCGCGACGTTGCCGCAACAGTCGAACAGATCAAACGGCTCCATTTTGCCGGCTGCGATATTGTCCGCGTCGCCGTACCGGAGATGGAGGATGCGCTGGCACTCCGTGCCATTAAAGAGCAGATATCACTGCCCCTGGTAGCCGACATTCACTTCAACTACCGCTTGGCACTTGAAGCGGCCAAAGTGGTGGACTGCATTCGCATTAATCCCGGAAACATCGGTGAGAAAAGCCGCGTCAAAGATATTGTCAAAGCGTGTCAGGAGCGCCATATTCCCATTCGTATCGGCGTAAATGCCGGTTCACTGGAGAAAATATTTGACACCCGTTACGGTCAAAGCGCCGAAGGTATGGTCGCCTCGGCAGAATATAACATCAAATTTCTTGAAGATCTCGGCTTTAGCGACATTAAAATCTCGCTCAAAGCCAGTGATGTGGAGCGTACCGTAGCCGCCTACCGTCTGCTGCGTCCAAAAAACAGCTACCCTTTTCATCTGGGCGTAACCGAAGCGGGCACCAAATTTCATGCAACGATTAAAAGTGCCATCGGTTTGGGAACCCTCCTTCTTGAGGGCATCGGCGACACGATGCGCGTCTCCATTACCGGCGAGCTTGAAGAGGAGATTACCGTTGCACGTGCCATTTTAAAAGACAGCGGCGCATCATCTGAAGGACTCAATATTATCTCCTGTCCGACCTGCGGACGCATTGAAGCCGATCTGGTCAGTGCGGTCAGCGACATCGAAGCACGCACCAAACATATTACCGCGCCGCTGAATGTCTCGGTTATGGGATGTGTCGTCAATGCTATCGGTGAAGCCGCCCATGCCGATGTTGCCATTGCCTACGGCAAAGGAAGCGGTCTGGTCATGGTCAAAGGCGACGTGGTTGCCAAGCTGAGCGAGCATGAGCTGGTTGAGCGTTTCATCAGCGAGGTCGAAAGGATGGCAAAGGAATCCTGAGCATGGAAGAGTCCCTCTACAACATCGCTTTTGAACGCTCCATTTTAAGCTCTATTATCTTTGAGCCTTCCCAGTTTGATGATATTGAGACACAACTTGGTGTTGATGATTTTTATCTTGCCGGACATCAGAATATCTATAAAGCAATACAGGAGCTCTCTGCGCATGACAAACCTATTGATGAAGAGTTCATTAAAAAAGAGTTGCTCAAACACAAAGAGTTTGACGAAAATATTCTACTTGACATCTTAACCGCCAATCCCATCTCCAATACCAGTGCCTATGTTGAAGAGGTCAAGGAGAAAGCACTCAAACGCCATCTGCTAACCTTAACTACAGAGATAAAACGGGTTACTGTTGAAGAGGAGCTCTCCGGCAGTGAAGTCATTGACATTGTTGAACGCAAACTCTACGAAATTACCCAGGACTCACAAACCTCTGACTTCCAAGATGCCCCTGAAGTAACAACAAAAACCATGGCCTATATTGAAGAGATGAAAGCTCGAGGCAACTCCATTTTAGTCGGAGTCGATACCGGATTTGCCGAACTCAACAAAATGACCACCGGCTTTGGAAAAGGCGATCTCATTATTTTAGCCGCACGCCCTGCCATGGGAAAAACTTCTTTGGTACTCAACATGGTTCAAAATCTTATTAACAAAGGCAAAGGGGTTGCCTTTTTTTCACTCGAGATGCCCTCTGAACAGCTAATGCTGCGACTCTTAAGTATTCAAACCTCCATCTATCTGACCAAACTGCGTGTAGGTGACATTACCGAAGAAGAGAGCAAACGTCTCAACGATGCAACAGCAGCCATGCATGCAAGCAAACTCTTTATTGACGACAGCTCTACGGTCAACATTAACCAGCTGCGCTCCAAACTGCGCAAACTCAAATCACAGCACCCTGAAATTGAACTCGCCGTCATTGACTATTTGCAGCTGCTCAGTGCTGCAGGAAGCAAAGATCGCCACCAAGAGGTGAGTGACATTTCACGCGGGCTTAAAATGCTTGCACGCGAACTCGAAATTCCTATTATTGCGCTTTCTCAGCTCAACCGCGGCTTGGAGTCACGTAATGACAAACGCCCCATGCTCAGCGACATCCGCGAATCGGGCTCGATTGAGCAAGATGCCGATATTATTCTTTTTGTCTATCGCGACGATGTCTACCTTTACAAAGAAGAAAAAGAGCGGGAAAAAGAGGCCATTAAAGAGGGCAAAGAGTTCATAAGCCAATATATAGAAAAAGATGAAGAAGAGGCGGAGATCATCATCGGCAAACAGCGCAACGGGCCTACGGGGCATGTCAAACTCACCTTTCAGAAAAAATATACCCGCTTTGTCGATACGCCGACCTACAAAAAGACCGAAATTGTCTATGAGAATATTGACATGAGCGAAGCTGAAATGGAGGTGACACCCAACGTCTCTATGCCGACCATATGATCTTAGAACGCCCAAATCTTTTTACAAACCGACGTCATCTCATGCTCTTTTTAGGGCTTTGCACCCTTCTCTTTTCACTCTCACTGCTCCGGCACTATGAAACGTTTCGGCATCTCACCACATTTGATGATGCCATCATTGACGCTACCGTGCTGAAACAGTATATCAAACACAAAAAGGGTCGCACCTACTCGGTGCTAAAACTCCGTAGTGACTACGGAATGTTTTACACTTCAGCATCCCAACATATTCGTCATCTTGTCGGAAGAACCCTGCGTCTGAGAGTTTGGGTGCATCACTATAGCTTTTATGATCACCTTGCCCTTGGGTATCTGCCCTCTGAAATTCTTAAAGTCTACCCCGATCTCAACGCCAAAACCGTAGTTGCCCGCGTCATTGCGTCACAACACTCCAACCCTCTCATTGCGGAACTTTACGCTGCTCTGTTCACGGCACTGCCCATGAGTCAGTCCCTGCAACAGCAGCTTTCAACCTTGGGTATTAGCCATCTGCTCGCCATTAGCGGTTTTCATCTAGGACTCATCTCTGCACTGCTGTATTGGCTTTTGCGTCCGCTCTATCGTCTTGCTCAAGAGCGCTATTTCCCCTACCGCAGTGCAGACCGTGACCTTTTTGTGCTCATCACTGTTATCATCAGTGCCTATCTCTATTTTTTGGGATTTCTCCCCTCGCTTTTACGCGCCTATACCATGCTGCTTATCGGTTTTGTGCTTTTTGACCGGGGTATCAAAATACTCTCCATGCAGACCCTGTTTCTCACCGTCATGCTGCTGCTTTCTCTAATGCCCACGCTGCTCTTCTCACTGGGTTTTTGGCTCTCGGTGGCAGGAGTATTTTATATTTTTATGTATCTGCTCTATTTTCAGCACACCAAAACATACTATAACCTCATCGGCATCACCGTCTGGGTCTATTTGATGATGCTGCCGCTCTCACTCTATATTTTTGAAAACTTCAGTCTGTACCATCCGCTTTCGGTCATTGCAAGCCTACTCTTTTTGCCTTTTTATACCCTCTCTTCCGTTTTACATGTATTATTTCAAGGAGCACGGTTTGATGCATATTTACTATACTACCTGCAACTGGGCAATAACCCGACAATACTGATACTGCCGTCTTATATTATGATTATGCATTGCATACTCTCACTGCTGGCACTGCGCTACCGCTATGCAGCCCTGGCATTACTGCCGTGGTCGCTCTTTATATTTGCAGGCGCGATCCATCATGTAGCATAGCTTCAGACCGTATATAAAAATAATCCACGAGAGATAGATCCACAAAAAGAAGAAAAGTAAAATAGAGAATGAACCGTAGATGGTAGCGTACGCATTATTGTAAAATACATAATAGATAAAACCTGACTTGGCCATGCTCAAAACCAAAGAGGTAATAAAAGAGCTCGCCAGTGCCGAACGGGTATGTACCTGTGTGTTGGCAGAGATTTTATAAAGCAGGAAAAAAAGTGCCCAGATAATCAGATACGGAAAGATTGCCATCAGGTTTATCCATGCCGAGACCTCATACTCACTCATCAAGGTCGTGAGTTTGCTGGAGAGATAAAACGAGACAATCAGCGCCATCGGCGTCAGGGTGAGCATGGTCCAATACGTTGTAATACTCTCCCAGAACGTACGGTTTTTGGTATGAAAGATTTTATTGACAATGTACTCGTAATTTTGAAAAAAGAGCAGCGAGGCAACAATAATCATGCTAAAACCGATCACCCCAAGCTTGACCGAATTTTGCAAAAATCCGTCAATATGTTTGGCAACGGCTTCGGAGTTAACCGGCATTAAATTACTGAAAATAAAACTCTTGATATTTTCGTAATACTCCGAAAAACTCGGCATATTGGTCACAATCGTTAGCACAATCAGCAATAGCGGAATAATCGTAAAAATAGTATAAAAACTGAGACTTGATGCATAAAAGGTCAGCTCTTTGTCGAAAAAGCGTCTTGTAAAAAAACGTGCGTGGCGATAGAGCCGACTCACGCGCATCTTAGAGCAGCCCCATTTTAGAGGGGTTTAAAATATTGTTCGGATCAAACGCCGTTTTAATATCTTGAAATAGCTGCATCTCCTCATCGGTAAATGCCATTTTCATGTAAGGTGCTTTGGCCAGACCAATACCGTGCTCACCGCTAAGCGTACCGCCCAGATCAATCGTAGCCTGAAAAACCTCTTCAATGGCCTTGTAGGCAATTTTCACC
>JAJRVF010000183.1 GCA_024277395.1 Campylobacterales bacterium
AGAACGTAGAAAAAAAATACGGTGTTCCGGCGGAATATATTGCTGCAATTATCGGTATTGAAAGTGTTTATGGTATCAATGTGGGGAAACATCCCGTTTTTGATACTTTGACCACGCTTGCGTTTGAACCCAACCGGCGTAGTGCCTTTTTTCAGCGTGAGTTGAAAAAATTTATTTTACTCTCGTATCGTCAGAAATTCAATCCAAAGAATGTAATGGGTTCTTATACGGGTGCCATTGGATTGGGTCAGTTTATGCCGAGTAACTATGAAGCTTACGGTATTGATTACAATAAAGACGGAAAAATTAGTTTACAGCATCCCCAAGATGCTATTGCCAGTATTGCGAATTACCTTAAACAAAATGGTTGGCGCAATGGGGAAGAGGTAGCAACGCGTGTTGCCTATGAGGGCAATCGGTTTACTGCTTATAAGACAGGATATGATCGTACGTATCATCGTTCCGATCTTATTGGCATTAAGCCAAAGTATGAAAAATGGAATTATAATAATAAAGTACGACTGATCAAGCTTGATCGTGCCAATTATGATGAACTTTGGTATGCGGCTAAAAACTTTTATGTCATTACGCGCTATAACCACAGTGCTTATTATGCAATGTCAGTACATCAGCTGGCAGAAAAAATTAAAAAAGGTTCATAGTTGAGTAATATAAAAATTGGAGTTATCACCGCATCGGATCGTGCCAGCAAAGGGATTTATGACGATATTTCAGGCATGGCTATTCAAGATACTATGAAAGCCTACTTAAAGAGTGATTTTGAGATAGTGTACCGTTGTGTTCCCGATGAACAAGAGGTTTTAGAATCTACCATGAAAGTGCTTTGTGACACTGAAGGGTGTTGTCTGGTCGTAACTACAGGAGGAACCGGACCTGCCCCGCGTGATGTCACGCCTGAGGCAACAGAAGCAGTGTGCCAGAAGATGCTGCCGGGATTTGGTGAACTCATGCGGCAGGTAAGCCTGCAGTATGTTCCTACGGCAATTCTCTCACGTCAAAGTGCGGGAATTCGAGGAAAATCACTCATTATTAATCTACCGGGAAAGCCCAAGTCAATTCGTGAATGTCTTGATGCTGTCTTTCCTGCCGTGCCTTACTGTATTGATCTTATTGAAGGGCCGTACCTGGAGTGTCACGAAGAAGTTATAAGCGTCTTTCGACCAAAACAGCGCTAGGCCATACCTTTTAGATAAAGGTGATTTTAGAACCTTTTTTATTAAACCCAAGAGCATCTTTGTCGTGGCTGTATCCGGTTGCAACAGCCACCAGTTGCGAGGGTGTGACAATTTGTAGATCAATTTCACGTCCTACCGCCTTCTCGCATTTGGCGATATTGCTGTTGAGCAGTGTCAATGCATCAGGCGTATTTACCATAAGCAAGTCAACATTACTGTCTACCGCATCGAGCAAAACAGTGCCGGCTTTTTTGTAGGCAATATCGGGAGCAACAGTGACAATTCCTGCACCACATGCCTTGGAAGATGCTTCAAAGGGAGAGAAGATACCGCCCACCGATGCAATGAGTGATGCGGCCTTTTTACATGTAGATGCTTCAGCAGAAGGCCCGGCGTAAAAAGCAATATTAAACTGATTAAAAGGATGTTTTAAATCTTCCAATACCTTTTCAAAGCCAATGTGACGTTCAATAAAGTCAAGCTCACTGTCCTCTTCAATAATCTCCGGCATAATGTTGTAGTGTTCAATTAAAATCTGGGAAGCAGGGCTAAAGGCCTCGTTTTCTGTTGTATTGCAGAAGCGATCTTTGATATTATCAATAAATTCTTTCACAGGCTGCATCGGTTCTCGGTTTATAAAACGACGGTTTTCGAGCATCGCTTTAATGAGTTCGAGCTCAGGAGTAATATCGTGGGCGGGATAGCTGTTGTTCTCATACTCATACAGCCACAGGCCGTTCTCTTTGTTCGATACAATATCTAAAATAGCATCTTCATGTACATTCTCTTCTTGTCGCAACAGTCGCAGTGCCAACAAAAAGAGGGCATCGCCGTAGTACTCTTGGTTGTAGCGCAATGTTTCTGAAGCGTAGTAGGTGTGGTAGAGTGTACGATAATACTTGAGGTCGTCACTATTGCAGTAGGGGGCTAAGAGCTCATACTTTTCCATAAAATCACGATCGTCAAAGCGTAAATCTTTATACGCTCTGAAAATAGAGGCGGGCTCAAGAGTGAGATGCGTGCCAAAAACGTGTACCAGCTCTTTGATCTTCAGACGGGCATCGGCAAGTTTTGTATTGACCTGCACCAATGTTTTTTGCTTTGGGTACTCAAATGAAGGGTCGCGCTCCTGAACAGTCTTGAGAAGATCTTTCAGCGTCTGCTTCTCATCCAGCGTACATGTAAATTGTTTGTAGTGGGGCAAATAGTCTGTTGCGGCATTAAAATAGAAGAGCTCGACGTGAAGTTTATAATTCATGAAAGATTCCCGAACTAAGGATTTGTAATAGAGATATATTATACAAAAAACATATGCTTTTAAATGAAAAAAGAGGCGAAGGGGTTGAACTCTAAATGAGACCACGTTCTTGTTTCACATCGTAACATCAATCAGAGTTCTTTAGTCTGTTTAAATAGGTTGGTATTTTGTATTGTGTTATCGCCTGCTTATCTCTTTGAGATAGTGGAACATGGCAATTTCCCCAAAAAACGGACCGAAAATATTAAAGACCGGTATGAAATTGAACAGCGCTGTTACAAAGCTGATACTCCAGACAGCAATGCGATGTTCTTTCAGTTTTTCAGGATCAACCGTATCAAACAGTACGGATGCGGCATCGTACTGAAACGTATCTTTAATAAGCCACATCCATAATGCAATAAGTACGACAAAGTTTAATACGGGTATAAACAGAATCGGTAGTGCTATGATGGAGGCAGCGATAAAAACAAGGCTGTCTTTGACAGTATAGCCAACAGAGCGGAAGGTGTGGTCTCTAAGGTGTTCATCATCACGAAAGTATCGCGCTTCAATGGAGGTGAGCAGCGGTTTGCTGAAGAGACTGACCGTAAATACCATACTCACAACTATGGCACTGTAAATAAAGTAAAAAGCGATTAAATATCCTATAGTATTTTCTACCGTTTCAAACGGCAGCCACGTTAATAGCTGCAAAAACTCCCGGTAGATATAATCTCCTTTAAAAAACCAGACAACTGCCCAGAAAATGGCACTTCCTATGGCGGTCAATACTGAAAAAGCAGTATATCTGTCTTGAGAGATGTGACGTAGCATCAGATTGCCGAAAAAAGCAAAAATCAGTGCAAATGTTAATAAAACCAGTTGCAGCCATAAAAAGGATGAGAGCATCCATGCGCCGTTGGAACGCACCATTGAAAACGGTACCCATTCGAGCATATGAGCACCGAGCGAGACAATACTATCCCAAAAAACCAATCCAATACCAATCCATATTGCCGTTACGATGAGACCGCTTATGAGCGCGAGTCTCATGGTATGCCATGTTAATACCTCTTTGATTGCAAAAATGAGTGCATGTATAACCTTCTTCATGTTGTCTCCTTATGTCTGCTTTAAAACGACCCGTTTGGTGATGAGTCGCAATGTAATTTCAAGTAAAAAGGCCACTACAAATCCTCCGGCAATAAAGTAGCCGACATGAGGAATATGTTGGGCGGTATAATTGAGTGCCAATATAATGGCAATGCCAATGGTGACAATGGCCAAGACCACCAGTGTCTTAGAGGCGCCACTCTGTTTAATTTTAAGCAGATGTCCAATATGAACAAGTGCATGAATAAAGAGTATGGAGATGGAGCCAATGGCGGCAATTTCGGTTAAATTGAAAAAGAGGACAAAAGCGATGAGAATGATGGTACTCACAATCAATCCTTCGCTGCTGTGCCAGACATTTCTCTCATACACTTTGGGCAGTTCACCGTTTTTGGCCATGGTATAGGTTACATTGGTGACGGCATAAAGATTGGCGTTAATAGAAGATGCCGTAGAGATAAGCGCCGCAATTGCCATTATGGTGAAGCCGGTGTGTCCAAAGGCAGGTTTGGCAGCTTCTGCCAAGGCGTAGTCCTGTGCAGCAATAATTTGGGGCAGGGTTAAATTTCCAAAAACGGCAAAGGTCACGGCAACATAGAGCAGCATGACAAATCCAATAGCGATAACCATGGCTTTAAGCATGGTGTTTTGTGGGTTACTCATATCTTCTGCGGTATTGGTGATAACACGAAAACCTTCATAGGCAAAAAAGGTAAGGGCAATTGAAGAGAAGATATTGATCACCGGTGGTGCATCACCAATAGAGAGCAGTTCGGGTCGAATGTAACATGAGACTACTACTATAAAAATAATAATAATGGTAAGCTTAATGACAACAATAATATTTTCACTCCGAGCAATTAACGAACTACCGGCTAAATTGATGAGCGCAAAAAGCAGTAAAACACCTACGGCATAACCGTTGGCATACAGTGCTGTTTGCATGCCTGTCATGGCTGCTAAATAGGTTCCAAATGTCTTGGCGACCATGGCAATGGCAACCATGGCAGAGAGATAGAAGAGTACAGCAATTGAACCCGAAAAAACTCCCTCTCCATAGCACTGTACCAAATATTCTACAATACCGCCACGACTGGGATACATACTCGATAGCTTGGCCAGTGAGTAGCCGCTAAGCAGTGCAATGACCCCTCCCATTACAAAAGAGATCCACACCAGGTTTCCGGCAATGGCACCTGCTTCCCCGAGCAACACAAAAATACCGGCACCCACCATGGAGCCAATGCCGAGAAATACGGCACTCCATAGACCGAACGCTTTGTTGTGTTGCTTCATTGTATTTACCTCATCTGATAGCATTGTAGCAAAAACATCGTGTAAATATCGCTACTTTGGTGGCACTATTGACCGCCATAAGAAGTCTTATGGCATACTGTCTTTGCCATATAATACATCAATAATAATTTTATTTGTGTTAGTCAAGTAACAGATTTTTATTTGCAATTGCTTTATAATGGGGATTGTTGAAAGATGAAAAGGTGGTTTTTGCAATATGTTTATGAAAGCAAACCCGTTTGTTACAGAGATGGAGGAGAGAGATTATGTTACACGTTACATTAAACGAAAAAGAGTCTATAGCTATTTTAGAGCCTCAAGGTGCGTTGAGTAAAGATGATTTTTTGCTTGCAGCTGAAGTGATTGATCCTTTTATTGAACAAGGAGGAAAATTGGAAGGTATCATTGTTTATGTTCAAGATTTTCCCGGATGGAATTCATTTAAAGCACTATTGAAACACCTTGAGTTCATTAAAGAGCATCATAAAAAAGTTGCACATATTGCTTTTGTTACAGACTCATTTGTGGGAGAATTAGCCGAGCATATTGGAAGTCATTTTGTCAATGCAGAGGTCAAAAATTTTCCTTTTGATGCACTTGAAGAGGCAAAACGATGGATTAAGGATGATAGCAAGAAAGTCTAAATGTTCGAATAAAGGCAAGGAGTGGATATGTTCTATAAAGCAAGTATTAAATCCAAAATCATATCCATTTCGGATGAGAGTCCTGACATGAGTAGAAAAGTTATAGATTCGCTAAAAACGGTTTATGAGGATGCTATTGGCGGAGCACAAAAAACAGGAGAATCCATTGAAAGTATCACGTATGAAGTTTTAGAAGGTATAGAAGAGGGGTTGATGTTTAAAAAGCTTGATATTAAAGATATATTCAACAGGATTGTAGATGAGATGGTAGAGCTTGTTTATGATCAGGCTCAAGAGAATATTTATAGAAGTCAAATTAAAAAAGAGCTTGCAGAAGAACATTTTAACGAGGCCGTTGAGAAAGAGAAAGCTCACCTTTTGGCTTCAATGGAGACCTTCGAATTGTATGCAAAAGAAAAAGAGCTGCCTAACGTTGAAAAAAATTTACATGTAGTTGAAACAAAAGTCTCTCAAAAAATAGAAGCGATTCACAATATGTTTAAACGTAACACTCGTGCAGATGTATCAGGTTCATAAAAAAGTGATAAGATAGTCGTGATATTATAATTATTGTGTATAAGGATGAGTAATGATACAAGAGCATGTATTACGAAAAAAAGCGTTTGATGTACTACGTGACTTGGGTCTATTTCATCTTCTTGATGCAGAGGTATTGCGTACCATGTTAATGGAGTGTACTCCGGTGCAGTGGAAAAAAGCCGATACAATCGACTATAGAATAGGAACACAATATTGCTATATTATTGTCTCGGGACGTTTGAAAGTGACGCAGGTTGATCCGAATACGGGGCGTAGTATTGCGTTGTTTTTATTAAAAGAGGGTGATATATATGATCTGTTTTCATTGCTTGATGAAAAAGAACATATTACTTTTCCTATTGCATTGGATCCTGTTGTGACACTACGTATTCCTGTGAAACGAATGCGAGAATGGATGTATGAATATCCAAAGTTTAATGAGATGTTTTTACCATATTTAGGTGAAAAAATGCGGGAGTTGGAATCTTTTAGTGAATCAATTATTTTTCATGATACGCTCACACGAATTTCGAACCTTATTTTAAAACATGTATTGCCAAAAGAGGCGCTGAAAGAAGACGATTATTACCCTGTTCGTCTTATTAATAATCTTTCTCATGAGTCTATCTCTGAACTCATAGGATCTGTTCGTTCTGTGGTAAGTACACAGATGCATAAACTTAAAGAAGAGGAAATTATTGTTAGCAAAAGAGGGCATCTTGCCGTCAAAAATCTTGAAAAGCTCATTAAAAAAAGTGATCTTTTTAAGGATCATAGTATGAAAAAGGAATAAAAATGAAAGTCAATATAATGGCATGCACTGTTGCAGCAATGCTTCTGTCAGGTACGGCTGTGTTAGATGCTGAACCCGGAAATTTTGGTGTTAACGGTGTAAATGCATGGAGCTCTATAGAGCAAAAAAGAGTAGAGCACAAGGATGCTTTTGGAGACACCTACTATACCTATAGCGCTGAAAAACCAAAAGCATTTTTAGAATACGAAATTCATCAACACAAACAACAGGTTGCGGCATCTCCGAAGGAGGTGGTTGATGCGTTTCATAAGATGCTTAGCGCCATATCGTTATTGCATGAAAATAACATTAAAGGTGCTATGGAGATATTGAAAAAGGCTAATGCACAGCTGCGGGAGACTTTAAAAAAACAACCTAAGCTCAATCAAGTTTTAGTATCTCAGCATATTACAATTGCACAATATT
The DNA here is from genome assembly GCA_024277395.1 of Campylobacterales bacterium. GTDB lineage: Bacteria > Campylobacterota > Campylobacteria > Campylobacterales > Sulfurimonadaceae > QNZR01. The sequence goes on from JAJRVF010000183.1 coordinate 7,249, forward strand.
TTGGCGATTCAGTGCAAATTAAAAAGTCCATAATGCTTGCAGAACGACTGCTTAAAGACAAAAGCACACAGAGTGCACGGGAGATACTCTTACGCTTACAAGATGCCTTGATAGTCGACAATGCTTCTGTTTTGGTAAGTAGCTTTTCGACTCATGTAAACAAGGCTCTGGTCTTGCTGGAACAAGGAGTACTTCTTCAAAAGAATGAGCGTGATTCTGCCTTGTTAATGCTTAATATGGTACTTAATGATGTGATATATGAACGCGTCATTGTGCCTGTTCCTTTTTTAAAAGCACAGCATTCTGTCATAACGGCATCAACACTGGATATTTCAAAATATGATGCGATCAATGCTTATTTGGATGAGGCAACAGAGGAGCTGAATCGAGCCATACTTTTGGGTTATATTAAAAAAACCAGCAGTGCATACAAGGTGCTTCAGAGTGAAATACAGAAGATTCAAAAAGCCCTTAAACACCAACATAAAAGCAATACGCTATATGATCGTATTACGGAAACTTTTAAAGACCTTCTCAATGAAACACGCCATAAAATTATCCAGAGTAATGCTGAAGCCAAGGTGAATACGTATGAGAGAAAAGAAGATAGAGAAACATTGGAAAAGAAAAAGATCTTTAAAAATGAAGCTATTAAAGATGAGCATAAAACATTAGATGCAATGCCCTAAGGAGGTGTATTATGTGGAGTAATCACTTTGTAACAAGCAATAGTGAGTTGGAACAAAAATTTAAAAAATATGCGCTGATAGTTGGCATTATTTTCTCTTTATTGGGAATAGCAGCGCTTATTAATCCTTTTTTTATGGCATTAATGAGTGTCGCTTTTGTGGCGTGGTTTATGATCTTTGCCGGTTTTGCAGCAGGGTACTATACGTTTTTAAGTCATTCCCAAGAGTGGGTCGGATGGCTTAAAACATTTATTTTAGTTGGAATAGGTTTATTTATATTGTTAAATCCTCTTGGTGGTATTCAGGTAGTAGGACTGCTATTGGTTGTGTATTTTCTCCTAGACGGGTTTGCCAATTTTACGCTGGCTAGTTTGAATCGGGCTTCAACACGGTGGTTGTGGATATTTAATGGTCTGATTTCCGTTGCATTGGCTGTTGTCTTTTTAAGTACATGGAGTTCTGTCATATCAGAGTCATGGCTTATAGGGGTTTATGTCGTAATCAGTTTGCTTGTAGACGGTATGGTGCTAGTCATTAGCAGTAGCCGCATAAAGAGAGAATAAATATACATGTAAAAAGGATTATCATGCGGGAGAAAGACAAAATAGGTGCTTTTGAAGCGTTTAGTATTGGTGTAGGGGGTATGGTCGGCGGCGGGATTTTTGCTGTGCTTGGCTTAACAATTATGCTCTCTCACGGTGGTGCGCCTATAGCTTTTGCTGTTGCCGGTTTCATTGCTTTGGTAACGGTATATTCATATGTTAAACTCTCTGTGCGTTATCCGAGTGAAGGGGGTACGATTAAATTTATTGTGGAAGGTTTTGGTAATGGCATATTTGCTATTTTACTTAATAATTTGCTATTGATCAGCTATGTCATTATGCTCTCATTGTATGCTTATGCATTTGGCAGTTACGGCGCAGTACTTTTGGGAGCCAATAATGTAGAGTGGGTACAAAATGTATTGGCGGCCGGGGTTATTACTTTTTTTGCAATTATTAATCTGATGGGGTCATCCACAACCGGTAAAACAGAAGATGTCATGGTTTTGATTAAATTAATTATTTTGATAATTTTTATTGGAGCAGGTTTTGTAACCATAGATACGGCACGACTTGAGCCGGCAACTTGGACATCAACCACCTCTTTGCTAACAGGTGGTTTAATCATATTCCTTGCTTATGAAGGGTTTGAGCTTATTGCCAACACGGCACAAGATATAAAAGAGCCTAAAAAAAACCTGCCGCGTGCCTACTACGGAGCGGTTCTTTTTGTTATTGTACTCTATATGGCAGTTGCTGCTGTGGCCGTAGGTAATTTAAGTTTAAGTGAAGCAGAACAGGCAAAAGATTATGTACTTGCTGTTGCTGCCAAACCATTTTTTGGACAAGCCGGATTTATGATCATAGCTGTTGCTGCACTGCTGTCTACTGCATCGGCCATTAATGCAACACTTTATGGCGGCGGGCGTGTAGGGTATCTGATTGCCAAATTAGGTGACCTTCCCAATAGTTTTGAAAAGCGGGTTAAAAACGGTTATGAAGGGGTGATAATTATTGCGTTATTGAGCATTATATTTGCTATTTCATTTGACCTTGAGAATATTTCTGTTGCCGGAAGTCTTGGGTTTTTAATTATCTTTTCATTGGTAAACTTGGCACATTTTAAACTCTGCAAGGAGACCGGAGGCAATCGGTTCATCGCAGGGTTTGGCTTTGTACTCTGTTCAGGTGCCACCCTTGTTCTTATTGGCCACAATCTCATTCATAAGCCCGAAGCACTCATGAGCAGCTTTTTGGTTTTGGGTATGGTTTTTCTTTTTTCGTATCTGTACTATAAAATCGAAAAGCGCCACTCTATTTTAAACTCTGAGCATCACTAAATTTACATGTAAATTTACAATGAAAGTTCAATGCCTACCGGGCAGTGATCCGATCCAGTTATATTATCTAATATGAATGCATCCTCAAGGTATTCGCATAGATCTTCGGAGATAAAAAAATAATCGATTCTCCAGCCGATATTATTGGCACGGGCTCTGGCGCGGTAGCTCCACCAGCTATAGCGCTCCGTGATCTTACCATGAACATAGCGGAAGGTATCGACATAGCCGTTTTCAACGAGTGTATCCATCCAAGCACGTTCTATAGGCAAAAATCCCGAAGTATTTTCATTGGCTTTGGGGCGTGCAAGATCAATTTCTGTATGCGCAGTATTGACATCTCCGCAGATAATTATTGACTTCCCTTTATCTCGTAAGCGATTGCAGTGTCGTAAAAAATCATCATAAAACTTGAGCTTGTAGGCAAGGCGTTCTTCATCTTTTTGTCCATTGGGAAAATAGACGCCCAGAAGAACAATCTCCCCGTAATGCTGCTCAATAATACGTCCTTCATTGCTATGGTCAATGTGCGTGCAGGTTGAGACAGCATCGGGTTTTGTGTTTGAGTATATCATGGTTCCGGAGTAGCCTTTTTTCTCTGCACTGTTGACATGCACATAAGGCATCTCATGAGAAAAAAGAGTATTGGGAACCTGTTCGGGAAGGGCCTTGATCTCTTGCAGGCACAAGATATCGGGTTCATGCAGATCAATCCATTCAAGAGCATTTTTGTTGGCAACGGCGCGAATTCCGTTAACATTCCATGAGATAATTTTCATGATACCGCCTAAAAAAGAGTTGTTTCTCCCCAAAAAAAGGGAAGTGTTGGAGGTATTTAGATAAAAGTTACGTCTGAGAGATGATGTTTCAGACCCAGTTCATCACTCGTGCATCCGAGTGCCAAACCTAACATTTGCTGCATATGCAGTACCGGCATTTTGACATCACGACCGACCGCTTTAGAGGCATGATCGTATTGTGTATCAAGTTTCAGGTGGCAGAGTGGACACGGTGTTACCATCCAGTCGGCATCTTGATCCAAGGCTCCCATGAGTGCTTTACCCGTAAGACGTGCGGCAGTATGCGGTGATTGCAGTTCAGCATGAAAACCACAACATTTGTTTTTTTCGTCATAATCGACATTGTCACCGCCACAGGCAATAATAAGATCATCAAGCGAGGTCGGATTGTAAGGGTTGTCACCGCCGGCAAGTTCAGAAGGGCGAATATTATGGCATCCGTAAAATGGCGCAATATTAAATTGGCTCAGTGGCTTGACCACCATCTCTTTAATTTTGTCCAAACCGAAATCATCAATGATGGCATAAATAAAATGCGTAATCTCTGACTCTCCTTTGTATTCCAATCCGACTTCGGCCAACTTCTCGTTAACGCGCGCTTTTAGCTTCGCATCGTTGTCAAGGCGGTGCTTGGTCATGGCGGTATTAAGTTGACAGGTATTGCAAATGGTGACCATTGTCAGACCGCGGGATTCAGCATAGCAGATGTTGCGCGCATTGAGTACCAATGATAAAAAGTCGTCATAATCTTGCAGGTGCGAGGCGCCGCAACACGAAGCTTCACTTAGTTCGATCAGCTCAATTCCCAACTTTTCGGCAACAGCGTAGGTTGACATCAGCTGTTCGGGTGTACTCTCTTTGGCCGTACATCCTGTAAACAGTGCATATTTTAATTTTTCCACGTCAACACTCCTAAAATTTTACTGTCGATGAGATTTTAACAAGCTTTTTGATCTCATCGAGTTTGTCTGATTTCGGCATATTCCACGGCAATACGATTTTGCCTTTTTTGTACATTTGAATAGCGACAGGGACATGTTTTAACACACCTAAGTTACCCTCAGAGTAGCGCACCAGCTCTCCCTCGTCGAGAAGACCGTGTTTCTTGATAGAGTGTGCAAACCCGACGGCATGGCGTACGGCCACATTGTTGGGTGCGCGTCCGTACTCAAAGACTTGATTGTGCAGTTTGGTGATTTTTTCAATCGGATTAACCTCTTTGGGACACACTTCGGCACATTCAAAACATTTCACACAGTCCCAAACGCCCGCGCCCATTTGGTTTACAACATCGAGTCGCTCTTTGGTTCCTTCGTCACGTACATCGGCATTAAAACGATAGGCCGCAGCAAAGGCGGCCGGACCGAAAAATTCGTCATTCTCCTCAATAGCAGGACAGGAGTAGTGGCATAAGCCGCACTGAATACACAAGTCAGCTTCAAGAAGTGCTTCGGCCTGTTCGGGAGTGACCAAAGACTCCTGTTCGGGGTGCTCGTCAATATCAGCAACAAGATAGGGCTTGACTGCATCGTGTTTTTCCCAGAAGTCTGCTTTGTCGACGATCATATCTTTTACGGCACGTTTGAGACTGACCGGTTCAATGGTAAGTTCGTTGCCAAAGAGTTCTATAATGTCATTCATACGCTCTTTACAGGCCAGTACGCCTTTTCCGTTAACTTTAACGGCACAAGCACCACAAATACCGTGGCGACAACTTCTTCGGTAGCTAAAACTTCCGTCAAATTCCCATTTAATACGATTCAAAATATCAAGAACCACCTCTTCAGAAGTGACTTCCATCTGATACTCTTTATATGCGGGAAGGTAATCGGTTTCAGTGTTAAATCGGAACACTTTAAAAGTAATTGTTTGTGTTGTAATACTCGTCATTGAGTGCTCCTTTAGTATGTTCTTTCTTTAAGTTCATGCTTGCCGAGTGTGACATCCATGTAGTCGAGTGTAATATCGCCATTCTTATCCATATAAGCCATGGTATGCTTAAGGAAATTTTCATCGTCTCGAGTGTTATAGTCTTCACGAAAGTGTGCACCGCGACTCTCTTTTCGTGCCAAAGCACTTTCGACAATAAAGAGTGAGAAGTCAAGCATATGTCCTAGTTCAATGGCTTCTTGCAGGTCGGTGTTGAAAATTTTTGATTTGTCATCAATACGGCAGTTTTCATGAAAACGTCGGCGCAACTCTTTAAGAATTTCTACTTGTTGCACCAAGGTCTCTTCGGTTCTAAAAACTCCGGCATTGTCAGTCATGCTCTGTTGCAGCTCTTCTCGTAGTTTGGGAACGGTATCGGTACCGTTGCGGTTGAGCGTCACATTGACTTCATCAATTGTTCTGTCGGCATCTTCTTGGGTGGCTTTGCGTAATTCAATACCTTCATTAAGATCGTTAATCATGCTTTGTCCAACATGACGACCGAAAAAGAGTGCCTCAAGAACAGAGTTGGCGCCTAAGCGATTGGCACCGTGAACGCTCGAGCATGAACATTCACCCGCAGCGTAAAACCCTTCAACAAATTCTGTATTGTTTTTGCGGACATGGCCGTCTTTGTCCATAGGAATACCGCCCATAGAGTAGTGTGCTGTTGCGCTGATTAAAATAGGCTCCTTGACCATATCTAGCCCCAAGAAGGTGATAGCAAGATCACGAAGTTCGGGCAGGCGCTCCATAATAAGATCTTTACCCAGATGTACCAGATCTATATAGACGGCATCTTTGCGAGGACCCACGCCGCGCCCTTCGCGAATTTCATTAATGATGGCGCGACTTACCACATCACGAGAGGCGAGCTCAAGCTTATTGGGGGCATACTTCTCCATGAAACGTTCACCCTTGGAGTTTAGGAGACGGCCTCCTTCACCTCGGGCTGCTTCTGAAATAAGCACACCGTTTCCGGAGAGTCCGGAGGGGTGAAACTGTACAAACTCCATATCTTCAAGCGGCAGACCATGACGGGCGACAATAGAGAGACCGTCACCTGTGTTTGCGTGAGCATTGGAATTGATTTTATACGATCGGGCATAACCTCCGGTAGCAAACATAACGGCTCTGGCGTTAAAGATTGCATACTCCAGATTACGGATATTAAAAGCAACTACACCGCTGACCTTGCCGTCTTTATAGATGATATCGGCAGCATACCACTCATCCCAAAAGTCAACGCCCTCACGAAGCGCCTGTTCATAAATGGTCTGCAGCAGGGTCAATCCGGTGCGGTCTTTGGCATAACAGGCACGAGGAGACGACTGTCCGCCAAAAGGGCGTTGCGCGATTGTGCCATCTTCATTACGGCTAAATGCCGCACCCATACGCTCTGCCCACCGAATGGTTTCAGGTGCTTCTTTGCACATGAGTTCAACGACATCCTGATCAGCCAAATAGTCTGCTCCTTTGACTGTATCGAACTCATGCAGTTCAATGCTGTCTTCATCACTCAACGCCGCATTAATCCCGCCTTGAGCTGCTCCGGAGTGACTGCGAAGAGGATGAAGTTTTGTAATGACGGCAACTTTTTTACCGGCCTTTTCAAGTTCACGAGCAGCAGCGGTTCCGGCGAGTCCGGCACCGACAATAACTGCATCATAAGTATAAATAGGGATACCCATATACCATCCTTAAATTTAATACAATGATTGTAGCGAGTCAAAACTTGCAATAAGTTAAATGCAGCTCAAGAGAGAAGCAAATGCCTTTTTGTTACTTAACGTATCATGATATTACGGGAGCAGTTCGATATATTTTCACATGCCTAAAAAGCAAGAACAATACTGTTGGTATTTTGTTGTCGTTTGGGTGATGTTTTCAAAAAGTCACCGCCGTAAGCAAGAGCAGCTTCTAGAGGTTTGTCTTTCGGCTTCACAATAAAAATGCCGCTGATCGTAAGATGCTGAACGCTGACGATTTCAGTTTTAAAACGCGTCTCTTCAATGGTTTTTCGTAACTGTTCACAGGTGTTATAGGCCGCATCTTGAGAGTCGCTTGGGAGCACGAGAGCAAATTCAGCGTACCCGATGCGTGCGACATACTCATTTGCCTTTTCATAGAGGGATAGAATAAAAGAGATTTTTTTTAAAATGGCTTGAGATGCTTCTTCCGACAGCTGTGAACGTATCTCTTTGTAGTTGTCAATACTAAAAACATAGACATAGGTAGTATAGTTATAAGCAATCTTTTTTTTGTTATAGGTATGAATTAGTCCTTTAAGGCTGTGGAGCTGTGAAAGGGGGTCACGGTAGGCTTCATTCCGTTTTTCTTCATCGACTTTATGGAGTACTTTTGACAAATACTCAAATTCTTTGACACGGTAATTGTAATCGGGTGCTCGTCTGTTTATGGCATGGAGATCTCGTATGGATCTATTGATTTTTCCAAAGTAGCTGAGGGCAATTAAAATAATATAAAAGACGGTAAAGTAAATTAAATAGCTGTTAATTGCCTCTTTTTTAAAAAGTATGTTGTTTTGAAGTTCAATGAAAGCTGCCAGTGAGTTTTTAATGGCGGAACGTTCCGTTTTTAAAATACTCTGGTAGGCTTTAGTGTTTTGTTGCAGGGTGGCCTGCGTCTGTATAGCGGCATGATAGTTCATGGTATGTTTCTGAAGTGTTTCAATCTGTGTTTTTTGATAGGCCGGGTCTTGAAAATAGCGTGATGCAATATCAAAAGAGAGCTTGCGGTTGAGTTCGTCAAGATTAAATTGGAGTTGATTGCGTAACGCTTCAAGCTTAATAAGCGTTAAGCCAAAGTCACTTTCTTGAAGTGTTGTGAGCTCCTCGACAAGGTTTTGGTGCAAATAGAGTGATTTTATAATTGAAGAGGTCTGAATTTGACTGGTGTTAAGCAGCAAAACAACAATGGATAAAAACGTGACTGCAATAAGGTGAATTCTTAACTGGCGTAACAGCACCGCAAGAGATAGTTTCAAACTCAATCCTTTTTAGACTATAGCACAAATCACGAATAGAATGCAATTCTAGTGACATATCATTTAATTCCCACTTAATACGAGTGTTTAAGTTAACTTAATATATGCTATAACTCCTAAAATGTGCTGTAAGGAGCTGCTATTAACGCGGAAGAGTATTTTATTAAAACCATGGCAAAATCATCTCACGCTATTGGTGATGACGGTGCGCTTATGGGCTCGTATGTCTACTCCAAAGATCTCTTTTTTGAAGGGGTGCATTTTAACCGAAAATGGATGAGTCTGTATGAAATTGCTCACAAAGCCATGCTGGTAAACATTTCGGATGCAATTGCCATGAATGCGGCGCCGAAGTATGCACTTGTCGGCATTGCCATGCCCAAAAAAATGTCGCTTTGTCAGATGCGGGAGTTAACGCAGGGACTGCAAGATGCGGCGGAACAGTTTGGTATTGAGATTATTGGCGGGGATACGGTTGCCAATACCAAGCTTGACATCTCCATTACCCT
>JAJRVF010000184.1 GCA_024277395.1 Campylobacterales bacterium
GATGGACAAAGATGAAGCGAAACGGATCATCTCAACCGCTTATCACGAAGTATTAAACAATATTGATACTTGTAGCCACTTAGATGCCGACTTCCTTATGGACTTCGTTCAAGCCAGTGCCCGAAACATCTTGCTTGAAGAAGAGAACAAAGAGGCTTCCGGTACGTTTAAAAACCCTCAGCTGCTTAGAGACAGTGAGTATCAGGAGCTTGCACGACTTAGTATTAACTCTTACTCCAAATACAATGAAAATATTCATGTTATTTCAAAAAGCCAGAATGAAATTATCAACAGTATTAAACAAGATGAATATAATGTACTCGAACGCTTCCAAACCATTCAGTCCCATCTCAACAAAGAGGTGGATGAAGCCAATAAAACCATCATGAATCTTATTGCCAAAGTAGAAGCTCTTGAAGCTCAGTCAAGTATTGATGCGCTGACCAAAGTCTATAATCGCTATGCCCTGCATCAATATATCGCCAATATGCTGCACAATACCAATGCGCACTGCAATGAAACCTTTCTTATTATGATTGATCTGGATGACTTCAAACATACCAATGACACCTTTGGTCATTTGGCCGGCGACAAGGTTCTCATTTTTTTAGCTAACCTACTTAAACACACCCTGCGCGACAATGACAAGATTTTTCGCTTCGGCGGTGAAGAGTTTGTTCTCATACTTACGCGCATCAAAGCACATGAAGCACAGCTTGTTGCCGAACGTATTTTAGATCTGATTCAAAAAAACAAGATACTCTATCAAGACAAAGAAATTCATATGACAGTCAGTATCGGCCTGACACAAATGAAGCAAGATGATACATTTGAATCGGTTATGGAGCGTGCCGATCAGGCCATGTACAGCGCAAAAAATCAGGAAAAGCTCAACTAAAGGTAGATTTTTAATGGATATTAACTATTTCGATATTATCGTCGGTGCCATTGTCCTTCTGTTAGGACTCAAAGGCGTTATTAACGGCTTCTTTAAAGAGATGTTCGGTCTTATCGGTATTATTGGAGGTATTTTTATTGCCTCGCGCTACGGTGAGACTATCGGTCAGCAGATCAGTGATCTGTTCTTTCATTTTGAAAATTCGGCAGCCATCAACTTAACAGGATTTTTGGCCACCTTGGCCGTTTTTTGGATTGCAATGATCATTTTAGGCTCTCTGTTTAAAAAGCTCGGCAGTGCCAGCGGTTTAGGAGCGGTTGATCGTATTTTCGGGTTTATTGTCGGAAGCGGAAAGTTCTTTCTTATTGCAGCGGTCATCGTCTATGCCATGAATAATATTAATGCCATCAAAACCAAACTTGAACCCATCATGCAAAACAGCATGCTTTTTCCAATCATGTCAGAAGTAGGCGGCTATATTATGCAGCTTGACCCCACTGAAGTTTCTGATGATATTGCTCAAAAAATTGAACGAGGCACCGAAACAATTACCGACAGCGCTAAAGAAATTATCATCGATACCGTATCTCAAGAGATCAACCGTTCCGCGCAGTCCGCAGGAGAGTAATATGCCACAATACACTACAAACTTTTCCGAACGTACCGTCAAATACGAGGATCTGCTCTCTGACTTTAAAGAGCTTCTCAAACGCAACGGTCTGAAATTCACCATTCAGCGCGAAGTCATTTTAGAGATGCTCTATAACTCGGATGAGTATTTGACTCCCGAAGCACTGCATCAGCTCATTATTCAAAAGCGCCCGGAACTCAAGGCAGGTATTGCCACCATCTATCGTACGCTCTCCTTGCTAGAAGACTCCGATATGGTCACCTCACTCTCCTTTGGCGCACAGGGGAAGAAGTACGAGTTGGGAGCCAAAGATCACCATGACCATATTATCTGTACCGAATGCGGTGAGATTACCGAATTTGTCGATGAAGAGATCGAAACACGCCAGCATCTCATTACTACTGAACTCGGTTTTAAGATGAGCGATCATTCTATGCAGATTTACGGCATCTGCAAACAGTGTCAAAAACATTAAACTATTAACGAAGGATCTGCTTGATATTTGATAATCAATTGGTTCAACTGCGAATCGAAAAAGCCCAAAAGCTTCAGGCGCTTGGGTACAACCCCTACTCCAATCTCTCTGAGCGCAATACGAGTGTTGAAAAGTTTTTAAATGTCAACGACGATGTCGCACAGCTTGAAGAGAAACGCGCCGAAAATCGCCACTATTGTGTTGCCGGACGTATTAAACTCTACCGCCTTATGGGAAAAGCCAGCTTTCTCAAAATAGAAGACGAAAGCGGTCTGTTGCAAATTTATTTGGCACGAGACTCCCTGAAAGAAGGCTTTTATAACGAGATAAAAAAGCTGATAGAAGTGGGCGATATTATTGAAGTGTGCGGCTTTCCGTTTGTCACCAACAAAGGAGAGCTCTCTTTACATGTAAAAGAGCTGAAGCTCCTGACGAAAGCACTCTCGCCGCTGCCTGAAAAATATCACGGCATTACCGACAAAGAGTTGCGGTACCGGCAACGTTATCTTGATCTTATTATGAACAAAGAGGTCAAGCAGACCTTTCAAATACGCAGCAAAGTGATCTCGCTCATTCGCCGTTTTTTCGAAGAGAAGGGCTTTCTAGAGGTGGAGACACCTATGATGCACCCCATTGCCGGCGGTGCCAACGCCAAACCGTTTGTGACCCATCACAACGCTTTGGGCATTGACCGCTATTTGCGTATTGCCCCTGAGCTCTACCTCAAACGCCTGATAGTCGGCGGTTTTGAAGCGGTTTTTGAAATAAACCGAAATTTTCGCAACGAGGGAATGGATGCCACGCATAATCCGGAATTTACCTCTATTGAGTTTTATTGGGCCTACAAAACCTATAAGGATCTTATTGAGTTGACCAAAGAGCTGTTTGAATATCTTTTTGACCATCTGAAACTTCCCAAGCTTCTGCCTTATGGAGATCTTGAGATAAATTTTGACAACTTCACCCAGGTGCCTTTAATTGAGTCGTTGCATAGAATCGGCGGTGTGCCCAAAGAGATTGTAAGTGACAAAAAAGCTATTATTGCCTACCTTAAGGAGCAGCATATTGCCGTTAGCGACAAACTCAATCTGGGGCAACTGCAAGGTGAGCTGTTTGATGCTTTTGTCGAAGAGAAACTTATTGATCCCACCTTTATCACCGACTATCCGGTAGAGATCTCTCCCTTGGCACGGCGTTCAGACGAACATCCGGCTATTACAGAGCGTTTTGAACTTTTTATTGCCGGAAAAGAGATTGCCAATGCTTTCAGCGAACTTAATGATCCTCTGGATCAATACGAACGCTTCAAGAGTCAGCTTGATGCCAAAGATGCCGGTGACGATGAGGCACATGAGATGGATGAAGATTTTGTAACCGCACTCAGCTACGGCATGGCGCCGACGGCGGGTCAAGGCATTGGAATTGACCGCCTGGTGATGATGCTGACCAATCAGCACTCCATTCGTGATGTTCTTCTGTTTCCTGCCATGAAACCGTTGGCAGATGAAACTAAGCAAGAAAACAGCTAAAAGGGTTACTCCTTATTTTTTAATACCAGAGTATAGAATAAAAACATGATAAGTATACCGACAAAAACACTCACCAACACTTGAACAACCGCACCAAGATTCAAAATTTTGTTTAAAATATCAGTATGTGTGCTGTTGTCTATATGTAGATCAGCCATACTCGCAATGTGAGTCATTGCCGAGACAGCAAGATTGCCTTGTGGAATATCTTGATGACACGAGAAGCAGACACCGCTTCTATCGAGCTTGTCACGCTGCTCTTTTGAGAGTGGACCCGATAAACTCCAGTGATGCCCTACCGTCATAAGCTGTGTCCCGTTTTCATCTAAAAACTTGGAATAATCATAATGTAAGTTTGCAATAGCCGGAAATTGCTCATCAACAACGGTTGGAATGATCTTGCCATCGGCACTCATCAAATCTATAACAACCGCTTCAGAAGGATCAGCAGTACTTTGAGAACCTGTAATGCCGAACCCTTGTGCTTTTGGTGTTGTGTGGCAACTCTCGCAGCTTCGTGCATGTTTAGAAATAGTATGCGGCTGCACGGGTGCCATATCAATGGCATTTTGCCCCTCTTGTCCGGCTCCTTCAACATTTGGAATTTTATAAATATGATTTTGCAGCAATGCCTTACCCTCTTTGCCTATAACCGTAATCGTCGTCTGGCATCCCGGAATGGTTGGTGAAATACGCCCCTCGCCATTTTGAGAGAGTGCCGGATTTTCCCAACGCAGAAAGCTTCTGCTCTCCGTAACTTTTCCATCGACCAAATAATCTTTGATATTTTTCATACCGCCGGTGTTTCCATGAATATCATGGTCATGTGCTGCTTTAAGATAGTCAGGGTTTTGTTTTCCTCCAGAATAATCTACCTTCACGTGACATCCGTAACACTGCGGTGCCCATGTTGCATGACAGCTATAGCACTCCATATTGTCTGTATGAACGGTAATCGTGTCCATTGCCAGAAGAGCTTTTTTGGAAAGCTTCTCTTCTTCTTTGAGTTTTTTAAGTGGCGTGAGCACTATATTTTTTCCCGATGCCAAATGCATCACTACATCATTGCCGTCTTTGACCGCATGAATAAGAGGATTGCCGCGGGCAGAAATAAGATAGCCGTCTCTAGGCTCATTCACGCTTCCCTGCTTCAGGTACTCCGGCATAATTTTTGTGGTACCGCGTCCTTTTCCTGTCGCATGAGTCGTATTAAACTCATCAGAATATCCAAGAGGCAATTCCCAAGGATAAGCCGATGTTGTTCCGTGGCAATCTTGGCATTCGATCTCAACAGCAGCAGCATTGGCTCCACCCAAAAAGCCGTCACCATGCATATCGTTAGAGGTGTGACAATCCTGACACAACATCCCTTTTTGATAATGAATATCTTTTTGCATATGCATATAACGCTTGGTGTGCAACAACGGCTGCGCATTGCCTTCTGAATCAAAAGGCGGTACATATTCCGTTTCCATCAATCCTTGATACGACACTCCAATACGTTTACCGCGATTATGGCATGTTGAACATGTCTCTACCGGAATACCTGAATACCCGTCACCATGTATCATTACTTTGGTATCGCGCGAAGACTGAATCCTATGCACCAAAAGATGCCCTCTCTCCTGCTTGTCAATACTCTTGTCAACACCTTCATAAAAACCTTCATTAGAATACGGTATATGACACGATGCACACCCTATTCCTCTGTAATCACCCCGTCTTTGGCGTCCTTTGCTTCCGGTATGACATCGCAAGCACTCTTGACGCAGATAAGTATATACAGCAAGCGAAGGATCTTTTTCAATTTCATCGGCAGTTGGAGCATCAGGGAGCTGTCTCATCCGATCTGGAAATGCCTGGGGTTCCATCTTGCTCAGACGCTGCATATAGATTTTATAGGCTTCTGTTCCAAGTCTTTCATAGGGATCTTCAGGGTTTTTAGTAATATAATTGCCAATATTGTGATTGTATCCGTTTTTCCCACCAAAACTCCAAAGCGCCCCTTGAATTTTTCCTTGTTCTGTCATCATCAAAGAGTTCATTTGAGCCTTGATCTGATTTTTATGACACATTCCGCAGGTATTTTTATTGATCCAACTGCTTCCGGGAGCCACATAAAACTCTTTGGGACCCTCATTTTTTTTGAAATACCCTATCGTTCCGGAGTGCGCCTGCTCTTTTTGCTTTGCATTTGGATTGCCACCATGGCAGACAATACAGTCATTGTCCTCATATCCGGCTTTTTTAGCAACGTCCAATATAGCTTTCATCATGCCAGAATCTCTATCTCTGATATCTTCGATTCCTTTATGACAAACGATGCATTCATTCGCTCCTAATAATGCTAATTTAAAGAATAAAACAAGCACAATAAAAATAGTTTTTTTCATAATTTTTCTTTCGTAAATTAAAGATAAAGCAAACTTTAAAAATTATATCAGGTTGTACTTTAAACAATGCATCAATCTATACTATACTAATATTATAGGATTACTTTGCTTTTTTCGATTCTTCTGCTATAATCTCTCTGTTATATATTTTTGATAACGTGTCAGTTTTAAACAACAGCGGAGTTTTTTCATCTATGGCAAAAATCGCACTCATTACTTTAGTTTTCATGACACAGTGTCTGGCAAATGAGCTTACGGGAAGCCCATCGAAAGGAATGGTCTACTACAAATACCTGATGAAA
>JAJRVF010000023.1 GCA_024277395.1 Campylobacterales bacterium
GCATCGGCGGTGATTGGCGAGGTCGATAATGAGATAGGAAGTATTACATGTAAAAACGGAACCTGTTTTATTACTTTTAAGCAGCTTAGAGCACAAAATGGAAAAGTGTGGAATGAGGTGCATAGCGGCAATACCAATCCGATTGTGCTTCCGTTAAAATTACCTCAGTATACTTTTTTCAGGATTCCGTCTACCGAAGCCATGGGTACGGCACCAAAAAAATAAAAGGAAAGAAATGAAATTTGTCTCAATTGTTATTGGAAGCAAGAGTGACTATGATGTCATGAAGGCATGTGCGGACACACTCGATGCCTTTGGCGTACACCATGAGTTGGTAATCTCTTCGGCACACCGTTCGCCCGAGCGTACAAAAGAGTATATTGAAAGTGCGGAGAAAAAAGGGGCTCAGGTTTTTATTGCCGCAGCAGGCATGGCGGCGCATTTGGCGGGCGTGTTGGCCTCGAAGACCGTTAAACCCATTATCGGTGTACCGATGAGTGCGTCGGCACTCAGCGGGATTGATGCACTGCTCTCAACGGTACAGATGCCCGCGGGAATGCCCGTAGCCACTGTTGCCATCGGTAAAGCCGGAGCGATTAACTCTGCGTATTTGGCCATGCAGATCCTAGCGCTTGAGAATGATGACTTGAGTATAAAACTCAAAGAAGATCGTATTGCAAAAGCGAAAAAAGTAGAGACCGACTCTTTAGAGATTGAGACCATCTTATAAATTACGAATGAAAGGCTTGCAATGGGTGTAGAGTGGATGACTGTAGAGGAGTATTCAAGTGTAACAGGGCTTGAGAGCAGTTCTATTGATGACCTCATCGCTCATGGTAAGCTCAGTGTCAAAGTGGAGAATAATCAGACCTATGTCGATCCGCTTAAAGGCGCTACCAGCGTTGTCAAAGCGGAGGTGCAGGAGCTGGTCAATACCGGCGGCAATATTACCGTTGGTCCGCAATTTGTCGAAAAGACCATCGGAACCATCATGAATCTGCACGAAAAGGTGCTTGATGCCAAAGATGAGACCATTGAGTCGGTGAAAAGTGAAAATCTCTTTTTAAAAGAGGCGCTTGCCTCGCTTCAAGAGCTCTACGAAGAAGACCGCAATACCATTGAAACCTTGACGCAACAGCTCAATATCTCCCAAAAAGAGGTAGAGTTTATGCGTCGTAAATATAAGCTGATGTGGAACAAGGTGGTTGATGAGTACGGTGACAAATGACCATTGCCTCACCCTGTGTTGAGTGTATTGTTAACCAGTCGTTACGGGTGGCTGATGCTATTGGAGCCGATGAGCGACTGAAAAAGCAGCTCTACGAGTATGTCAAAAATGCCTCAAAAAACTTTGATTTCAGACTCTCCCCGCCGGAGGTGGCCGCCGATGTGTATGAAGAGATGGCGCGCATTGCGCATAAAGACGATCTGTACGATACGCTCAAAGCACGTTCTACGCTCAAAGCACAACGCTGCATTCCTGCTTTGAAGCAGGTGATTGAATCTTCCCCAAACAAGCTGTTAAGTACGGTGAAAATTGCTGTTGCGGGCAATGTCATTGACTTGGCGGCAGCGGTCAGTTTTGATCTGGACGAGGAGCTGGAACGTATTTTTCATACCCCTTTTGGTGTGGATGATGTTACGATGCTGCAAGCGTCTCTTGAGTCCGCATCAACACTGCTTTATATTGCCGATAATGCGGGTGAACATATTTTTGACTATCTCGCCATAGAGACCCTGCAGAAGCTCTATCCGAATTTACATGTATTTTATATGGTGCGCGGGGGACCCATTATTAACGACGTGACGTTTGCAGAGGCGCAAGAAGCAGGGTTTGAACATCTGTGTACCTTGATTGACAGCGGTGTCAATACCCCGGGTTTTGTGTATGATCGTGCGACCAAAGAGGCACAGCATCATTTCAATACCGCAGATCTCGTTATTGCCAAAGGGATGGGAAACTATGAGTGTCTCTCACCGGCACCGCGTTCGCATCTGTGTTATCTTCTGAAAGTCAAATGCGGCGTGGTTGCCGATTCGTTGGGCAGAGAGATTGGTGATATTATCTGTAAAATGTCATAGGACTATCGCGGCATTTTACGGCGTTGCAGCGCTTTTTCACGCCGCTCTTTCCAGAGTTTTCGAACCTCTTTTGCGGTGAGATTTGGACGTGATCGTTTGTTTGTATGGGCGCGTTTTTCAATTCCTGAGGGTACCAGCGCACCATTAACAATGCGAGCATACTCATAGCGCTTGTTCTGTTTGTTAAACAGCAAAATCTCTCCGGTATCACTTTCAAACCAGTTAAGGTATTCGTCGCCTTTGAGTTGGGCATAAAACGGATCTGAGTGACTGTCACGCAGTATCACGTTGTTTTGAAATGCGGGTGCCGCAAAGAGAAACGAGGTGAAAACAAGCAGTAGTATATAGTTCATAAACGGACTCCTTTGTCAAAGTGAAATGGTTGCGCTCATGATATAATCAGGAGCAGAAATCTCTTCAATCGCAATGCGATTTGTCTCTTGGGTATAGCTTGCAGTTGAGGGGACGGTCTCTGAAGTAAAGGCATCGGCATTGCCGCGATAGAAAAGATTTTCTTTTTTGCCGTAGGTATCGACACTAAAGTCGAGTACCGGAAAAGCCGCCTCTTATAGATCGACTCCTTTGTGTGTGACGGTTGTATTGACCGCATTTTCGGCCAGATGTTTACGAATAACTTTCTCGTCAATATGCCAAATGGCCAAACCGCCCTCAAAATTGAATGAAACGCTTTGCAGTCCGCGGTCGTAGCCGCTGTTGTGACGATTTTCAATTAAAAAATACTCATCAGCAGTGATGGGAAGCTTGAGGACATTATACTCTTTGGAAGCAGTGGCATGAAACGTGACATGCATGGTGTCGGCACGGGTGAGTGTGGTCGGGGTGACCCAGTTGAGTACCGTTTTACTCCAAGCGCACAGATGTGTCGGTGTAGCACCGGGAAGATCACCCAGTCCGGCACGCCCCCACATACCGGCACTCATGAGAGCAAAATAACCTACACCGGCCGACTGCTCTGTGGTATCATAGAGATCGGGAAGATTCAAGGCGGCATGACCCAGTTCATGTGCAATGATACCGATAGTAGCGTCATGGCTGCCGTGACGTTCCCCAAAAACGGCATAGTTTCCCCGTTGTGAACATCCCATCAGGCTTACGCCGTCTGCGGACGGGGTGTTATTGGGGTCGGTGCACGAGGTGTGTGCCCAGATGCCCGGTTTGGCATTGGGCCCTGAAAAGGCATCTTCGTTGCCGGCAACAATAAACATGAGTTGCAGTTCATCAGGTGTCAGCGCCCCGTTATGATCACGGTCATAGTCGGAAAAATCAATGAAGCGATCTGCTGCTCTAACGGCTTCGTAGAGATCGGAGTGGATGCGACTGCTCTGTTGCGAATCGGGATGCTCTCTTTGAAGTTTCAAAGAGATAATGCCGTCATTGGGGGTTCCGTCACTCTCGCGAACCGGTGTAAAATGAAAATTATCTTGAGAGACCTCTTGAAAATAGCTGTTGAGCTCATGGGCGTTGAAACCGAAAATTTTGCGCTGCCATACGGGGGCATCGTTGTGAAAGGTGTTGTTTGTATAGCTCAGACGAATAAGCAATAACGGACGTTCTGTCGTGACGGCAGGGCTCAACTGAAGCGGTTCAGATTGACCGGTACCGGCAGTGCCGCATCCGTACAACAAGAGCAGTGTGAAAAAGAGAAGTAACGGTTGCATAGCGACAGTATAGAACAATTGCGTTAATTGAGCATGAATAGCCTATTTGGCTATATTTTACCCTCTTCAAAGACGCCCTTGGTATAATAACGGCAATATTTACAGCGAGGTTGTGATGAGAACATTTAGTGAGATACTTTTAAAACTTCAAGAGTTCTGGAGTAATCAGGGGTGTAGCATTGTACAGCCTTATGATATTCCCGCCGGCGCGGGAACATTTCATCCTGCAACATTTTTACGCTCTCTTGATGCCCAGCCGTGGTCGGTGGCGTATGTAGCGCCGTCGCGTCGTCCCACCGACGGACGTTACGGCGAGAATCCAAACCGTCTGGGAAGCTATTACCAGTTTCAGGTATTGATCAAGCCGAGTCCGGAGACCATTCAGGAGCTCTATCTGAAAAGTTTGGAATATCTCGGACTCAATCTTAAGGAGCATGATGTCCGTTTTGTAGAAGACAATTGGGAGTCGCCGACACTCGGAGCATGGGGACTGGGCTGGGAAGTCTGGCTGAACGGTATGGAGGTGACGCAATTTACCTATTTTCAGCAGGTCGGCGGTATTGCGTGTGATCCTGTAGCGGTTGAAATTACCTACGGCACCGAACGTCTGGCCATGTATCTGCAAGGTGTGGATTCGATTTTTGATATTCTCTGGAGTGAAGGCGTATGGGGCAAAACCTATTACCGTGATATTCACAAAGAGAGTGAAATTGAATTTTCCAGGTACCATTTTGAAGTTGCCGATACCGCCATGCTTTTTGCCGATTTTGAGGCAAAGTCGCATGAGTGTGCCAAAACGCTCGAAGCGGGTCTGCCGCTACCGGCATACGATCTGTGTATGGCGGCATCGCACACCTTTAATACACTCGATGCACGCAAAGCGATCTCGCAGACTGAACGTGCGAACTATATTTTGAAAATTCGTGAGCTCTCACGCGGTTGTGCCGAACTCTACAAGGCGCAAGAGGCAGAGCGCACGGCACGTCTTAAAGCGTAACGTTGCAGCACCTTATCGGGCAGATAAAGAGCATTCTTTATGAAGGAGACGAAGGCTTTTTTATTGCTCTTTTGAGTGACGGAACAAAAATTCGCGCTACCTATTTTGAGAGTGACATTGCCCATCTTAAAGGTGCGGCAGTACGTCTTGAAGGGGCGTTTGAAGAGCATAAAAAATATGGCAGAACTTTTGTTGTTGAGAACTTGCATGTCAATCAAAATCCACTCTTTTTCTTTCTGAACCGTGTCATTAAAGGCTTTAGTAAAAAGCTCTCCGCCGAGCTTATCGAGACCTTTGGCGAGGCGGGTCTGATTGAGATTTTGGATAACGATATTGAGCGGCTGTTGACATGTAAAGGAATTAAAGAAGCGCGTCTTAAAAAAATTCAGGCATCATGGAAACAGTACCGTTCCATGCGGGAACTTGGCGAGTTTCTTGCCCCTTTGGGGGTTACGCCGACACTGCTAAAAACCATTGCCGCTGCTATGAAAGAGCTTGCTTCACCGGTAGAGAAAATCAGGGACAACCCCTATATCCTCACTTCCATTAACGGCATCGGCTTCAAGCGTGCCGATGAGATTGCTTTAAAGATGGGGGTGGATGCGCGTAGCAGCAAACGTCTTAGCAGTGCTATGGATTATCTTCTTTTTGAGTTGTGTGAGCAGCAGGGAAACAGTGTTGTTGTCAAAGAGGCGCTCTTTGCCAAACTTGATGATATTTTAAATTTTCACGGGGAGCATGGGCTGTACGACGAGGTGCTTCAGGAGTTGATTCACGATGAGAGCGTGGTAATGATGCAGCATCAGCGGCTTGCTCCGCGCCGACTCTATGAAGCCGAGCGTTTGCTGCTTGAGGAGTTTAGGCGTCGTGCTACAGTGAAATCAGAGACGATTGTCGAGAATCTTGACACATTTTTAGCCGATTCGCTGCCCTTGGGAGCGGAGCAGAAAGAGGCGCTCAAGTCTATTAACAGCGGCGTGCATCTTCTGTTTTTAGTCGGTTATGCCGGAACGGGCAAGAGTACGACCGCCAAGACTATTTTAGATCTTTTAAGCCAGCGCTATCTTGCTGCTTCTATGATTACCACAGCACTCAGCGGTATAGCTTCGCAACGTATTGGCGAACGTACCGGATATGCCAGTGCTACCCTTCAGAGTCTGCTGGTCAAGTATGAAGATCGGCAGACCTTCCCTTTTGATGTCATACTTATTGATGAGGCTTCAATGATAAACTCCACACTTTTTGCCCGTGTGGTTGCCAAGATTTCGCCTGATGCCGTGCTTGTTATTGTCGGTGATGATGCGCAATTACCGCCGATCGGTGCGGGAAATGTTCTGAGTGACGCACTAACGCTTCAGTTGGCTCCGACGGTGACATTGACACAGATTTTTCGACAGAGTGAGGCGCAGGCAATTGCACTCATTGCCAATGATATTCGTCAAGGTACTGTGCCGCAGTATCGTGCCGACTATGATGATTTTGAGTTTGTCGATGTGAGTATTGCTCACTATTACAACGCCAGAAACACTATGACGGCACAGGAGTTTACTACCCTTCGCCAAGAACATTCGCAGGCAATATTGCAGATGCTCGTACGCAAAACCATGGAGTATATTCCCCACGCACGAACCTTTCTGAAAACAAAAGAGTTGCACCGTTATTTAACAGCATTTCAGGTGATCTCTCCGGTAAAAGGAGGCCTGTTGGGTGTGGAACATCTCAATAAGGTACTGCAGGAGTACTGTAATCCCAATGCGGCATCGGTTTTCAAGCGCGGGGAGAATGAGTTCCGTGTGATGGATAAAGTGGTGCATATGAAAAATGACAACATGCTTTCGTGGACACAGCAGGAGTACAAAGAAGAGGCTCAAAGCAGCGAACGGCGTATTTTTAACGGCATGAGCGGGCTGCTGTTTAAGATTGAGAGTGATGAGGAGCTGGCATATGTGGTTTACCCCAACGAAGAGCTGGTTGTGCAGTATGATTTTTCACAACTGAGCTCGCATCTGATGCTTTCGTATGCGCTGACTATTCATAAAGTGCAGGGAATGGAATATGACGTTGTGGTGATGCCGATGAGTTTTTCACATGCAATTATGCATAATACCAAATTGCTCTATACGGCCATTACCCGTGCAAAGCGAGAGTGTATTGTTGTTGGAGAGCGTGAAGCATTTGAGAGTGCCTGCCGCCGCTCACAAAGCACCCGACGTGACACGGTGATGCTGGAGTTGGGTGTATCGCTATAGCGTTTTGAGCTGTTCTAGTTGTTGCATTACTGCGCGAAGATACTGCTTGGGAATTTGAATGAGCAACGGTTTTTTTCGGATATCGAGCCACTCTATGAGGATGCGAAGCTGTTCTTTGGTCATGGAGGTACAGCCGGCAGTGGGAGTAGCAGGAGCCTTTTCTACATGTAAAAATATACAAGAGCCGTGATAGGGAGTGCGTGTGCTGTTGTGTGAAAGGGTTAAACCAAGTTCATAGAGTCCGTCATCGCGACGCATCAGTTCAAAGCTGGCGGCATCGGCAGCTTTGGAACGGGTAGTGATGGTGTTGTAGGCGGAGGAGTTGACATCATCGACACAGATGAGGTCACGGCTGCTTTGAATATGCGGCATATGGGGATTGGTTTGGGGAGCATAGCCGAAACTCCCGGTAACATAAAAGATCCCTGCGGCCGCTCTGCCGTCTCCTTCACGCTTGAGAGGGTCGTTATGGTTATGAGGAATGTTGAGTTCTGATAGACTCCACCCCATACCCGATCGCCCCAAATTGACCGGTATGGTCGTGCCGACCGGTTTAAAATGGTTGTTATGAAGTTCATAGCGCTGCAGTGTTGCCGTTGTTGCGTTAAACTCATCACTGACAACTATAATCAGTTGGGCGGACGCCATTAGAATCTGCGGCAATGCTGTCAGTACAAAAATGACATATTTCATCAAAAAATCACCTCCCTTAGTTTACTTTAAAGATATGTATTATACTCTAACACAATACATCTTAGATCTTTAGGCGATAATGATGAACATAAAAATAAGAAATGCCCAGAAAAGTGATGCCGCTGTGATTGCCAAGTCAATGATAATCAGCTCGCGTTCGGGTAAAAAAATCGGGATATTCGATCTTATTTTTGAAACTTCTGATGATGCGGCGCTGCAGCAGTACCTCGAAAAACTGGTGACAACCGAGACAAAAAGCTACTGTCATTACAGTAATTTTATTATTGCCGAGATTCAAGAGAAAGTGGTCGGGCTGTTGTGCGGGTATGAACCGCGCATTGCCACTCATGAAATTTTCACCAAAGCGCTCAGCGAGTTTGGATTGGATGCGTCGTATCAAGAGCGTATGAGTGCTTACAAACTGTGCGAACCGGATTTTGACAAAAAAACATGGGTACTCGATTTTATTTACATTGATCCGGAATATAAAAGCTTGGAGGTCTTAAAAACGCTGGTACAGAAAAATCTGCTGACAGCACGTCTGAAAGGGTACCGCCAAGTGCAAACACTGCTTGATATCGGCTCGGTCGAGACACGAATGGATTATGAGAAACTGGGCTTTGAATACCTCGATGAAAAACGCAGCGACTACTTTGCCGAAGTGTTTTTGCGCCCGGGTATCTTGCGGCTCTCAATGCATCTGTAGCAAAATGGAGTATGGCTTTGTTACGGTTTTACCGCCGGTTTTAGCCATTGTGATGGCGCTGTTGACGCGTCATGTGTTACTCTCCTTGTTTGTCGGAGTGATAGCAGCGCAGTGCATTATGGCAGATTATAATTTGTTCGATACCGCAGCAGGTACCGCAACGCTGTTTCTTTCACTTTTAGGCGAGGCGTGGATCATTAAAACACTGCTGTTTGCTCTGTTGGTCGGTTCGGTGATGGCGTTACTCAAAGCTTCCGGAGGTATTGAGGGTTTTGTTGAGTTGCTGACCCGCCGTTATGCTCTTGTACGATCCAAGCGTTCCGCACTGTTGCTCACCTATGTGGTGGGATTGGTCATTTTTATAGAATCGTCCATTACATCGCTTATTGCCGGAACGGTAGGCAGACCGTTGAGTGAACGTTACGGTTTTAGTCGTGCCAAATTGGCCTATGTATGTGACTCGACTGCGGCACCGGTCTGTTCGCTCATTATGATTAATGGCTGGGGCGCACTGGTGCTGGGGTTGTTGGCAACACAGATAAGCAGCAGGGTGATTGAAGGAGAGAGTATTGCATGGCTTCTCGATGCCCTCCGGTACAATTTTTATGCCATGGTTGCTTTGGCAGTAACGTTTACTGTGATCTGGTTCGATCTGAAAGTAGGTGAAGATCGCACACCCTCTCATGCGCAACGCCTTGAATCTCATGTAGATGTATCGCATGCACCAAGTGCACTGTTGATGCTCCTGCCTGTGGGTGTGATGCTGGTGACAGTATTTGTTGTATTATATATTACCGGAGAGGGCAGTATGTTGCACGGCAGCGGCTCATCTGCTATTTTTTACTCTCAAGTGATGACACTGATTTTTATGCTCTTGTATTATGTATTTCAACAGACAATGTCACTCAAAACGTATATACGTGAGGCGGCGGCAGGACTCAAGTCGATGTGGGAAATCACGTTAATTCTACTGTTGGCTTTTGCTATGGGCGCTGCTACGCAGGAGCTGGGAACAGGGAGTTATTTGGCGACATTCTCATCTGAGATGGTATCACCAACCTATTTGGCGGCAGTCATCTTTTTGCTTTCGGCAGTCATGGCATTTGCCACGGGAACGAGCTGGGGAACGTTTAGTATTATGATTCCCATTGCGGTGCCGATGGCGGTGGGCATGGATGCCAATGTGGCGCTGTGTATCGGCGCTGCCATCTCCGGCGGTGTCTTTGGTGATCACTGTTCACCCATTTCCGATACGACCATTATTGCTTCACTTGCTGCCGGATGCGATCATGTGGAGCATGTCGTGACGCAACTGCCTTACGCGCTTTTTTGCGGTGTGGTCGCACTGATTTTTTTTATTGCCTTTTCTTAATTTCAAAACCAAGATGGCGTTTTTCATCAATAATATGCAGTGAACGAAAGAGTGCTTCTTTCTTGGAGTTGTAGTACTCTTTAATGCTTTTTTTTGAACAGTTTTTACCGCAATGATGCACGAGTAAAAAGTCGTTAAAGAGTGTCGGATACATCGTGACAGAGTAGTAGTGTGTTGTTTTTTTATGGTGTCTGTAGAGCGTCATGGTTCTCTCTGATGGGTTTGATAGGGTGTAGTATACACTATTTTATAAAATAAAGGAACGGTAATATTGTTTGTGTTAATACAGTGTTAGTAACACTGTAGTATATTCGTACAAAAAGATATAGAATATGAAAAGTGACATATGAAAGATCATAAAAGTTTTTTATTATATAAGATTTTGCTTTATACTATTATTTCCGTGTCACTGCTTCATGCAAACACTCCTTATGAGGAGAAGGTTGTCATACCGACATACGATCCGAGCAATCCTGAACATCTGCTTATTACCCCGAGCAACGGGAATTGGCGAAGTGACGTACTTAACAACCCTGTGTATCAGCATTTTTACATAAAACCCGGACGCTACCATACCAAAATTAATCTTACGGCCAGCGGCACTAAAAACAGCAGACGAACCCTAAGTCTTTACAATAAAAACAATCTCCATCCGGCGGCATTGCCAGATAGTCAAGTTGCCGATGTCAGACTCTATTTTAAAGGTGCGAGTTACTGGACTCTGGATCGTATGGCTGTTTTAAATACGGCGTTGTCATACGCATTAAAATTTTATGAGAAGGCGACGCATAATATCATTAATAGATTACATATAAAACATTACATATACGGTATTGTTATCAACCCTTTTTGTCATCATAACACAATACAGAATTCCTATATGAACCATATGACTCATGCAGGAAGAATGTCTGATGATGTTGCCATTGCGCTAGCTTCATCAAACGTTGTCGGTACACGAACGCAGGGGACTAAAATTATCAATAACGATATACGTAATGCCAACGATGGCATCCAGTTGGTGGTCAGTGCCGCACTGAGGGCAAATGAGGTAGCGTACCCGGGGACGGTGATTGATTCGAATCGCATCTGGATGGATGGCGAGGTCTACACGAAGGGCAACTATGCCGCAGAGGGATATGAGTCCAACGGAGAGTATATGATTGGCGAGAATGCTCTGGATTTAAAGACAGGCTCAGATGATCCGACACAACCGGTTGTGATTACCAATAATATTATGTGGGGGTATCAGCGGGTCGATACCACTGCAAACAGCTCTTATTCCGGAGGGTCGGGTCAAGCAATAGTAGTGCACTACGGGGTTTATCATACCAAAATCAATAACAATATTGTGACGCACTCGCAAAGAGCATTGGGGATTGCCGATTTAGAAGAGGGCGGCCCCGCCTATTCGGCACGGAATTTTGAGATACGCAATAATATTTTTCATAAATTGAATACCGTAAACCCCGAAGATGACAGAACGTACGGTGTATTTGTTTATAACTCCAAAGAGGTCGTTATCGCGCACAACACATTTGTCGATATTGCATTAAACTCTCAGGGAAAAGGCTATTTCTTTAACTATAACAATACGACAGAGAGTCCTTTTACAGAGAATGTTGTTATTAATGCGTCCGGAACAAGAAGCAGTATGGGCAACAGAGTGGCAAACAACTTTTACTACAATGCGCAGCATATCCGTTTTGAGGGAACAAACGAACAACTCTTTGCCAATAGCAACACCGCAAATATGAGTGATTATACTTTTGCCTACGAACGATTTACCACTCACCCGAAACACAAAATATTACGGGGCATTCTCACGACTGAGGCGAGCCCACACTATATGCAAGCGGGTAGCAATATTGGTTTAAGCTCACGTCAGAGCAGTTACGGCAGTATTATTATTACGTTTCTTTTAGAGTAGCATCTTGTTGTATACTTCTTGGTATGAAAAAAGCAAAAATATTATTTCTTGAAGATGACAGCAATTTAAGCGAGACGGTATGTGAGTTTTTAGAAGAGGAGGGCTACGAGGTTATTGCGGTCTTTGACGGGGTGAGGGCAGAGGAAAAACTTTATGAGCAGCGGTTCGACCTGTTGCTTTTAGATGTGAATGTTCCTTCGCCAAACGGTTTTGAACTGCTTAAA
>JAJRVF010000024.1 GCA_024277395.1 Campylobacterales bacterium
GAGCTTTCACAAAGTATGGAACAGTTGCAGCAAGAGGCAGCATCGGTCAAAGAGATATTGGCCATTATCGGTGATATTGCCGATCAGACCAACCTCTTAGCCCTCAATGCCGCCATTGAAGCGGCACGTGCGGGAGAGCATGGACGCGGTTTTGCTGTGGTCGCCGATGAGGTGCGCAAATTGGCAGAACGCACACAAAAAAGTTTGACTGAAATCACCGGAACCATCAATCTCGTGATTCAATCAGTCAGTGACGCCAGTGCGCAGATGCAGTCCAATACGCACGAATTTACCAAAGCGATGGAAAAAGCCGATAGTGTCGGCAGTGAGATCGAGAGTGTGAACCACGCGCTCAAGAATGCGGCAAACGCCAGTATGACATC
The DNA here is from genome assembly GCA_024277395.1 of Campylobacterales bacterium. Classification (GTDB taxonomy): domain Bacteria; phylum Campylobacterota; class Campylobacteria; order Campylobacterales; family Sulfurimonadaceae; genus QNZR01. The sequence continues at coordinate 384 of JAJRVF010000024.1, forward strand.
GGCAACAACATCCAATGAGATTGCCCAGGAGATGCAGGATGTGATTAATAACATGACCAATATCACGTCAATTTCAACGGACAATGCCAGAAGTGTCGAAGAGATTGCCGGAGCAGCGGAACATTTGAGCAAGTTGACCGAAGAGCTTAGAAATACCCTTGAACAGTTCAAATCCTAAAAAGATCATTCTCATCGGAGCCTCTACCGGAGGTCCGGGCTTGATTGAGTCAATTATAGGGTCGTTACAGCATATTAACGAGACGAGTATTATTATTGCACAGCATATGGACACCTTGGCACTGTCCTCCTTTGCAAAGCGGCTCAATCGGCGCAACGTACTCTGTGTTGAGTTTGTCGAAAGTGCGGCAACGGTGCACAGCGGCAGGGTCTATGTTATTAACGATACCTCAAGCGTGTGTTATGACGGCTACGCTTACAGAATTGAAAAAGAGCATTCTGATGCGGGGTTTTACCACCCAACCATAGATGTGCTGTTTGCTTCGGCCGTCAATTTGAAGCCTCTTTGTGTCAGAGCGTATCTGTTAAGCGGCATTGGATCGGACGGAGCGCAGGGAATGTTGAAGCTTCGTGAAAACGGGTGTTACACCGTCTCGCAGGATGAAGCGACATCAATTGTTTACGGCATGCCAAAAGCCGCTTTTGAATTGGGCGCTTCAAGCGCCGTGTTGTCTATTGATGCCATTATTGCAGATATAGCAAAGGAGGTCTGATGTTATCACTGTTTCAAAGAAAAAAAGTGCCTACGCCGACTGAAGCGACTCCTCTAAAAGAAGCATCGTTTCATGATGCGGCAGCCAAAAGTATTTTACAGAAGATTCAACAGGAGTTTGGGCTTGATTACTCCAAACAGGAGTATATTACCATGCGAAAAATTGAGCGTTTTGCGCGACATCATGAGATGTTTAGCTTTGAAACACTCTTGGCGGTACTGCAGGAATCAGCGACGATGAAGGAGAAACTGGTCAATATGCTCACGGTTGGCGAGACCTATTTTTACCGTGAGATCGGGCATGTTAAGATTTTGTGCCATCTGATGAAGGAGCGCCGTATCAAAACAATATTGTGCGCACCGAGCTCAAGCGGGGAGGAGGCGTACTCAATTTTGCTGTATCTCAAAGAGCATTACAGCGATGATGTAGATATACGCCTCGTCGGTATAGATGTCAATAGCGACAGCATTGCCTTGGCCAATGCGGCATGCTACTCCAAACGATCCACATCGCTGCTTCCGCCGAATATGCTACAGAACTATTTTGAGTATGACAATGAACGTTACAGGCTGCATCGATATATTGCCGAGCGTGCCACGTTTAGGCGTGAGAATATTTTTGATGAGGCGCTCTTTTCTCTGGGAACCTTTGATGTTGTCTTTTGCCGTAATATGCTCATTTACTTTAATGATGCCGAAAAAAAAGAGGTGCTGCGGCGCCTGCATCTGCTGCTCAACCCTCAAGGGGTGCTGTTCTTGGGGCATGCCGATATTTCGTTTGAACCCGATGGTTTTGTCAAACAGATTCATAGTGACGGGAACTACTGGATAAAACGCTAACAACTCTCGCAATGCTGCCGCTAGCGCTTCTCTTCATACTCTTTAATGAGCAGATACTTTTTTAACGCCACCTCATAACGGTTCGCCTCAATGCGCTGACGCTGCATGGCAGAGGGTTCGGCGGCATCGACATATAAATAGCGTCGTTCACCTGCTTGAAAACGGTGCAGTTTCATGTCTGGCGTGACGACTCCGTCGTGAAACAGGTAGCGTTCTTGTTCGTTCCACCCGAAACTCTGCTGAGGATCTTTGTACATCAGGGCCTTACCAAAATTGTAGTAACGCGCCTGCGAGAGAGCCAGTTCATAAAGTGTCGGGAAGAGGTCGTCATGCGAGCCGACAATATTTTTGGAGACATGACGGAGCCTGTCGTACGCTTTGGGCAGGTAAAAGTATGCCGGAACAGCATATTTGAGATACTGCATCTTTGGTGTAAAGTAGTCACTGTAGCCCTTTAGAATGTGGTCTCCTGTTGCAACGACAATCACATCATCTTTAAGCGGCGAGGACTTGAGCCAGTCTAAAAATGTTCCAAAGGCGTTAATCTGATAGTGGTAACCGCGCAGCATGTTATAGTGCAAGGTATCATCGGCATCAAAACCCAATGCTTCCAAGTCAAACGGCGGCGCTTTAAAATCGTGCGGCAGCCGTATGGGCGAGTGGTTATTGGTGGTCAGAACAAAGGTTACGGAAGGCTCTTGTTTTTTGGCACGTTCGCTCAGATGTTCTTGGAGATATTGAAACAGATAGCTATCATAGACGCCCCACGGATTGTCACAGGCGATATTGAAGTGTTTTTCGATGCTGGATCGTCCAATATATGCATCAAAACCCTGACGTGGCCAAAACTGGTTGTGGTTGCGCCACGAACTGCTCCCGCCGCTTAAAAAGAGGGTGTGGTAGCCCTCTTTTTTAAAGGGTAAAATACTGGAGAGGTCAAATGAGATTTTGGTGGCTCGTGATTGTGAAATGCCTTTAATGGGGCTGTTGAGCAGCAGGTTCTCAATGGTCGGATTGGTACCGTAGGCATTGGAAAAAAAACTGGGGTAAAAGTAGTCTTCTTGAGCATGCTTGGCAAAAGCACCCAAAATATTATTGTGGAGGCTGTGTTGGAGTGCCGGATGGGTAGACCACCCTTCCAGAAGGACAAAAACGATATGCGGCGGATGTTCTTTGAGGTAAGCGTTAAACGGTGTTGTTGCCTCAAGCGGGCGTTTATTGCCGTAGCCGGCACGTTGGCGCAACTGTGCGACATCGTGAACGTCAGCTGCTTTTAAGATGTTCGGGCTGGTGAGAGTAAAGTCATTTTCATTGCGATCTCTAACGGCATAGTAGAAGTGCCACAGCGGATTTAAAATGAGCATGTTTAAAAAGGCGTTGTCATTGGTGTTGATGACCTTGCGTGAAAGCGGAAAGGTATCGAAACTGCCGCGAGCCGGCAGTACGAGCAGCAGCATAACACCGATAATGCTGCCATATGCTTTCCACCAAGATTTAGGTGCATCAATGTTGCGGTGACGCGTGTTATAGCGGACGAAGAGCAGCGTAAAAACAGTACTAACAAACAGTGCAGCAAGGGTTAGTACAATTAAGCGCCAATCTCCCAAAATGCTGCTGATGACTGCCGAAGTGCCGTCTTCTACCAGCCCGAAAATGAGCAGGTCAATGCCGTTGCCGAAAAAGAGGTAGTAACCCAACTCAATAAAACTGAACAGAGACAGCAGTACAAACAGTACAAAGAGTATGAGGCGCGAGTAGTGTAAAAACCGCTCCCGCTGCCATAAAAGAACGAAGAGGCTCGGGAGGTAGAAAAACAGCAGCAGCAGTGTGGCAATGAGTTTGACGTCGAAACGAAATCCCATGACAAAAAGGTTGAACAGTTCTGAGGTGCTGGGGTGCTGCTGGGCACCAAAGTAGAGCAGAATGCCCACACGCGTCAGTGTCAGAAGTACTATTGCAGCCAGTGCAAAGAGCAGGGCGGTGCGGTGAAGTGTACGAAGCATTAGCGTGATCCTTTGTGACGTATATAGACGGGACTGTGAGAAATTTCCACATCCGTATTGTGAAGCCGCTCGTGTGTCACGGAGTAGACTTCGGCATTTTCAAACGATCGGGTATGAGAGTGTTGCGACCAGAGTATGCTAATGTCGCGGCGATCTTTTTTACATGTAAATGTGTAGATGCCCTGAGCCGTATGCAAGGCGATGTCGTGCGCATTCTCTACAAAAGACAACAGCGTCTGAAAGGCTTGAAAAGCCCTGTATTTGGTAATGCCGTTGCGGTGGTCGATGAGTCCGTATCCCGGTGCAATGAGCTGGTGCCAGTAGACACACTCGACCCGACCCGTTGCGAGGGCAATAAGGTAGTAGCGTACCATAAATGCGGTATAGGAAGCATCATCGACACACTCCACTTCAGAGGTGGGAGCGTAGGGTGCGGTATGTGAACGTGGCCAGTTGGTTTCGGTAATAATGAGCCGATTGCTGCTTTTGGCACTGAGTGAGACAATGCTGCTGAGCAGCAGAATCTTTTTTCGCAGGTCCAGACCTAGTTGCGTGTTTTCCGGCGCACCGCGGCGATCGACATAGAGCAGCGCGCTAAATATATCGTAGTGAACGCGGTAGAAGTTAAAGAGGGTGCGCACGCTGTAGTGGTACTCAAAATCAATGACACTCGAACCGATGAGAATGAGTTGTGTATAGCGCTCTTGCTTGAGTTGTTGTGCCACTTCATAGAAACGGAGGTATTCGTCCATACTGAAAAAAGCCCATTTTTTGCGGTTAATGGCATTGCCGATCTGAAATTTACATGTAAACGGCAACAGTGCGTCAAAAACAGCTGTCAAATCGCGGCGCAACAGGGCGGCATCTTCAATATGCTCACGATCCTGCAAAATGTTGATGAGCAGGTCATACTCCTGAAACTGCGCTATAAAGGCAACATAGGCATCAAGCTTTGTGATGTCGCTTAAGGGAAAGCGAATAAGCAGGGTGCGAACACCGAGCTCCTCAACCAGTGCTTTGGTATGCTGGGGCTCTTTGTCATAGTTAATGCTCATGCCGAAAAAGTGTTGGCTCGAAGGGCGCTTGGTCTCAATTAATGCGAGGGCAAAACGCAACATAATAAGCGGGAGCATGGCAGTGTTGACCAGAAGCAGTTTGAGTTGTGCCAAACGGGTGTGGCGGTAGATGTGACGGCGCACCTCTTTGTTGCGAATAACATGCGGCTGATCAGAAAACGCATCCCATCGAAAAATATTTTTTAAATCCATTCACTGTCCAAACCGTTTATGACATTATAGTATAATTGCGCCTTTATTTAAAAGGATAAGAATGACGCTTATTACGGTGCTGTTGCGCTACTACGTTGCCATACTGTTCATTTTCTTTGTCGGCAGGCTGACCCTCTTTGGGCTCTACTTTGAACGTTTTAGCGGTGATGATGTCAACTACTGGCTCAGTTTTCTCTACGGCCTGCGCATGGATATTATTTTAACCTCCATGCTCTTCGTGATTCCGGTGCTGGTGCTCACCCTTGCGCCAAAACGGTTCAGCACGATGAGTTCCGTATTCATAAAGTACTATTTTGCCGCGGTTTTTGTGGCGGTGATCTATCTGGAAAATGCGACACTGCCTTTTTTTGCGCAATATGATGTGCGTCCGAACTATCTGTTTGTCGAGTATTTGGAGTATCCCAAAGAGGTCTTTTCCATGCTCTTTGCCGACTATCTTGCAGAGTTTATTGTCGCCCTGCTTATGATTGCCGCGGCGATTTACATGTATTTTAAAGTGACAGCAGATGCTTTTTTAAAAATCTTTGATATGCCTTACTGGAAGCGCGCAGCATGGTTTTTGCCGTTGGCACTGCTGCTGCTGCTGGGCATTCGCTCTTCATTGGGACATCGTCCCGCCAATATCTCCGATGCAATGTACTCGACCAACCGCATTGTCAATGAGATCACGAAAAATACACCCTACAGCATCGCTTATGCCATTTATGCCAATAAAAAGTACGGCCAGGGGCAGCTGCTTGACAAATATGGAAAAATGGAGGTCTCTGAAGCACTGGATCGGGTAAAAAAACGGCTCAATATCGAGAGTGACAGTGTTATTTCACCGCTCTCACGGCTGGAGCATACCCACTTTAAACAGCCGCAGCCGAAAAATCTGGTGATCTTTTTGCAAGAGAGCATGGGGGCACAGTTTGTTGAAGCGGTGGGCGGTGAAGCGGGCATCACTCCTGAATTTAACCGTCTGGCGAAAGAGGGGCTGCTTTTTAAAGATCTCTACTCTAACGGTACGCGCAGTATTCGCGGTATTGCGGGTATTGTCTCGGGGAATTTCTCCATTCCGGGCAAAGGGGTGCTCAAGCGCAATAAATCACAGCACGACTTTTTCACACTCTCCTCGTTGCTGGAGCCTTTGGGGTACAAAAGCCTCTTTTTCTATGGTGGAGAAAGCCGTTTTGACAACATGAAGGGGTGGTTTTTAGGCAACGGATTTGATGAAATTATTGACGAGCCGAAATTCAAAAATCCGGCATTTGTCGGTACATGGGGGGTGTGTGATGAAGAGGTGGCCATGCGCGCGAATGAGGAGCTTAAAAAACTGCATGCCGCAAATCAGAAGTTTGTCTCACTCATCTTCTCCACATCAAACCACTCGCCGTTTGATTTTCCCGAAGGGAAGTTTGAGCTGGTTAAAGGTGTTGAAACAAAGAGCGTTAAAAATGCTATTAAGTACGCTGATTATGCTATTGGAGCCTTTATTGACGCAGCACGCAACGAGGCATACTACAACGATACGGTCTTTGTGATTGTCGCCGATCATAATGTACGGGTTTACGGCGATGATGTGGTGCCGGTCAACATGTTCCATATTCCCGGACTCATTTTAAGTGAGGGACTCACGCCGCAGGCTTATGAGAAGATTGCCACACAACCGGACGTATTGGCCACTGCACTGGATGTAATGGGAGTAGATCTGAGCTATCCGATTATGGGGCATTCGATTTTCAGCGACAAAAAGCAGAACTTGGCACTGCTGCAGTTTAATTCGACCTATGCATTGCGTGTTGATGATACCGTTGCCGTACTGCGTGAGGGGATGCCGGCACAGACCTTTGCGTATAGTGACGGACATCTGGTTGCACGTGAGTCCGATGCGGAGCTTGAGCATGATCTTCTGGCATTTATTGTCACGCTGGATTATCTGTACAACAACAAGCTTTACCGGTAGGTGGGAGTATGATAGGATTCTATCTTTTTCGGGGATTTGCGTGGTGTCTGTTTCGTCTGTCGCGTTCATGGCGCCGCCGTCTGTTTCTTGTCGCTGCCGATCTGCTCTGTCGGGTTGATGCCAAACACAGGCGGGTCATACGACAAAATCTCGCTTTTGCTTTTGATAAAACGCTTTCAGAAGAAAGCGTTATTGCCATTACCAAGGGGTGTTACCGTAATTTGGCACTCAATATGCTGCAAGTTATGGAAAATACCCATGCGACGGATACGACAATCGCAGCGGATGTGAAGCTTGTCAATAAAGAGATTTTTGATCGGGCACGTCAATCGCAACGCGGTATAATTTTTGTGACGGCACATTACGGTAACTGGGAGTTGGAAGGAGCAGTTGTTTCAGCTCGCGTTTCGGCGGCATCTTCGGTTTACAAAGCTTTGAAAAACTCCTATTTTGACCGCTATTTACTGCACTCGCGGGAGCGTTTTGGAATGCGGCTTTTTGAAAAGCGCGGCGCCATTCGGCACTTGAACAAAGCCGTTAAAGCCAAAGAGACTATTTCACTCATGATCGATCAAAATGTCAAAGCCAAAGACGGTATTGTCGTGACATTTTTTGGCAAAGAGATACGCCAAACTCCGGCTCCTGCATTTTTGGCGCGAAAGTATGATGCCGTCATTATTCCCCTGCTGATTCATCCGGACGACGCGGGGTATGCCATTACGTTTTATGACCCGATTGAGGTGGCGCACAGTGACGATGCCCAGTCTGATATATTGCAAGCAACACAGGCGCAGGCATCATGGCTTGAAGCACAGATTCGCCGTGCGCCCGAACACTGGTTCTGGTGTCATCGGCGCTGGAAAGCGGAGTATCCGCAGATCTATACAACCTAAACGAAGGACTACTGTGAGAAACCAACCCAAATACCACTTTTTTAAAAATACTACTTATGCACTTCAGGGCATCAAAGATGTCATTGCGCATGAGACCTCTTTTAAGATTGAACTGGCCGTTGCCGCTATTTTATTACCGCTCTTGCTGGTACTGGAGTTGTCGCTGGTCTTTAAGCTGCTGATGTTCATGAGTCTTATGGGAATGCTGCTGGCCGAGGTGATTAACAGTGCTATTGAGCGGGTAGTAGATCTGGTTACTTTGGAACATCATGAAATGGCGGGACGCGCCAAAGATGTCGGCAGTGCCATTGTTTTTTTGAGCATTATGGTTTTTGTTGTTGTCTGGTTGGCATGTTTGGCGGCATATTTTGAGTTTATTTGAAAAATGCCGAGCTCTCTTGGAGTGATTGTAATATATAGGGGGTGAAGTGTTCAATGGAAAGATCGGTTGCAAGCGTGTAATCACTGTTGTGTCGAAGTTCCGGCGCAAGCAGTGCCGAGGGCTTTTTGGAAAAAACAGCAACATACTGCGATGTTTTAACGGCATAGTTGTTCCAGTTGGATATGGAGAGACTCTCTCGTGTGCCTGCTAGTAAATCAATACCGTTGGAGTAGTCGCTTGGCGGGTTACGAACCCCGATACGCTTCATAATAAACGGAACAATATCGACATGGCTGCTGAGTCTGTCAATACGTTGCGGCGGCATTCCCGGAATCTTGATAATAAGAAAGCTGTTGGTCTGGGCATCGCTAAATGAGCTGTTGTGTCCGAAGTTTCCAAATTCAAAAAACTCTTCACCGTGATCGGAAGTGACGATAATAATGGAGTTCTCATAGACTCCTTTGGCTTTAAGAGCATCAAAGAGCTCTTGAAACAGCCCGTCAACATAGTGATTGGCATTCTTGTACATATTAAGCAGTACGGGTGCATCGTTCTTAGAGAGACTCATGTAGTTGATGATACCGTTGTTATCGGGTTTGAAACAAGCCGCTTCTTTAGGGTAGGAGTAGGGTCCGTGCGGAGCATCGAAGAAGACAAAAGAGAAGAGCGGCTGTGAGCTGTTCTGTTCGGCAAGCCACGCTTTAAAGGCATCGGTGCTCTGACGATCTTTTTGCCACGGTTCGCCCTGAAAAGCATCTTGAATGAGATCATTGATTTTGACAAAAGCGGTCTGGCGAAATTCCGGCCAGCGCAAATCCGTGCTGTTGGTGATGTTGATGGCATAGCCCTGGTGCAGCAGCGCATCAAAGAGCAGTGAGCCTTTTTGTTCATTTAAAAAGGCAAACCAGTAGGCGGCATTAAGACCGTAAAAGAGCGAAAAGAGTCCAAAACGTGTTGTATTGCCGCCACTGTGGTGACGGGTAAAGTGGAGGGACGTGCCGGCAAAATCGTAAATATGGGGCATAATCTCATGCGTGACCATATCGGCGCGGGTGGCATCGGAGCCGAAAATGAAAATATGAGGAAGCGGCTCAACAGTGTCGTATTGCAGTGGGTTGAGCGGATATTGCAGTGCAGAGTCTTGAGCCAAGGAAGGAAGTTTTGGTGGCGGGATATAACCGAAATAGCGTTTGGCAAGACGGTTAAAGGTGAGCGGTTGATAGAGTGGAATGACACGGGCTTTTTGTACTAAAAGGGTGTTGTTGCGCAGTGATGCTACACCAAAGGTGATCTTTTCGCTGAGGATAATCAGCAACAGCGGCAGTACCAGCAACCGCCGACTCTGACGGTTAAGTGCTGTGGCGCGCGCTGTATCTATACGGCGAATAGTGCGAAGCAGCCAGAGCTCAAGAGCCATGAAGCCTATGAGGGCAATACCGATGGAAAGCATCGCTATGATGCCGATGTGAACACTCTCTTGTGCTGCAGGAGAGAGGATAATATTGAGTACCATCGGGTTAATATGCATTTTGTAGAGACGGAAGATAAAAAAGTCCGCCAGTATCAGAAAATTAACAGCAACAATGAGTAGCAGGGCAAGATAGTAACTGCTGCGCTTTAGATAGATGAACGGGAACAGTACCACAGCCATGAGCAGATAGACAAGGGCACTGCTGGAGATGGCCGCAGCGAGTGAGAAGAGAAACGTACTGAGCGTATAGTTTGGATTGAGCGTGAGAAATAGCAGATACAGTGCGGTGCTGACAAGAAGATTCACCTTTAAGAAGAGCCAGAGTTTTGCGGGAACAATGCCAGGGTGAGCAAAATTTTTTTTCATCTGCATATTGTAGTGACTCCTTTTGGAAAAAATGATAAAATGGTGAGAAATTTACATGTAAACAAGAGGTGCTATGAACATTGCCATTGTGAAGTTGAGTGCAATGGGCGATATTGTCCATGCGGCCGTTGTCCTGCAGTTTATTAAACGCCATATTCCCTATGCGCGAATCGATTGGGTCTGTGAAGCGGCATTTGCCGGCATCTTAGAAGAGAATCCCGATATCCATGCCATCCATACCGTCTCCATTAAAGCGATTAAAAAGAGCAAAAATATCGCTGATCTGCTGGCACAGGTTAAAGCCCTTCGGCATTTGGGAAGGTACGATTATATCATTGATATGCAAGGACTGCTCAAGTCTGCCGTTGTTACGCGGCTTATCGGCGCTAACACCTATGGGTTTGATCGCAACAGCACTCGCGAATCTGTTGCCGCGCTCTTTTATAACAACAGTGTTGCCCTTGCGTACGACATGAATACGGTCGATCGTAATATTAACGTGGTTGCATCGGCACTCGGATTTAGCGTGAGCCGTGAGGAAGCATTGGCAAAACAGCCGTTTCTCTTCTACCGGGGTGAGCGGTTTGATTTTGAGCCGTATCTCAAATCAGTGAATGTTGTCTTGGTGATCGGTTCGACGTGGGAGAGCCGAAACTACCCCAAGGAGCTTTTTGCCGATGTCGCTAACGAGCTCCAGCACAACTGTCTCATTGTATGGGGCGGTGATACGGAGAGAGCACGTGCGGAGTGGATTGCCGACCATTCGCAGTATGCCACCGTACTGCCGAAATTGACGTTGAACGACTTAAAAGCACTCATTGACCGGTGTGACCTGCTTATTGGAAACGATACGGGACCCACTCATATGGCATGGGCAATGAACCGACCCAGTATTACACTTTTTGGACCCACTCCCATTTCACGCGTCCATGTTACACCTATTAATAAAGTGCTAAAATCACCCTCACAAGTAGATCCGTACAAGCTCAACAAAGAGGATTTCTCCATTAAAGAGATTGTGCCTGAATCGGTTGTTGCATTAGCTAAATCACTACTTTCCAACACACACTAGGACTTTGTCTCTTTTCTCTTTTTGGTTTTAGAAAAGCCCGCACCTTTTTTGGTCTTGGCCTGAAGCTCAAGAGACCCAATAAGGTGTCGATAGTCATGTCCTTCCTTATGTAACGCAGCAAAACAGGTGGCAATGACGGCAATAGTATTGGGCACTTCCCCCTTTTTTTTGTAGGATTGAATGTTTTTATCACTGACTTTAATCAGTTTGCTGAATTTAGGAAGGGTTATCTCGGCATCAAGGAGTACTTTTTTAAAATCTATAAATGTCATGGGTGCTATTGTAGCACGAGTCTCTATAAAATATTACCAAACACCATATAATTCTTGACTTTGTTTCTTAGAATATATATAATAGTAATAAATTATTACCATTTTATTGGGTAATACAAAAACAAGGAGAGATCATGGCAAAAGTGCTGAAGAAGAAAAATGTGAAACGTATTGCGGCAAAAGCGGCTAAAAAAGTTTCTAAAAAGAAGACACTGAAAAAAGTAACGAAAAAGGTTGCAAAAGCGGTATTGAAAAAGAAGCCGACCAGTAAAAAGTGTGCCAAGAAAGTTGCCAAGAAAGTAGCAAAAAAGACGGTGAAAAAGTTAGCGGTTAAAAAACCTTCAAAATAGTGTTGTGACTACAGGCACACGTGCCTGTGTGAAGGCACCGCAAATTAAAGCGGTGTTACGTTTTCTGCCTGAGGGCCTTTTTGACCTTCGCCAATTTCAAAAGTAACCTTTTGACCTTCAGCGAGTGATACACGTCCGTAACCCGGATTGTTGACTTGACGGAAATGGACAAAAATATCTTTGTCGCCGTTCTCTTGTTGGATAAATCCAAAACCTTTTTCTTCGTTGAACCATTTTACGGTTCCATTTAGCAGTTCTGCCATGGTTATACCTCTTATAGGAAAAAATACACTTTAAATAAAGTGGAATCAAAATTGGGGGAGTCTTCAGGTCTAGCAGAGTATTCTCGTTACACACCAAAGATGAACTCTAGCCTCATCTTTCATCACACGTATTGTAACGTATTTTTTTTAAAATAGCTAATATATTTTTTTGACGCGCCCTGTAAGACCACTGGTAAGACGTACCTTAATGCCGTGAGGATGGTGCGATGCATTGGTTAAAATGTCTTTGACAATTCCTTGGGTTAAGGTCTGTGTCGGCTGGTCATGTTTTTGAACAATAGCTACCTTTGTGCCACTTTTGATAGAAGAACGGGCGATGGTGCTCATTATGAACCCTTCGGTTTATAGGCGAGTATTTTTTTAACGGTCTCTACAGAACAAAAAAAGACAGCATCAAAAACGGGGTTGAGTCGTGTGGTGTGTGCATCGATCATATCCAGAGCCTGCATTTGAAAACCTTCTCCGTCTTTGCGTTGTTTGGGTTTGGCATGGAAGGTGACGGGGTGGAGTGTCCGCACAAGGTTGAGGATTTTTTTGTAGCTTGGATCTGTCGGTTTGGGCAGCAGATTAGCCTGCTTGTTCTGTGACATACGTACCTTGCTCAGCAGTGTGAATTTATCTTGAAAAATGATTTTGTCCCAGCCAATACTCCCGTGAGAAAAACGAAATTCGCACGATTTTGTCACTAGAGGGTGGGGTTTGGTCTTGCGAACGGCTTCAAGCATGAGAAGAAAAAAGTTTTTTCCTCCTAATGCGGTTGCGCACTCAGTGAGTTGGTGGTGATACGCTGTTTTGGCGGCATCGTCGAGGGAGTCAAAGTCGCACATGGCGGTGTCCTTATAGAAAGAGGTGTGGCATTATAGTACAAATTTGGTCTGAGCGGCAATGAGGACAAGATTATAAAAATTCCAGGGTTACGGTGTCATTGTAGTAGCGCGTGTCAAAGGTAATGGTGCCGTTTTGACTGATTTTCAGCGCCATAGCTCCCAATACGTTTGCATAGAGTGATGCAGCATGTCGTCCGCCCAAAATAGAGGAAAATGCTGATTGCAGTGCTTGTTCGATGGTACTCTCAGGATGTGTGGTCTGAATCGATAAGAGTGCACCGACTGCCATTAGACCCTCATCGTTGAAAATAACACAACCGTCAAGTGTCATGATATCTTTTAAGATTTGTCGCATGTTCGGTGCGATTGAGAGCGCTTTTTTTGGTGTGGATCGAATAACAGCATGCAGGTTGCGAATGAAAGGATCCGAACTGTTTTTGACACCGGAGCTTTGGGGATTTAAGATATGCCGGTGGTCAATGCGGTTAGAACGATCGTAAATAATGAGTCCGCCATGATGTTCGTAACTCAACTCAAAAGCGATTTTAAGCAGATGTTTGCCGATATGGTTATTGTTAAAGCGCGCGTAAAAGAGTGTCTCAAGCAGATCCATATCGTAGCAGTGCCATTTCTGGTTTCTTCGGGATGCGAGCAGGGTGCACTGGTTTCGACCGCTGTAGTGTTCATGACCAAGCAGAAACAGATCACCGTTGCTTTGATAGTGAAACGTGAGTATCGGTGCGGATGTTGTATTGGAAAAGAGCGAAGCATAGGGAGCAAAGGGCTTGGGAATGTTAAACGCATGTTCTATGGAGGCGGAAGCGTCAATCTCTTTGGTTGCAATGATGTTAAAGTCTGAGGAGAGCAGCAGATAGACAGTGGCAGAAAAATTGATACGGCAGAGATAGTTCAGTGAATCGATGAGCGTCGCTTTGTGAGAGGCTGCAGCTGACTCCGCGGTAAATACGACATTGAGACTCGGGACTATATCTTCATGGCGCTCTTGGTCTAAGTGTGCAATAAGCTGCATGATGTATGAAGAGCAGGTGTCGGTAATGCCGCTACTGACGTATAGCCATTGTTTGAGCACATCGGTAACATCGAGTTGATCGGTTTGGTTGACATAGTGAACAAAGTTCTTATAAACCACAGCTCTCTTGGAAGATGCGTCAATAGCGTAGGCGCTGGCAACATCATCGCCGTCTATACAATAACGGGTTATTTTTGTGATTGTTTTGACGCGTGTTCTCTCTTGTGATTGCGGTAAAAAAAGATGCGGAAACAGTTCGGATATCATGGCGGCTTTGTTACGCATACCTAACTCCTTTGGAGTTATTATACTTAGAAATGATAAAATGACAGTTACCAAGGAGATGTGATGTTTAAAGTATTGACACTTGACGGGGGCGGGGTACGAGGTTATTTAAGTGCAAAAATTTTAGCCAATCTCGAAACAGTACTGAATAATGCCTACGCCGATGAGCTTGCCATAGGAGCACGTTTTGATCTGATTGCAGGAACATCAACGGGCGGTATTATTGCTTGTGCATTAGCTGCAGGTATCTCGGCAAAAGAGGTGGTTGCTTTATACGAATCGCTGATTCCCGAACTCTTTGTGCCGGTGTCAGATGGAATTTTTGAACCGAAATATTCTGCAAAGATATTGCGGGAAAAACTCGAAGCCGTTTTAGGTGATCAGACCTTGGCCGATGTCGCAACCCCTCTGTGCATTACGAGTGTTGATGTGGAAAACAGTGCGGCACGGTTTCATAAAAGCGATTATTTTAAGCGCCATGCCACACGACTGGATGAAAAGTTGGTTGATATTGCTCTGGCAACATCCGCCGCACCGACCTACTTCTCTTTGGTTGACACACTGCATTCGAGTCATCTGACCGATGGCGGGATGGTTGCCAACAATCCCTCTCTCGTAGCGCTGATCGATGCCATGAAATTAACCGACGGTGCTTTACAGAAGATTGCGCTGATCTCCATTGGAACCGGAGAGCAGCCTAATATGCCCTATAATGTAGAGCATCTCAACGATGCCGGACAGCTGGAGTGGATGGTAGATATTGAAGCCAATACCAAAGCAGCAAAAGTAGTCGAAAACATGAAAAAAAAGCGATCTAAAATAGGAATAGGAATGGACTATATTTTCAGTTCAAAAAAGGTATTTGATTCTAAAGGGTCGCCGCTAATTGAACTGCTCATGAACGCACAATCCAAGCTGGCACATGAGCAGACCCGTTTTTTGCTACAGCAAAATTATGTGCGAATCAATCCTAAACTCAGTGTTCCTGTTGCTCTTGATGCGGTGCAGCAGCTTGAGAGTTTGAAAAATCTGGCAGATCTGGATGAACAACAATATAATGCCGTAGTGCAACTGATGCGCTGATATTTACATGTAATTCTGTAACAAATCTTCCCTATCTTGTTATTTTATATTTTTTGGTATAATGGTTGCTATAATATTGTGACGTAACAAAACAGGAGTAGTCATGAAAACGATGATGCTTTTAGGCGTACTGTTTGTCGGTACCATAGCTTTTTCTCAAGAACGTTGTATGAACAATCGAGTCGGTGAGCCTATCTGTGCTCCTTCGTGCGGCACTATTGGAATCAACAGTCTTGGTGAGGTGGTTTGCGGTCAGGGCGCGTGTATTACCAACAACTTCGGTGATCTTATCTGCTCGCAACAGCAAGGCGGTGCGGCAACCAAAAATTTCTTCGGTGATGTGGTCTGCACCGGAGGCTGTGAACCGGCATCAGCGGCATTGTGTCAGAAGCCCTACTGATATGCCTATATTTTTAAGTTTCGTATTTATAGTAGTAGCGGGTGCTGTGCATGTTACCCCTGTTGAAGCAGACAATATCCCTTCCGGTGTGGATGCAGCGACAGCGAAGCACAGTAAGGTCCATGTGTGGGCGATGAAAGATCGTTATGCAACGGGGGAGCCTATCACGGTTAGAGTATCGGGTCTGCCGGGAAATGAAAATGATTGGCTTGGAATTTTTTATGCTTTTGACGGCAATGAACCTCGGCATGTTGTCTACGACATTTCGACTCAGGGTAAAAAGAAGGGGTATTTTACGTTTCCTGCTCTTGATGAAGCGCATCGGTATGAGGTAAGAGCATTCATTAAAGGTAGTTTTTCTGAAGAGGACTACTACCCTTTTGAAGTGATAGAAAATAATGAAATCAGAGGTGTGGTAATTAATGAAGTGATGGCCGTCAATGCCCATACGCTGCCTGATCCTGATTTCTCAAAATTTTCAGACTGGATAGAACTTTATAATCGCAGTGAAACATATGTTGACATAAGCGGGTA
>JAJRVF010000185.1 GCA_024277395.1 Campylobacterales bacterium
ATTGTCAATCCGGATAATCCCAATGAGACCATACTCTCCAACGACACTTTGGATGTACGTTATCCGGTACTCTCTACGGCGATTGGAGAGTACAATGCCACGACACATGCCTACAAAGATCTGTATCTATGCAAACTGAGCTATGTATCTGAGGGAAGACCGTACGTGGTTAATATGGTACAAAGCAGTCCGGCTGCGACAGCATCTTCAACTGCTGTCGGCAATGATGATGAAGCAGTCTGTGACTGTGCCCCTGTTCTGCGCGCCGATACACCACCGCAGCAGATGATGAACTCCAAAGCTTCCGGTCTTACGGCAATAGGAAGACGGCTGGAGTATGAAGATCGATTTTATATGGGAACCAAACAGATGCTTATTGCTAAAAATGCCGACGGCAAGCAGGTGTTCATTCGTCCTGACATGGAAGAGGGTGATGCTGCGCTTGATTTTGAAAATAAAACCTTTTTGACCCTGTCATACCCATCATACGGAGAGAAATCCGGCGGGATGATTGTTTATGATTCCGTTGCCAAACAGGTACAAAACTGTACCATGGATTTGACAACATGTACGACAATTATGGATGCGAATGCCACACCGAAATTTCTGGGTGATGTCGGCGGCACGACCCTTACGGCATTGAGTATTTCCGATCATTATTATCGTATTGACAAAGCAGATAACAGTTTTAAAGCACTGAGCGTGCCGACAGTGCGTGCTGCAACACGGGCTGCAGCGAGTCGCGCCTATTTTAACGGTGAGAGTATCTATATTTTAAATGATGGCAACATGTCACGACTCAATGTGATTGATGAGAGCTATACTCGAATTGCCTCTAACGGTTTGGCATCTCGTGTGCGTGCCTTTACAAGCGATATGGTTATTTTCGGCGGTGATTCTGAAATGTACGCAACATACAAAGACGGCAGCAGCAATGGAAAAGAGATTGAAATTTCTACGACAACAAAACTCAAAGGACAGAAGTACCCGTTTGATATGGGTATTGGCGATACTTACTTGTTCAATCTCTACAGCGTTGATGCCGATGCCGGCACCACCAGCTTTAGAGCCTGTACACTTCAAGGCGGCGATATTACATGTAAAAATGACAGCTTTTGGGGTCCTGTTGTGGCTGCCACAGAGGGGGTGATACATTTTGATTCGACCTATCCGTATACGCCAAAAGCCTATATTCGTATTGACAATACGGACAATTACGGTGGGGGCATGGTGACGGTGGTCAATCCTGAGAATCCTCTTGGTACGGGTTTGGTTGTGGGTGAAGTAGCAACATACAATTTTCAAACCTTTGTCAATGGACGTTATACCAATGAGTTATTAGATGCTAACGGTACGGTCGTTATTTATGCCAAAAATGACTTAAACTATCGCAGTGATGCTTTTGCTCTTAATCTCTACAAGGCCAATAGTCTGCAAAATATCTCCAATGAACCCGATCCGCTTTATGAGGATATTAACGGAGGGCGTTCGCACTGTCACGGTCGTTACTGCTCGGTCTGTCATAGCTTCTCCGGCGGACGTATCAACGCGGATAAAGCGGGAAGTACTGCTGCGGTGGGTTATAACATACGTTATGATTTTGACAACGGTGAAAGCTTGATGGCAAAAATTCGCAAAGGGGTGGGTGAGAATTTTAATACGCCGTTAGAGAATTTGACCGGTAAAAATTTTACAGCCAATGTGGTGGATGAAAACGGTACTGTCGTCAATCGTTCCAATGAGTTCTCTCACCGCGGTGCGGAATATTTTAACTGCAATTTCTGCCATCGCAAAGGGGACTTGCGTCATGATGCACCCAATGTTATTACTGCTGAAGTGAGTGAGTAAGGTGTTGCGTGCTGTAAGGTCCATGCGATATATTGTCATATTGCTGGGGATGTTGCTGTTGACCGGATGCAGTATGAAAACGGTACAGCCATGGGAAAAAGGAACCTTGGCCAAAAAAAGCATGCAACGAGGCGGCGGTAATACGTTGATGGTAAAGTTTACCCACCACATCTACTTTTCCAAAGAGGCGAGCAAAGGAGGCGGCGGTGTCGCCGGAGGAGGGTGCGGATGCAACTGAAAACGACCCTTTCTCTGTTAACATGTACGCTTCTAGTCGGTAGTGTACTTCAGGCAGAAGATTATGTAAGTGTGCAGTATGTCTATTATAATGAAGATGATGGTCGCACTACTATTCATACTCCTGCCATGGAGGTGAGCAAAGATTTTGGAGTGGACTACAATTTGAATATTTCTGTGGTGCATGATGCGCTTAGCGGTGCGAGCCCAATATGGTATGACAGTTCCAGCGGTGCTACGGCAACACTCAATGAGGGAACGCTGTACAAAGATGATATTGTCTATGCCGATGTACCCTACGATGACAAGCGCACTGCTTTGGGTATGATGCTGACCACCCGTTTTGCGTCGCGTGATGAGTTGCGTGTGGGTCTGAATTATTCCGATGAAAACGACTATACTTCCCGAGAGCTTTCGGCCGAATATCTGCACTATCTTGATAGTAGCAAAAACCGTTCGCTCTCAGCAGGCGTTTCCTACCAGAATAATGACGTGAGCGTGTACTGTTTTGAAGAGAGCTGTGATGCCAGCAGCGGTGCCAGTGGTGTGATGACGCAACGTGTTGACGTGTGGAGTGCTGAAATAGGAATCACGCAGGTTATTGATGTCACGTCACTATTGAAAGCGTCACTCTTTTATGGTAATGAATCGGGGTATTTGAGCAATCCGTATATGAGTGTGGTACGCTATTATAATGCTTCCGCAAGATTGACCCCAGAGCATAAGCCGGAACGTCGAACGGCATACGGGATGTTGCTGCAGTACTCTAAAGCACTCAGTGAGCGGCTGAGCGCCAACATGAGTTACCGTTTGTATGATGATGACTGGGATATTACCTCACATACGATCCATACGGAGTTGTATTATGAATGGACACAGCACCTCACTTTAGGAGCCGGTCTGCGCTACTATGTACAGAGCGAGGCATCGTTTTACAGTAGCCGCAAGGATTATTTTACCAATGAGACCGATGCCTCAAGTGACAGGCGTATGAGCCGCTTTGATGCGTACAATCTGATGCTTTCGGGTACATACGATCTACAAAATAATACGAGTGTTAATATGGGAATGAACTACTACGATCAGCCGGATCATTTTAGTGCCGTCTACTATACCGTCGGATTGACTTATCGTTTTTAACGGGTGTCGGGAGTTATTCATCTCTCTTTAGAAAACAGTAGTTCAAACCGTGTCCCCTGTTCTTTGACCGAGGTCACATGTACGGTAATATTGTAGGTGTCACAGATGCTATTCACAATACTCAGACCTACGCCAAAACCGCCGGCGTAGTCGTTAGCGCGTTGAAACCGCTTAAAAATGGTGTGGAGCTTCTCTTTGGATATGCCGATACCCTCGTCAGAAATTGTAAAACGTTCTCGGGTGAGTGTCATGGAAATGGTGCTGTGCGGCGGCGAGTATTTAATGGCGTTGCCCAACAGGTTGTTGATAAGCATGGTTGCTTTACTCGGCGCCATCATAACTACGGTCGATTCTCCCTTGAATACAGCATCTATGTTTTTGCTCTCAAGCAGTTCGCTAAAGTGGGTTATGGTATCGGTGACAATTGCAAAGAAATCAACTGCTTCATCGGCTTCGCCCTGTTGCTCAAAACTCAAATAGGTGAGCGAGCGGTACATGTCATGCAGCTGT
Organism: Campylobacterales bacterium; assembly: GCA_024277395.1. Taxonomy (GTDB): domain Bacteria; phylum Campylobacterota; class Campylobacteria; order Campylobacterales; family Sulfurimonadaceae; genus QNZR01. Next base: position 3,736 of record JAJRVF010000185.1, read on the forward strand.
TTGGTACTAATGGAGATATTGCGAATAATCTTCTCATCGTAGACCTTTTTCTGTAGTGCGCGTGACGTGCTCATCATGAGTGCGGTAATAGGAGTGTTGAGTTCATGGGCGGTATTTTTGACAAAGGTCTCAATCTCTTGCATTTTTTTGTGAATGGGACGCATGAAAATTTTTGAGAGTATCACGGCAAGCAGGACAATAATTCCAAAGATGCTCACACTCATCCATGCAATCTGCTGCTGCAGTGCATGAAGTTGCTGTGCAAATTCTTGGGTCTGCACGACAACGTAGTGTACACCGAGATGTTCGTTGGCTCCGGTGGAGATTAAAACGGAGTTGTTGCCGTCAAAATAGAAGGTCTCGTTGAAATTTACATGTAAATTGAGAGGATCTCCGTAGATGCGGTGTCGGGATGCATCAAACAGAGCAACACGGTACTGCGGTGCAATATTGTAGAGTTCAAAGTGCTCGTTTTGCATATGTGCGGCAATGACTTCAGAGTTAATGGTGTCGGCAAGATGGCGCATTTTATAGTAGAGCATGTTCTCTTCATGGTTGCGCTGTGCAACATAAAACCAGAACATTGCCAGCGCTAAAAAGAGAAGTGAAGAGATGAGGTAAAGCCCTAAAAAGGCGTAAAATGAGCGTCGCTCCAAAGGGGTCATACCCCATCTCCTTCAAAGCGGTATCCGATACCTCGCACGGTGAGAATATGCTCTTTGCCGAGCATTTCTCGAAGTGAACGGATGTGCGAGCGAATGGTAGCATTGGTAGGCATCTCCTCGTAATTCCAGAGATTTTGTGCCAGCTCTTCATTGCTGATGGTGCGTGCGGCATGGGTTAAGAAGTAGTGTAATATAGCATGTTCTTTTGCCGTCAGGGTATAGGACATCGTGCCGTTAGTAAGATGAGAACGCTCAATATCGTAGGTAATGGCAGCGGTAATGTTGATGCGTTCTGAGGGCTCAATGTGAAAGAGGCGTTTGGAGTTTTCGATGCGGCTATGGAGCTCTTCAAGCTCAAAGGGTTTTTTTATGTAGTCGTGCGCACCGATCTTAAAGGCGTGTTTCAGATGATCCATATCGTGATAGGCGGTAATAATAATTGCCGGTGTCGTCACATGGAAACCACGTAGTTCTTGGAGCAGCTGCAGGCCGCTTTTGCCCGGAACATTAATATCGAAAACAAGAAGATCATAGGTATGTTTTTCAAGCAGCTCCTGTGCCTCTTTAGTATTGAAAGCGTAGTCAAGATCGTAAAATTCCCGCAAAAAATCTTGCAAGATATCTGATAGCACCGGATCATCTTCAAGGAGTAAGAGCTTCATAGGCTAGAGGACCTCTTCCATGCCCATCTGGCGCATCATATTCAGCTCCTTTAGGAGCGATTCACAGTTAGCTGCTTCAATGGTCTTACTCTCAATAGCAGCGACGATATTGGAAAAATTCTCATACATTGCTTTCATTCCGGCTTGATCTTGCGCCATCTCATCGGTAATACTGTGTTGTGTTGCATAATCATCCATTTGGGTCAAGATGGACTCAATTTCGGGCAGAACGGTTTGTGTCAATAGCTCGTACAGGGCATTGCAGTGGGACATGAAAAACCTTTTTTACACACCATTATAACACGCCTTTAGAACATTTTTATATGAGAATGACTATACTGCCATTATCATAAAAAAACAGGGAAGATGAATGGGCAGAGACAACAGCTCGAGTATTGACTCGGGGAACGGAGAGAAGTTGGCGTATCTTGCCAATCAACAAAAGCGTGCTATGCAGGGAGTCTTTCAGGCTAAAGAGCGCGGTGGCGAGAAACAGGTTGTTAATGCTAAAAAAGCGGCCAACTTGCATGCGGCAAAAGCCAAAGCGAAAAAAAAATCCAAGATGGCCAAAGCGTCACGAAAGCGAAATAAGTAACATGAGACAGCTTCTTGCGATACTGTTTTTAGCATTACTCTTTCTAGCGGGATGTGCCGGTTTGCAACCGGATATGGCCAAACCTACCGTGAGTATCAGCGGATTTAAAGTGTTGCCGTCCAATGGCATTGTGCCGCGGTTTGAGATTAGTATGCGGGTGGTCAATACCGGACGCACCCCGCTCGATATTGACGGTGTGGTCTATACCGTAGAGCTGGGAGGCAATCGTATTTTAACCGGTGTGGCAAAAAATCTTCCCGTTATTGAAGCCTACAGCGAGGGTAACGTCACGGTTTCAGGAACCCCCGATCTTTTCGGTAGTTTGGGATTTTTTCAAGATATGATGCGAGAGCGCAGTGAGGCCGTTGCGTACAAAGTAGATGTTGCTATTGATGTGGGTACGTTTTATCCGACTATTCGTACCACCAAACGCGGTACTTTTTCGCTCTCTGAAGCGGTTGGCTCTAAGAAATAAATATGTCTCAAATAGAGTGACACGGCGTTAATTCCCTCCCCTCCATCTGTTTCTTAGATTTTACAGGTGGGATGCATCATGCGCTTCGTGAGCACCGATTGAAATATTCCATTGTAACAGGTAGGTGTTGATGTGCTGGCGAACACCCTCCTCATTGAAGAGGGCATTGTTGCGGTTGAACTGTAGACGCAGGCGGGTTGATTCACTAAAGGCATAATCGATCATCACGCTGTATTTGTCAAAATGATCTTCGAGTATTTGAGGGGTATTGTCGACGGTCACATTATTGTTGTAGAGTTGATCATAACGTGCACCTGTACGCCAATGCTCATTGTAGGCATAAATAAGCTGGGTGTAATAGCCTGATTGTTTTTTATTTAAATTTACATGTATATGGCTGTCGGCACGGTACTCGCTACCCTTAAATTCCCTGTGGAGCCACTCGCTTTGCCAGCTTACATAGCTCTGAGGGCTTAGTGTGTGCCGGAAGATCATCTCAACACCGTATAGCGAACTGTCGCCATAAAAAGCAGATGCCTCTTCGGTTTCAAGATTGTTGAGACGGGCATCTGCGAATGCGAGGCTGGCACCCAGACCAATGTGAGTATTTGTCCCAACGTGTAACGACGTTTTGAGGTATCCTACCAGCAGTGAAGGAGCTGAGGCCGAAGGAGCAATGAGTACATCGTTCACCGTAATAGCATCGCGGCCGAACATCTGTTCGTTATCTCCTTGAAGTACCTCAATGCCCGCCATAAGATACGTTGATGTCGGCGCAACCCACTGGAGCTGAACCCCAATGTCATTAAGGCCGTGGCTGCCCAGAAATGCCAAATAGACAAGGGGCATATCGGAAAAATCCCAATTGTGGCGATGCTGGTGGTTGATGCGCCCAAAATCCGATCGAAATTTTCCCCCTCTGAAGGTGAGGCTGTATGGAAGTGCAGTGCTTGTAAAATGTGCTTCTTCAATATCAAACCCGTGTTCGCTCAGATGAAAGATGGCTTTGAGTCTAAAGTAGTTGTTTGCTATGGCATGGAGTGCGAGCTCTGCATAATTGAGATTAAAGCCGTTGTTGGCGTTGTAAACGGGGTGAGCATGCTCGTCGTGTGCGTGAGTGCCCATAAGTCCGCGGGCAACACCGGGGATCTCAAGATGGTCGAGTGCTTCGTCTTTAAGCGAACGGTTCACAAAAGAAGTATCGACGGTTAGCGATATATCGGGCAGGTACGACGCATGCCAATGGTGCTGATGCTCAGGTTCTTGAGCATAAATAAAACTGCTTGCGAGCAGGGCACTGAGCATGGCGGGAACAACGTTGTATTTCATCAATAGTCCTGATAGTTTTTGGGGATAAATACATAGACTGCCGAACCCACAACCGTAGTTTGAGCTCTGGAATGTAACAGCACCATTCTAGCACGATGCCGCTGAATATATGCAATGTACATGTAAATTTTTGACACTCCCTTGCACAAAGTTTGCACACTTCATCATTACAATACTCCTGTAACTTAACTTTAGGAGTTTAGCATGAAACTTTTTGGATTACTTTTTAGTGCCGTATTGGCAGTGGCATCACTTTACGGTGCCGCATTTGAAAAAGAGGCGGCATCACGTACTGCCAAGGTAGTGTTGAGCGCCGAGAAACCGCTGGTGGTCGGCAACAATGTAATAGATTTGGCAGTAACACACCAAGGAGTAGCATTGCAAGATGCCGAGGTGCTCATCAAAGCATTTATGCCGGCAATGCCCGGAATGCCTTACATGGAGAGCAAGATAGAGGCAACGCGTATCGGTAAAGGAGTGTATGAGGCAGAGCTGAATTTTTCTATGGGCGGTACGTGGCAAATCCATATTTTTATTACGCCCAAAGAGGGTAAAAAAGTTCGGATTAAAACATCGGTTAATCTCTAAAAGGAGAGGCTGTGATACGTACGTTGTTGGTTTTATGGGTTTGTCTTTCTTCGCTGTCGGCACAACAGCTCAATGAGCTTATTGCAGCGGCACTGCAACAGCATCCATCGCTTCAAAGTATTGAAGCGCGCATGAACGGTGTTGATGAGGCCATTGCGGTAGCAGGGCTGTTTCATAACCCCAAACTCAGCATCGGTATGAGTGACATTCAGCTCGCCAATCCGCTGAAACGCTCGTTAGAGCCGATGCAGACAACGAGTGTCGGTATTACTCAAAGCATCCCCTATTTTGGAAAACGCAAGGCCCTTCAGGAGCTGAAAAAAGCACAAAAAAAGGTTCTCTACCACTCTCTTAGAGCTGCCGAGGTCGCATTGGTTAAAGAGATTAAGCTGAGTGCTTATGCTATTTGGGAGCGTGAAGAACATCTTAATATTGTCGAAGATTTACTCAAAACCTTGCAGCAGAGCATGGAGTTGCAGGCGGTGTATAGCCGAACCGATGAGACGGCACATATGCAGATGATGATTGCCGAGCTGGGTCTTTCACAACTCAAAATCAAACAGAGTCGTTTACACTATGAGAGGGAAGGACTCTATGCGCGATTGCGCTATCTGGCCAATACAGAGATTGATACTTTGCACCTAAGCCTTCATGTGAACCAACCGATACCACAAGATCTCTATGAGGCAAAGCTTACGGACAATCGTGAGCTTCAGATTCAAAACGCACGCTTACGTGAAGCGCACGACGGCGTACGTGTTGCCAAGCTGTCTCGAAAGAGTGATGTAGCCGTTGGCATAACTTATCATTACCGCGAAGCATTTCGTGATTATGTTAATGTAAATGTCGGCATTTCACTACCGATTTACAGTCGTGAAACACACGATATTCAAGCATCGCGACAAAAGGTATTGGAACGATCGTTGATGCGGACTGATTGGCATGAACAGATTCATGCGCAGCTGCAACGCTATTATGCACAACTGCAAAATGCCTATACGGTTGAGCATATTATTACCGATGAGACATTGCCGCAAATTGAGCATATGCTGGAGTTAGCCGATACCGCCATTCGTAACGGAGCCGATATGTCCGATTATCTTGAACTTATTGAGCGAAAACTGGCTCTTGATGAACAGCGTATTGCTGCCATTGCACGGTATTACAGCGCACAAGCATCTATTGATGCGCTTATTGGAGAAGTAAAGTGAAATTATTAATAGTCTTACTGCCCCTGATGCTCTTTGCGCAGAGTGTAAGTGTGGAGCAGCTTTTCAATGTTCAAACCGTTAAAGTAACAGCGCTAAGTGCGGCACAGACAAAGCAATATTACGGTTTCCTCAGGGTTGACGAGTCACAAATTGTTGATGTCGTGCCACGTTTTGGCGGCTATGTGGAGCACCTTAATGCCGATGTGCGTTACAAATATGTCAATAAAGGCGATCTGTTGGCAACCGTTTATTCACCGGAGGTCTATAAAGCAAAAGAGGATTACATGAATGCTTTACGCTATGATACGAAGCGTTCAAGTAAACTCATGATAAGCAGTAGCCGTGACAAGCTCTCACTTTTAGGAATCCCCGACAAAGAGATCCGCAGCTTAAAGCCCAATACGACCGTATCGCGTCTAACACGGATTTATGCACCTTCTTCAGGCTATCTGTTTGAGAAAAACATTAACAAAGGCGGTGCATTTAATGCCAAAACACCGCTCTTTCGCATCGTCAATACAGATGTGCTCTGGATCGAGGTGGCATGGTATCAAAAAGATATTGGGCTGCTCGACACATTGACGAATTTTCATGTTAGTGTTCAAGGCATCGCAGATGAGTTTAATGCTACAAAAGGCATGCTCTACCCCAATATTGACTCCAAAGAAGCCACCATGACACTGCGTTTACATGTAAAAAATCCTAAACGTCAGCTTATTGCCGGCATGTATGCTACGGTACGTGCTTCAGCTCAAAAGGAACGTTATATGACCTTGCCAAGGACGGCGGTCATTCGTAAAAACGGTACCTACTATGCTTTTGTTGTCGGGGAATATGAGGGAGAATATGAACCTGTAGAGGTTGACGTAGTGCCGCTAGATCGCCATACGTACCGAATTATAGAGGGTTTGCAAGAGGGTGATGAAGTGGTTAACAATGCACTCTTCATGATGGACTCGGATGCTCAGATTAACGGTCTGTACTAAAAGGGTAGATGATGATAGAGAAGATTATTGCACTGAGTGTTCAGAACCGTTTTTTAGTCTTGATGGCAACGCTGTTTTTGATTTTAGGTTCATACTGGTCACTAAAAAATACCCCGCTTGACGCACTGCCTGACCTCTCACCGCCACAGGTTATTGTTCAGGTCAATTGGGCGGGTCAGAGTCCGGAAATTATTGAAGATCAAGGAACCTATCTGCTGGTATCACAGTTTTTAGCCATTGCGGGCATTGAGACGGTTCGCGGATTCTCAACCTACGGCAATGCACTAATTTACATTATTTTTAAAGAGGGAACGGACCTCTACTGGGCACGTACACGCGTACTTGAGCAGCTCTCTGCTATTGGTTCGAAACTGCCGGAGGGTATGGACGTGTCACTCGGACCTGATGCATCGGGTGTCGGCTGGGTCTATGAGTACGCCCTGGTTTCAAAAACAAAAAATCTGGCTGAGCTGCGTTCACTGCAAGATTACTACTATAAGTATGCGCTTTTGGGGGTTGAAGGGGTGAGCGAGGTTGCCTCTATTGGCGGATTCGTCCCGACCTATCAGGTGACGGTAAGCAACGATACGCTGGTACAGTACAATCTTGGTATTAAAGATATAGCTAAGGTACTGAAAGACAACAATAACGATACCGGCGGGCGTATTGTCATTGAAAACGGCTATGAGTGGATGGTGCAGGCCAAAGGCTATGTCAAAACCTTAGACGACATTCGCCGTCTGGTGGTAAGTACGCCTCGCGGCATTCCGTTGCGTATCGGTGACATTGCCAGAGTGGAACTAACCCCGAAAAATCGGCGCGGTATGGCAGATCTTAACGGTGAGGGTGAAGTGGTCGGCGGTATTGTGATGCTGCGCTACGGTGAAGATGTCTATAGCAGTATTGAGCAGATCAAGCAGAAGATGCGTGAGTTGAAAATTGATGATGTCGAGGTGGTGACAACATATGACCGTTCGTCACTAATTGAAAAAGCGGTCAATACATTAAAAATAACACTGCTTGAAGAGAGCATTATTGTAGTGGTCATTATCGGGCTGTTTTTACTGCATCTGCGTTCAGCACTGATTGTATTGATTGTACTGCCGCTGACCATCGGTTTTGCTTTTTTACTGATGAAACTCTTTGGTATCGGATCCAATATTATGAGTTTGGGCGGTATTGCCATTGCTATTGGAGCGATGGTTGATGCTTCAATTGTAATGATCGAAAATGCTCATAAAAAGATCCGACCCCAGATGAGTAATGCCGAACGTATTGATGCTATTGTACAGAGTTCTCAAAAGGTCGGTCGTCCGATCTTTTTTGCGCTGTCGTTGGTAGTAGTCTCCTTCCTACCTATTTTTGCACTTTCGGGTCAGGAGGGGCAGCTGTTCACGCCGCTTGCCTATACAAAAACTTTTGCTATGAGTGCGGGTGCGCTGCTTTCCATTACGCTGGTTCCGGTGCTGATGGTCTATTTTCTAAAAGGGCGTATTCTCTCAGAAGAGCAAAATCCGTTGAATCGCTTTTTTATGTGGCTCTACCGACCGATTCTCATCTACAGTCTGAAATTTAAATATATTGTCCTGCTTCTTGTTTTTGCTTCACTTGTTGCAATTGTGCCGGTGTATCAAAAACTCAACTGGGAGTTTATGCCGATGCTTAACGAACAGAGTTTTATGTATATGCCCGTCACTCCGTACGGGATTAGTGTCGATCAAAGCAAAATACTGACCCAAAAAACCGACAAGATCTTGAAATCGTTTCCCGAAGTGGAGACGGTATTTGGTAAAGGCGGACGTGCCGATACCGCGACCGACCCGGCACCGCTTGGGATGATTGAGACCATCATTACCCTAAAGCCCGAGTCACAATGGCGTGAGGGAATGACGTATGAGAAGCTCATGGAAGAGATGGAAGCGGCTTTGCAGGTTCCCGGGCTCATTAACTCATGGACCTATCCCATTCGCGGCCGGATCGATATGCTCTTAAGCGGTATTCGCACGCCGCTTGGCATTAAGCTCTACGGCAGTGATGCCGATGTGATGCAGGAGGTGGCTCACAACATTGAAGCGACTCTGCGAACATTTGAATGGAGTCAATCGGTCTTTGCCGATCAGGCCAGTGCGGGATATTACATTGATATTGAGATTGACGAGACGGCATTGGCGCGATACAATCTCACCAAAGAGACGCTGCTGCAATATACCTCCAGTGCCATTGGAGGTATGACAATAAGCACAATGTACGACGGGTTGGAGCGTTACCCGATCACACTGCGCTTAGAAGAGGATGAACGCCGCAATATAGAAGATATCCGCAACATTCAGATACAGACACAATTGGGCTTTGTGCCGCTAGAAACGTTTGCTACGGTACGTTACAAAGAGAGTGCCTCGGTCATTAAAAGCGAGATGGGCATGCCGGTGACGTTTATTTACATTACACCCAAGTCCGGAGTGAGTGCTACGGCCTATAAGCAAGAGGCAAAAGCTCTTTTGGACAATATAGCAATGCCTGCGGGTTACTACATTGAGTGGGCGGGGCAATCGGAGTATTTGGAGTCGGCCATGCAAAAAATCATCTGGATTGTACCGACGGTGCTGCTTTTGATTTTAGTGCTGATTTTCTTTGCGCTCAAGCAGCTGGCACCGACGCTCATTGTCTTTGGTACGCTGCCTTTTGCGCTTTTGGGCGGGCTGCTCTATATTGACCTGCTCAATTTCAGTATGAGTATTGCGGTGATTGTCGGCTTTTTGGCACTTTTGGGCATTGCGGCAGAGACGGCTATTGTGATGATTGTCTATCTGCAAGAGAGTGTCGATGACTCCAAACAACGACACGGTAAGGCTTTTAATGTTTCGCATGTTAATGCAGCAATTTACGAAGGTGCCCTCAAGCGGGTACGTCCCAAACTGATGACGGTGTTTGCCATTTTGGCAGGATTGCTGCCCATTATGTACGCACACGGTGTGGGCAGTGAAGTGATGCAGCGCATTGCTGCTCCTATGATCGGCGGCGTGGTGAGCTCGGCAGTGCTCTCTTTGGTGATTATTCCGATACTGTATGATTTACATGTAAAACGGGGGTTGAAGCAGCGGTAGGTGTTATGGGATTTACATGTAAATTCTGCTTGTAATAATCTTACGATAAGATAGTGCAAGTAACTCTTCAAGGAATCATTATGAATCACACCTTTCCAAGCTTTCCAAAAGATTGCCATTCGCTTTTGTGTCGGTATCTTACTCCCGAAATTTTTGACGCGTTAAAAGATAAAAAAACGTCGAATGGCTACACGCTGCATCAGGCGATTAATTCGGGAGTACAAAACCCTGACAGCAGTATTGGCGTGTATGCGGGTGATGCGGAGTCGTACACACTCTTCGCGCCGCTGTTTGACCCGATCATTGAGGCGTATCACGGTTTTTGCCGTAGTGATACCCATCACAGTCATTTCAACCCTGATGATCTCAAAGCGCCCAACCCCGATACTTCGGGAGACTATATTGTCTCCACGCGTATTCGTGTGGGGCGCAATATTGCCGATGTACCGCTAGGCCCTGCTATTAGCAAAGAGCAGCGTAATGCGGTAGAGTCACAGGTGTCACAGGCACTAGAGAGTTTAGAAGGAGCATTACGCGGTACCTACTATCCGCTGCAAGGCATGAGCAGTGCCGACAAAGCGCAGCTTGTTAGCGATCATTTTCTTTTTAAAGCGGGCGATCGTTTTTTAGAAGCGGCAGGTCTTAATCGCGATTGGCCCGAAGGCAGAGGTATTTTCCATAATGAGGATAAAACGTTTTTGGTCTGGATTAACGAAGAGGATCAGCTGCGTATCATCTCCATGCAGAGTGGCGGCGATATTAAAGCGGTTTTTACACGGCTTTTTCATGCCGTGAGTGCGATTGAAAAGAGCGTGACATTCTCCCATAGCAAGCATTTAGGCTACATTACCAGCTGCCCGACCAATTTGGGAACGGCCATGCGGGCGAGCGTGCACATCAAGCTGCCTAAGCTCGGTCAAAATAAAGAACGTTTTGAGGCCATCGCCAAGGCGCATCATGTGCAGATACGCGGCATTCACGGAGAACATTCTGAAAGCGAAGGGGGCATTTACGACATTAGCAACCGTCGCCGTCTAGGGGTGAGCGAAGTGCAGTGCGTACAAGATATGTACGATGGTGTCGTCGCACTTATTGCAGCTGAGCAGTCGCTTTAGTTCATACACTCGCAAAAGACCTCACCGGGGCGCTCTCCGTTTTTGTGTTGTGCGTTTTGCTCATCGACAATATCGTAAAATTCAACCCGGAAGAGTACCGGACCGGTAATGACGACATGGTGAAAACGCTCCGGTTCAATGACAATAGGATGCTCGGCATCAGCATCTAAAATATTTGCTTTGTCATCTTCCCAGACAAACTGCAAGGCACCCTCTTCAACAACAACCAGAGCATACTTCCCTTTGGGGGCAAGATGGTTTTTTAAGATTCCTTTGACAACCGTCTTTTCGGTCATATTGGGGGTGGCACCTACTTCAGTTGCCCCTTTGGGCAGATGGGCATTTTGAAAATTCATGAGTGTCTCCTTGCAAGTTTATGCTTATCTTAACATGTTATTCTTTCACATAAAGAAAATACGAAGCAAGAAGTGTTATGTCTGTAAATAAATATACCGTATTGCAGTCCCAATTTGGACACCATGCCTTTCGCCCACTGCAAGAAGAGGCGGTTGATGCCGTTTTGAGCGGGCGTGATTTACTGATGATCCTGCCTACGGGCGGCGGTAAGTCATTGTCGTATCAGTTGCCGACACTGCTTATGCAAGGAACCACTGTAGTTGTTTCACCGCTGTTGGCGCTTATGCACGATCAAGTGCAGAGCCTTCAGGCACAAGGGATGCGAGCCCAAATGCTCTCTTCAATGCATACCGGTGAGGAGTCTAGTGACATTCTCTCACGTCTGTATCGTAACGATATACAGTTTTTATACCTCTCCCCGGAACGGCTCAATACCGATGCAATGCGCCGTGTACTGAGTGAGATAGCTTTGAACTACTTTGTCATTGACGAGGCGCACTGTATTAGCGAGTGGGGACATGAGTTTCGATCCGATTTTCGAGCGCTTTCAAGCCTTCGCACTTATTTTCCCAATGTGCCTATCGCCGCATTTACGGCAACGGCAACCAGGCAGGTACGTGATGATATTGAACAACTGCTTCAGTTGCGAAATACATGTAAATTGCAAGGAAGTGTTTTTAGAGATAATTTAAACATTACGGTTCGTCATCGCATGAAGGATGGTTACGACTAATTGCGAGACTTTTTAAATGACCATGAAAATGAGAGCGGTATTGTTTACGCGTTTTCACGCAAAAATGTTGAAGCCATTGCGCACTACTTGCAACAACGTGGTTATATTGCAGCTCCTTATCATGCAGGATTGCCAACGCAGGAGCGCAATAATACTTTTCATGCTTTTGTACATGATGAGGTGAAAATTATTGTAGCAACCATTGCATTTGGTATGGGAATTGATAAAAGTAATATTCGCTTTGTTGTGCACATGTCACTACCAAAAACCATTGAAAATTACTACCAAGAGATGGGACGGGCGGGACGCGATGGCGATAGTGCCGATGTAGTTTTACTCTTTGGTGCATCTGATATTCTTCAGCAGAAACGTTTTATTGATATGAATGATGAAGAGAACTATAAAACACATATGCTGCAAAAACTTAACTCTATTCATCGTTATGCAACGAGCGAAACCTGCCGTCACCAACAAGTAGCAGAATATTTTGGTGATGTTATGCAATCTTGCGGCACTCATTGTGATAACTGTTTAGAACCTGACTATGAAAAGCGCGATATTACGACTGAAGCACAGATGCTACTCTCAGCTATTTATAGAACGGGTCAGATGTTTGGTAAAAATTATGTCATTGATGTATTGCGCGGCTCTAAAGAGCAAAAAGTTTTAGCCAACAATCATGATGAACTATCCGTCTATGGCATTGGTGAGAAATTTAGTAAAAAACAGTGGTTTGTTGTGTGTGACAGAATGCTTGAAATTGAAGCTTTACATGTCAATGAACATCAAGGTCTGGTCTTAACCAATAGTGGATTGTCAATTTTAAAAGGCAAAGAGAAGGTGCTCATTCGTGCTGATCGGCTTAATGTTAAAGCTAAAACTGTTAAAAAATCTGCACCGGAGATATTTGAATATGATAGTGATCTGTTTGAATCCCTTCGTGCTTTACGTCATGAAATAGCATCAGAACAAGGCGTACCTGCTTATATTGTTTTTGGCGATAAGACCCTTAAAGAGATGGCTGTTTTGCGCCCCCGAACCAAAGAAACGATGCTGCAAGTCGGTGGTGTAGGTGAGGTAAAGTTTGAGCGATACGGTAAAGCATTTTTGAAGCTCTTGTCGGAGTAGTGTAGCAGAGGCAGTTGTTTAGTTAATGGTATGTACGGAGTATTTTCCCTTGTGCGATTGTGCAATAACATTTTGTTTGATTTTTGTAGATGAAGTCAGCGGGTTATAGCTGACCTGTATAATGGTTGCACCTTTTGATTGTAGATATTTTTCAACCGCTATATTATGCGGTTTATCTCCCCAGTCTTCTCCTATAACAAAGATATCAACATGTAATGCCTTGCAGTGACTTACATATTCAAGTGTCTCATAAGACACAACATCATCTACGCATTTTAACGATTTGAGCATTCTCATTCTCTGATCAAGCGGGATAATCGGTGTGTTTCTCTTGTACGAACCTACTACATCATCTGAAGCCACACCCACTATGAACTTGTCACCCAAAGTTGCACAGTACTCTAACAAATCTAAATGACCAACGTGCACCATATCAAAAGTACCAACGGTATAGACTAGTTTCATTTAAATTTCCTTGTAAAGCATTTAGTAGTACATAATACCCACTTTATGCTAAAATGTAGCACTACTAAAAAAATCTTTAATAAATATTGAAATATTTATTATATATTAAATAAAATAAAGAAAGTGTAAAAATGAAACAAAAAACAATGCTCTCGTATGTAAGAGATCTCCCCAACTTATTGTCCCTTGCAGGATTGGCCTGTACGGTTCTTGCCATCTATTTTAGTATTACAGGTCTTTACGCGGCAGCTATGATTGGAATGGTCTGGGCGGTTGCTTTTGACTGGGCTGACGGACTTGTTGCAAGAAAACTAAAGGGCAGAACCTCTACGGATGCAAAGTTTGGCGGACAGCTTGATGTTCTAATAGACATAGTTAGTTATGGGGTTACTCCTGCAATATTGCTGTTATCTTACGGGCAATTCGAGCCTGTCTTTTTAATTGGAGCTTTTATAATGATGGCCGCTGCTGCAATAAGACTGAGCTATTTCAGTACGTATGGCTTAGGAGAGGGAGCAAAATACACAGGACTTGCACTGGATAACAATAGTCTTATTTTAGTGTTTATATTTTTACTGCATGGGGCAGTAAGTCATGATATGTTTACCATTATCTTATATGTTGGCGGTGTCACTCTTGCTATCTTAAATGTGTCTGAAATCAAGACACCCAAACTTTCGGGCAATCCAAGAAATGTTTACCTGCTTGGAGCTTATACGCTAGGCATGACGGTTATTTATGGCGTGCAATTAATTCAGGTGCCGTGAAAGGGGATCGGTTTTGAGTTGTTGGTAAATATAGTTGGTTGCGGAAACAGGATTTGAACCTGTGACCTTCGGGTTATGAGCCCGACGAGCTACCGAACTGCTCTATTCCGCGGTGTATTGTGCAGTATCATTAAAATTATAGGAGTATTAGTCAAATAGATAGTAACAATAAGGTGGTGGCCTGTCTCGGAATCGAACCAAGGACACAGTGATTTTCAGTCACTTGCTCTACCGACTGAGCTAACAGGCCACATTTAAGAGGTCGAAATTATAGCTATTGAAGTTTAAAAACTAGCTTAATGCCTGAACCCGCTCTTTAAATTCATTGCCGCGTGCTGTGTAGGAGCTAAACTGGTCTAAACTTGCTGCGGCGGGCGAGAGCAGAGCGACGCTGTTTTGGGTGTGGTGTGCGGCTATCTCGATAACGGCACGCTCGAGCACTTTACATGTAATATGTGCTATGCCGTAATCAGCGGCCAGACGACTTAATCGCGCAGCATTAGCCCCGATAATATAAAGACGGAGTTCTGAAGAAAATGCCCTCAGTGCTTCAAAGAGCGGTGTCAGTGAGACCCCTTTGTCGTCACCGCCTACAATGAGGTGCAGCGGTCGCTCACCAAAGCTTCGCAAAGCAGCTAGCGTTGCATCGACATTGGTCGCTTTGGAGTCATTGACCCAGAGTCGCCCTTGCGCGTCGTAAAACTCTTCTTGGCGGTGGGCATCCATGGTAAAACAGTTGATACGTTCATAGTCGGTTCGATTGTACAGTATTTTCTCAATGCCCATGGCAATGACGGCATCAAGCAGAAAGACACCTTTGAAAGCAATCTTGTTTAGATCAAATCCAAAATAATCGGCCAGATCGTGTTCGTTGTCGTAGAGAATCTTAAATCCGGCCGTCGGGCAGTCGGCATAGCGGCGTGGCAATATGACCGCTTCCCCTTCTTGCAGCTGCTGCAGCGGCTTGAGTTTTGCTGTTTCGTATGCTTCCATACTCCCGTGCCAACTCAAATGATCCGGAGCAATGGGCAGCAGCACGTAAATATTGGGTTTGGCCCGCGTGGTATAGTGCAGGGTGTATGAGCTGGTCTCTAAAATCCAAATGGGTGCGCTAGAGTCCAGCAGTGCTACCGGTGTTCCGATGTTACCGCCGCTAACGGCGCCGCGAGAAGCGAGCATGTGCTCAATCATCTGTGTGGTGGTGGTTTTGCCGTTGGTGCCGCTGACCCAGATACAAAAGGGCATCTGTTCGGCATACAAGTCATAATCACTCATCAGATGACGTGCCTGCTTAATAAGCGGGTTGCTCGGTGCAATACCGGGTGAGGGAACCTCCAAAAGAGAATATTTCGGGTCAAAAAGGTGTGACGGAAGCACACGGTTGCCATCAGCATCACGAAAAGGTTTGCTGACCTTGTCATCATAAAAAATACATGTATTTCCGGCCTTGGCAAGCGCTTGTGTGGTTTTTCCGTAACCAAAACAGCTAATTGTCTGTGCCATTAGCGAATCTTTAAGGTGACGAGCGCCAGAAGATTGGAGAGCATGGCAATGATCCAGAAGCGGACAATAATTTTATTCTCTTTCCAGTTTTTCATCTCAAAATGGTGGTGAATGGGAGCCATTAAAAAGACCCGTTTGTTACGCAGTCGGTAACTGCCCACCTGTAAAATGACCGACACGGTCTCAATGACAAAAATCAGACCGATAAGAATGAGTAAAAATTCACTTTTGGAGATAATGGCCATATAGGCAATAAAAGCACCCAGCGTCAGCGACCCGCTATCACCCATAAAAACTTCGGCGGGGTGGCAGTTAAACCATAAAAATCCGGCCAAAGCGCCAATGAGCGCTGAGGAGATAACAGCCACTTCCCCCACATTGAAATGGGGCATGAGTAGGTAGTTGCTAATGACGGCGTTACCGGTAATATAGACAATAATGCTCAATGATGCCAGCGAGGCAATGGAAGGTACCGTTGCCAGTCCGTCAAGCCCGTCGGTCAAGTTGACTGCATTGGAGGTGCCGACCATAACAAAGATCCAAAAGAGCAGCGAGAAGCTGCCCATGTCAAAAAGCGCCGTTTTAATAAACGGGATGTAGAGTTTCGTGCTAAAATCGGCAAAAAACATTAAAAATATGCCGATAAGTACGGAGGCGCCAATTTGTAAGAGCAGTTTGGCACGGGCACTCAGACCGGCAAGATTTTTGTTGTGACGTACTTTGGTATAGTCGTCTTGAAACCCGATGGCGGCAAAAAGAAACAGGGTCAAAAGACCGCCTAAAGCATAGGCGCTGCTAAATTTAATGCTCAAGAGTGAAGCAGCTATGGTAGCGCAAATAAAGACTACGCCGCCCATAGTCGGCGTTTTTGCCTTCTCTTGATGGCTGTCGGGAGCCCATTCGTTAATGGGTTGATGATGGTCGGAGTTTTGAGCCCAGCGAATAAAACGCGGCATGAGAGTGAGGGTAAAGATGAGTGCAAGAAAAAAAGCAATACCGGCGCGAACGGTAATATACTGCAAGATATTCACATCGAAAATTTGATAGATCCAGTAAAGCATAAAGTGGTGTATCCTAGGTTTAAGATATGTGGTACGAAAAACGGCTTAAGTACTTAAAAGCGATATTTTAATATAATTGCACAAATTTTTTAATTAAAAAGGAGCGCTTTTGTCAAAAAAAGCAATTCTCGTTATTACAGACGGTATTGGTTATTCTGCCCGTACGGAATCCAACGCCTTCTACAATGCCAAAAAGCCGACATATGAGAGGCTGTTTCATGAGGTGCCTCATGCACTTGTTGACACCTTCGGTTTAAGTGTCGGACTGCCCGAGGGTCAAATGGGAAATTCGGAAGTGGGACACATGAGCATTGGAAGCGGCAGGGTGTTGTATCAGGATTTGGTGAAAATCTCTTTGGCACTGCAGGAGGGAACTCTTAAAGACAATCCGGCATTTGTAGCTTTGCTGCAACATCAAAGCAAGCGCTTGCATCTTATTGGTCTGATGAGTGATGGCGGTGTGCATTCGCATATTGACCATTTTATCGGAATCGCCGAGATCGCTGCTGAAGCGGGAAAAAAGGTTTTCTTGCACCTAGTTACCGACGGTCGCGATGTTTCGCCGACCTCGGCACAACGCTTTTTAGATCAAATAGAAGCCCATCTAAGCAACAATATTACTATTGCGACCGTCGGAGGACGTTTCTATGCGATGGATCGTGACAATCGTTGGGAGCGTATTGAGCAGGCGTATCATGCCATTGTCAAGGCCGAACCGAAAAACGACTGTTCACCGCATGACTATATTGAGCTTTCTTATGCCGAAGGCGTTACCGATGAGTTTCTGGTTCCGACGGCATTTGACGGGTACAACGGTTTTAAAGCGGATGATGCGGTGTTGACCGTTAACTTTCGAAGTGACCGCATGCGTGAATTGGTAACAGCTCTTGGTGATGCGGACTTTGACGCATTTGAGCGGGCATACGTTCCGGTGAATTTGGCAACAATCACGGAGTATGATAAAAGCTTCCCTTATCCGGTGCTCTTTCGCAAAGAGGTTCCTGAAAATACGCTGGCAGAGGTCATAAGTGCGCAGGGACTGCGACAACTGCATACGGCGGAGACGGAAAAGTATGCCCATGTCACCTTTTTCTTTAACGGCGGTATTGATGAGCCCTATCTGAATGAAACGCGGGTGCTGATTCCCAGTCCTGATGTGACAACGTATGACGAAAAGCCTGAGATGAGCGCCAAAGCGGTGTGCGATGCAGTACTTAAAGGGATGGAGGCCGAAACGGATTTTATTGTCGTCAATTTTGCCAACGGCGATATGGTCGGACATACCGGTAATTACGAAGCTGCTGTGAAGGCAGTTGAAACGGTTGATACCCAACTGGGCAGAATCTTGGACAAAGCACGCGAGTGTGACTACCGTGTTGTGTTGACATCCGATCACGGAAACTGCGAAGAGATGCGTGATGGTAACGGAAATGTACTCACCAACCATACGGTAGGCAAAGTGTGGTGTTTTGTTGTTGCAGAGGGAGTAAGCAAAGTTGATGCAGGGGCGCTTAACAACATCGCGCCGACGGTTTTAAAACTTATGGAGATCCCTATTCCCAACGAGATGGATCATGCGTTAATCTAAAATTTACATGTAAAAAAGGAAGAGAATGACATTTAGCGGAACAAACGTGCTTGTGACCGGATCGAGTCGTGGAATTGGAGCAGAGATTGCCAAAGTACTGGCAGGATACGGTTTGAAAGTGTGGATTAATTATCGAAGCGGTGCGGCCGCGGCTGATGCCGTTCAAGCCGAGATTGAAGCCGCCGGAGGCCAAGCGGCGGTAATTGGGTTTGATGTGAGTGACGAGGCGGCATTTGTTGATGCTGTGAAGACTGTTGTTGATGCTGACGGCGGCTTGTCGTATCTGGTTAATAACGCCGGTATTACCAATGACAAGCTGGCACTGCGTATGAAAGGCGACGATTTTATGAGCGTCATTGAAGCGAACCTGAAATCGGCATTTATCGGATGTCGTGAATCAATGAAGGTGATGCGAAAAAAGAAATTCGGAAGTATTGTCAATATTGCTTCTATTGTCGGTGAGACCGGCAATGCAGGACAAACCAACTATGCCGCTTCGAAAGGAGGAGTGATTGCGATGAGTAAAAGTTTTGCCCTTGAAGCAGCATCAAGCGGTATTCGGTACAATACCGTTACTCCGGGCTTTATTGCCACCGATATGACTGATGAACTTAATGATGAGGTAAAAGAGGCATTTGTTTCCAAGATTCCGATGGGACGGTTCGGCAATGCGGCAGAGGTGGCCGAAGCAACGGCATTTTTACTCTCAGACGCTGCTTCATATATTACCGGAGAGACTCTCAGAGTTAACGGCGGCATGTATATGTAGAGGTTCCTTTCGGGACTTTTACAACCCTTTTTTTCGCTTTTAACACTTTTTTTACTTCATTCTAAGAGTGTTAAGCTATCTATGTTATAATCTCAATAAATTTATTTGTAGGAGCTGTGATGGCACTTTTGGACGATATCAAAGAAGTAGTAGTAGAGCAACTGAGCGTGAATGCTGATGAGGTTAAGGAAGATGCAAAATTTGTAGAAGATTTGGGCGCGGACAGTCTTGACGTGGTTGAGCTAGTAATGGCACTTGAAGAAAAGTTTGATATTGAAATTCCGGATGATGAAGCTGAGAAAATTCAAACCGTTCAAGATGTAGTAAATTACATCGAAAGTAAAGCGTAAGTTTTCACTGTCGGGAGTGCCCGACAGTGACGTTACATGTATTTTTAGTGGTGGGTTCAAGCGAACCGATATCTGAGAATATTGATATACAGGAGTGTATGTGAGACGAGTAGTAGTAACCGGTATGGGCATGATTAACGCTTTGGGGCACGATAAAGAGAGCTCTTTTAAAGCCATTTGTGCCGGTAAGTGCGGTATTGGCGATATTACCATTTTTGATCCTTCAAGCTACAGTGTGAAAATTGCAGCGGAGGTCAAAGATTTCGACCCTGCGACGGTAATGCCACCCAAGGAGGTGAAAAAAGCCGACCGCTTTATTCACTTTGGTCTCAAAGCAGCGCAAGAGGCCATGGCAGATGCCGGTATAACTGACAATGTTGACATGGAGCGTTTCGGTATTAGTGCCGCATCGGGGATTGGCGGATTGCCGGCGATTGAAAAGAACTCCATTATTTTAGAGACACGCGGTCCGCGTCGTATTTCCCCGTTTTTTATCCCTTCATCACTGGTCAACATGTTGGGTGGTTTTGTCTCTATTGAGCACGGACTTAAGGGGCCGAATCTCTCCGCGGTAACGGCATGTGCTGCAGGGACACACTCGGTTTCAGAAGCAGTCAAGACCATTATTTGCAACGGTGCCGATCGTATGCTGGTCGTTGCAGCCGAATCGGCGGTTACGGGTGTGGGTGTAGGCGGTTTTGCTGCTATGAAAGCACTTTCAACGCGTAATGATGACCCTCAACATGCCTCGCGTCCTTTTGATGCCGATCGTGACGGCTTTGTTATGGGTGAAGGCGGTGCGGCACTGGTGCTTGAAGAGTATGAATGCGCTAAATCCCGTGGTGCACGAATTTACGGCGAGGTGATCGGCTTTGGCGAGAGTGGCGATGCTAATCATATTACGACACCGAGTCTGGATGGTCCGGCACGAGCCATGAAAGCAGCTTATAAGATGGCCGGAATGCCAAAGGTTGATTATGTCAATGCACACGGAACGAGTACGCCCATTAATGATAAAAATGAAACAGCAGCCATTAAAGAGCTCTTTGGCGGGAGAGAGCATTGTCCGCCGGTTAGTTCTATTAAAGGACAGGTAGGGCACTGCTTGGGCGCTGCCGGAGGTATTGAAGCCGTGACCTGTTTGATGGCAATGCGCGAGGGTATTATTCCACCGACCATTAACTATGAAACGCCTGATGAACATTGTGATTTGGATGTTGTACCCAACATAGCCCGTCAAGCTGAGCTTAATGTAGTTATGAGTAACTCCTTTGGTTTTGGCGGTACGAACGGCGTTTTAATTTTTAAGAAAATCTAACACTAAGGTTAAGACGATGGCAACGTATTTGGATTTTGAAGAGAAAATACGGGTTATTCAAGAGGATATTGTCTCTGCCGAGGTGCGTCATGACGCTCAAGCAGTATAGATATTGCAAAAAGACCTTGAAAAAGAGGTCAACAAAACCTATAAGAATCTCTCGTCTTACCAAGAATTGCAGTTGGCACGGCATTTGGATCGTCCTTACACTAAAGACTATATTAATCTGATTGTTGAAGATTCATATGAGATACATGGAGATCGCCATTTTCGAGACGATCCGGCTATTATGTGTGTACTGGGCTACATTCGCGGTGAAAAAGTGATGGTTATCGGCGAGCAAAAAGGGCGGGGTACGACCAATAAAATAAAACGCAATTTTGGCATGCCGCATCCTGAAGGGTACCGCAAAGCGCTGCGTGCGGCAGAACTTGCCAATAAATTTAATATTCCGATTTTAATGCTGATTGACACGCCGGGTGCCTATCCGGGGATTGGTGCTGAAGAGAGGAATCAGAGTGAGGCCATTGCTAAAAATCTTTTAGAATTTTCCGCATTAGACACGATCACAATCTCTGTTGTTATTGGAGAAGGGGGTAGTGGCGGTGCCCTGGCCATTGGTGTTGCTGACAAGCTGGCAATGATGCGCTATTCAGTCTTTAGTGTCATCTCTCCGGAGGGTTGTTCAGCTATTTTATGGAATGACTCTGCTAAAGTAGAGGCAGCAACGAAAGCACTGAAAATCACGAGCAGCGACCTTAAAGAGATGGGCTTGATTGATGATATTGTCAATGAACCGATCATTGGTGCTCACCGCGATAAAGAAGGTGCAGCCGAAGCGATAGCTGAGTATTTTTTAGAACAGTTGGAAATGTTGCGTAGTATGAGCAAGGAAGAACGTCTGCAGATGCGTTATGATAAATTAACGTCCGTAGGGGCATACGGTGAAGATAAACCCGAGGAGAGTGAAAAGAACTAAGACTCTTTTTCCTCCAATAGTTCCGGATCGAACTGTGGACGTTTAAGTCGTGAGGCCTCCTTAGAAAAACGAATCAAATCTTCGGCGCTTTCAATACTTTCAGGAAGAAATTGCAAGGTCTTTTTGAACAGCTTTGTGGCTGTCATTGCATCATAGAGTGCGCGATGGTGGGTGGCATCACCGTAAAGATCAAGCTGACGGTTCAAATAGGCCAATCCGTAACGATAGGCACTGATGGTACGTTCAGCAAGATCAATGGTGCATAAACTACGATTTATCAAGGGTTCAAGCCCAACTCGCTGCATCATTCGGAGATAAAACCGTAATCAAATTTCACGTCATGTGCCACAAAAATATCGGTACCTAAAAAGATGCGAAACTCTTGCATCACCTGATTGAGCGTCGGAGCATTGAGCGTATCGTCCGCAGTGATACCGGTAATGGCGCTAATATGTGAAGAGATATTCTCACATTGTACCAAACTCTCATAGCTTTCAATAATGGTGCGATTCTTAACCTTGATTGCACCGATCTCAATAATTTGATGTTTATTGGGGCGTGATCCGTTGGTCTCGATATCGACGATGCAGAAAGTGGCATCATCAACATCGCAAAATGTTGTAGCGTAGTAGTAGCGCCCTTTGTATTCAATAAATTCAAGACCCTGTGCTTTGAAAATTTCAAAACTTTCACTATAGGGCTCATCGATCAGTGAGAGAAAATTACTAACGGCAATACCGCTTTTAGAGAGGGCATAATCACTTTTTTGGTTAAAAAAACTCAACAGCGTGCCTCGCGAATAAAGCTACGTACTTTTTGGGCATCTTTGACTCCTTTTGATGCCTCCACACCGCTGCTGACATCAACACCATAGAATCCGTAGGGTTTTAGTGATGCGACATTGTCCGCATGCAATCCGCCGGCAAGAATAATCTTGGAACATTCGACATTCTTAAACCATTCAATATTGAGGCGTTTGCCGGATCCGCCATAGCTCTGGCAATAGGCATCAATAAGACGATAGGTATCGCTATAGCGTAAAACATCTTCTTGTTTTTGAGCTCGAATTACACGCAGATAAGGTACCTCCAAAGCATCAAACAGTGCTTCTTCTGCTTCAAAGTGAATTTGGGCAAGGGTCATGTGTGCCTGATTGCAGGTTTGGTTGATGGTATCGGCATCGGTATTGACAAAAAGTGCCACTTTTTCAACAAAAGGCGGCAAAGCCGCAACAATAGCGGCAGCAGCTTCAATGCTGATATAACGAGGGGAAGGTTTGTAAAAGACAAAGCCCAATGCATCGGCACCGGCATCAATTGCCGCAAGGGCATCATTGAGATTGGTAATACCGCAAATTTTTGTTCTCATACGTGCAGGGAGTCAATCGCTTGTTTGATATCGGTATGATTAAAGACATAGCTTCCCGCAACGCAGACATCAACACCGGCATCACGCAGCATCGTAATATTGGTATGGTTCACGCCACCGTCTATTTCAATGAGGCACTCAGGATTGACAGCATCACGCAGTGCTTTAAGACGTTTGATTTTAGTTACAACATTGGGAATAAAGCTTTGACCGCCGAAACCGGGATTGACACTCATTACCAGAACCATGTCCAGATCTTCCAAGAGGTATTCTAATGTTTCAGGCGGTGTATGCGGGTTCAAGACAATAGCCGGACGAATGCCCAAAGAGCGTATTTTTTGAATGAGCCGATGCGGATGTTTCTCCTCTTCGATATGAAACGAGATAAATTCCGGCTTTAACGGTGCAAACAGATCAACGAAAAAGGTATTGTTTTCGACCATCAAGTGAATATCCAGAGGCTTGGTGGCTGCCGCAGCAATAGCCGATACGACCACCGGACCAATGGTAAGATTTGGTACAAAGTGACCGTCCATAACATCGACATGAACCAAGTCACAGCCGGCATCGCAAATGCGTTTCACATCGCGTGCCAAATTTCCAAAGTCTGCAGAGAGTACGCTCGGTGCTACTAACATTGAATGACACCTTGATTTTTTTTACCATTTTATCTAAAAAGAGCGTATTAGCGGGTTAAAAAAAAGATAAAATTTTCTCCGTCGAAGTTGAGATCGACCTGCACCCCTTTTTTTCCTTCAACCACTTGCAAAAGTGCACCAATTGATGTATAGGTTCGCGGCAGCGTAATGGTAACGTTAATATTTTTTTCTAAAAGGAGCGATTTGACGCGACCGCCGATGATATTGACAAACTCAGCCAAGGCATCTAAAATCTCCTCTTCGGATTCAGTTGCCTCGCCTAAGAGCAGTTCGCAGGTTTTTTTCGCAATGCTATGCGGAAAGGAGAGAGCAACCATACCGTCAAGGTCACCGTAGAATCCGATGGAGCTGGCAATATGATTACTCTTTTTACGAACGCTAATATCTTGCACGCTTGCTCCTTCTTTGGAAGCTTTGGCGTTGGTCATCATTTCAATAGTGGAGACGGTGGCATCAATAAAACGGGGGAGTTCGTTGACCAGTACTTTATTGAGTATACGTTTGCTTTTTACAACGGCGGCACTGCTTCCCCCGAGCTCTTCTAGCAGCTCTTTGTTCTCTAAAATATCTTCCATTTTATCAAAAAACATGATGCCCGAATCTTCAAGATCATTTTTAAACGATTCGGGAGTTTTTTCAAAAGTGAGTCCGACAAAGCAGAGGGTGGCATTGTACTCTGCTGCTGCAGATGCGAGTTTGGCAAAAAAATTAAAAGCATGAACGTTCATGGAGACTACTTTATAGGCATCAAAAATAAAGAGTCTGAAACCGACGTTAAGCGAGTTGTTGTGATAGGCAATATTGAAACTGTCCGAAATTTCGGCGTCAAGATAGTTGGAGACGGAGTAGATGATGGCGTTCCCGCGTACCCGTGTGGCGATTTTTTGTCCGAACAGTCCCAAAAAAGTCTCTTCGACAATCACGTCAAAAGTTTCGGCATGCTGTTTTTTCTCTTCAAACTCCTTGAGGCTTTGTGCAATTACGGGGTGGTGACCGTTATCGAAGAGCTCTATAGCAATAGAAGAGCGCTGAGATGCTTCCGGATTGTAAACCAGTACTTTTTTGGAGGATTCGCTGTTGCTTGCGGCAAAGAGCATGGCAATTTTTTGGGTTCGAAAGAGTGAAAAGTTAAGATCATTTTCATAAAATTTTGAGATCGCCATATATTTTTTGGTATCATAATCACAAAAACCAATAATAATGTGAAGTTTAGAGCGAATACTTGAGAGCAGTTTCACAAAAACGTCCAGACCGTTTTTGTTGAAAAAAATGACCTTTTTCAACGAGACAAGCAG
>JAJRVF010000186.1 GCA_024277395.1 Campylobacterales bacterium
GTCACTATAGAGTGCACTTTCACTCACAAAAGAGTCAAATTCAATATTAACCGCTTTCAAATCAGCAACAATCAGTGCCATAACCCGATCTTTTGCCCATAGTGCCAGCTCTTTTTGACGGGAAAGGTCGGTAAAAACCTCATTTCCAAACCGCTCAGATGCCTCATGTGCCAACGCACTCAGGTACTCACCGCGGTAATATTTCTCCGGCCACGTCACCTCTTTTTTTACAATACTGTGCTGCCCTTCAAGCTGCAGTGAAAGCCCCAGTAAATCGATCTGGTTACCGGCATCATTCACATAATACTCTGCTTGAACGTCATAGCCAAGCTGACGCCCGAGTCGCAATAGCGTATCGCCATATACCGCACCGCGGGCATGTCCTATATGTAAAGGACCTGTCGGATTGGCACTGACAAATTCTAGCAAAATTCTCCCTTTCTTATTGGAAGAACCAAAGGCGCTGCCCTGCTCAAGCGCCCATGACGCATAAGTGTCTAAAAAACGCTCAGAAAGTCGGAAGTTGATGTAGCCTTTGACCGATTCAACTGCACTGAACATCTCAGAATCATCAAACGATGCTGTAATCTCTTCGGCAATGAGCATCGGCGATTTGCGCAACTCTTTGGCAAGAGAAAAGGCTATAGGGGTGGCAAAATGTCCAAAAGAGCGATCCTTTGGCTTCTCTAAAACAACATCACGCTCAAATTTATCGCGCAGTAGCGCCGCAACTCGCTGCTTCAATGTTATGCTTGCTTGGTAGTGTCTTTGGGAGCGTCAACACTATCGCTATCGGTTGATTTTTCTACTTTTTTGGCATCATCGGTTGATGCTGCTTCAGGCTCATCGTCTTTGACTGACTTTTTGAAGTTTTTAATACCTTGTCCCAAGCCTTTGGCAAGCTCGGGAATTTTTTTACCTCCAAAAAGCAAAAGTACTACGACTAAAATAATAATGAGTTCGGTTGTTCCTGGCATACCCATATACGGTTCCTTGTTAAAAATTGAAATTCGTGGTGCTAGTATAGCTTTGCTTTGCTGTAAGAGTGCTTACAATCTTGGCTACGCGTCCTCTTCCCACTGGCGAATAAAATTGCTAATATCTATACTGGGTATTTTCAGCTTGGCCGCTTTGGCAATGCGTGTCAAATGTTTTGCCGCCTGATCCAGATCTTCGTTTATAATCAGATAGTCAAATTCACTAATACGCTGAATCTCGCGTTTGGCCATTTTAATGCGGTTGTCAATCACGTCACGGGCATCGGTAGCCCGATTGTTGAGCCGTCGTTTGAGTTCATGCAGACTCGGTGTTGTAATAAAGACGGAGGTCATAATATCACCCAGACGGCTTCGCACGGCATCATGCCCTTGCACATCAATATCGAAAAGTACCAATTTTCCCTCTTTTAACGCCTGCTTAACCGGTTTAATGGAGGTGCCGTAGTAGTTACCGTGGACATTGGCATGCTCCAGAAAATGTTCGTTTTCAATATCCTCTTGAAAGGTCTGCTTTGAGACAAAATAGTAATCTACCCCCTCAACTTCTCCTTCTCGCATGGGACGTGTTGTGGTTGAAATAGAGAAATAGTAATCTCCGATCTCATGTTCAATTTTTTTAATCAGTGAGCTCTTCCCTGCACCGCTGGGTCCTGAAAGCACTAAAATAGCTCCGGTATCGTAATTCAACTACTGCTCCCCAAATGAGATATTGATGGTGATATTCATCGCTTTTAACGATTGCGCAACCTCTTTGTTTTGCAGCGCACCCAACACTGCCTGCAGGGCTTCAAT
This sequence comes from Campylobacterales bacterium, assembly GCA_024277395.1. GTDB lineage: Bacteria > Campylobacterota > Campylobacteria > Campylobacterales > Sulfurimonadaceae > QNZR01. Next base: position 1,791 of record JAJRVF010000186.1, read on the forward strand.
GCCGTTGTTCGGATCGCAGGTCGTCTCCTCCTGCGGTCGCTCTTCGCTCTCGCTTGAGAGCAGCTGCTCTTCCACCTGTTCCAGGGCATCACGGTCGCACTGATCTTCAATAGCTTCTTCACGTGTTTCGCCTAAAGCACTGCGCACCGCATCAATGTCGAGCGCATCAAATTCATCAAAAGCACTGCTCTCATCATTAACAATATTAAGCAACATCTCCTCATTAACCGGTGCGTTAAGCTCCTCCTCGCTTAGATTCTCCACTGCATCTTCAAGACTCTCTTCTATGAGGGTCAGATCCTCTTCATTACTGACATCTCCAAGAATCTCTTCATCAGAAGAGGTCTCCATTGTCACTTCTGAAATGTCTATCTCTTCTTCTGGTGCATCGTCAGACAAATCTTCATCTACTGCATCTTCAAGAGACTCCTCTGCTTTTACTTCGTGTTCCGTCTCTTCTGATGTTTGTACTTCTGACAACAACTCCTCATCATCAAAAACAGGCGTGTCCGATACAGCCGTATCTGTACGCTCTTCCTCTTCAAGCAGTGCCTGCACCTCTTCTAGGTCATCTTTATCTAAAATACTCTCTTGAAGTTCAGCGGGCTCTGCTAACTCTTCTAAGAGTTCACCTGAAGCATCTAAAGGTACTTCCAAATCATCCGCATCATCACCAAGCAGCTCATCTTCAAGGTCATGTTCACCCGCATTACTGAGTGCTTCAATGGCACTGTCAAGATCAATCTCCTCCTCATCATCCAGATCTACCTCTACTTCATCGCCCAGGTTCTCAAGATCTATCGCTTCCTCCTCAAGCAGTGTCTCATCAAATACAGGCGCTTCTTCTGCCGGTGCTGTCGTCTCCAGCTCATGCGAAAGATCCGTAAACAGATCTACCAGATCTGTCGGTAAAAAGGGCTTGTTGAGCATCATGTCAAAATCATCGGGTTTATCAACACCGCGACTTCCCATATAAAGCGTTTTTGTAAAGGTGACCTGTGACGTTAACTGGTCATATAGCATAGGATCAAACAGTGCATTATCGAAAATCAGCAAGTCATATGCCCCGGCATCAATCTGCTCTATTGCATTGACAGTTTCCAATTCATCACCGGTTTTTTGTGCACTTAGGGTTACTAACTTGGTAACAACAGGATTATCGTTGATAAGCAAAATATTCATCGGGTCACTCCAACATAACGGTTAATTGAAAACAGATTCTGTAAATGCTATTATTGTAGCCAAAAAACAATGAAAACTCTGTTATTCCTTTCCATTTTCACAGCCGCTTTGGTCGCAAAAAACATCTCTTACATCCTGCCGCATCAGCATGACAGCGCACTTTCCTACCTCTGCAAGGCATTACAGGAGGCACAATCAAGTGTTACTATAATAAGCACTAAAATTGACAGTTATGAACTAAAAAAAGCATTATTACCGTCAGTCAAAAAGAAAATCCCTATACAGATCATCTCGTATTCAGACGAAAACCTCGGTGTGGAGTGGGTACAATATGCAAATGTCTCTTTATTGTTTATGGATTCTCACAGCATCATGCCGCTGACTTTTTCACTTATTTTGATTGACGATACGCTTACATGTAAATTATCGACCGCACTCGATACTGCACTGATGCACTCAACATTTTCATTTTTGGAGTGTTCGCACACCCAATATGCCCGAGAATACGCCAATAAGATTCGCAATACCCTGCTGCCCTACAGCAAACCCTATCTAAAAGAGCCGTTCTAACCAGTTGAATGCTTGCAGCATCTCCAGCTTCATAATGTGCATGGTTGCCGCCAAAGTTGTAATGAGTACAACAAAAGAGACTGCAATTTTAATAGGAAAGCCAATAACCAAAAGGTTAAACTGCGGCATGGTTTTCATAAGCATACCGAAAATAACATCGGCAAGCCATGAGAGCGCAATGATAGGAAAAGCGATTATAAAACCAACCAAAAACATATTCGCAGCCGCGTGAATAATATACTCAAAAAGATCCGGAGTAAGCAAGAATCCCCCCAGCGGAATAGCGGAGAGCGACGCATTGACATACAGCAGTACCCAGTGATGCAGATCCAGCGTAAAGAGGATCATTAAAGCAATAAGGGAGAGAAATTGGCTAATAATGGGCATGGAGACCCCTGTCTGCGGATCAATCGCCGATGCCAGAGAAAAGCCCATAATAAATGAAATTTGCCCTCCGGCAAAGGTAATAATATGGTAGGCCAACTGCAATACCAAACCGATTGTCAATCCAAAAAGAAACTCTCCTAAGATAGCCAATGTCAATGACGCCACGCCAATCTCAATACTCAGCGGAGGCAATGACGGAAAAAAGATCACGGTAAAGAAAAATGCCAGTGCCGCTTTCAGCGTCATGGGAATATTGGTATGTGAAAAGATAGGGGTCTCTAAAAATAAGGCTCCAAAGCGGACAAAAAGCAGTAAAAAGGCAACAACATGCTCTTGTGCAAAGAGTTGAGCCCACTCCATATTACTTGACTTTTACCAGCTGCTGATGCTCTAAACGATACACGGAGTCACATTTAAATGCCAACTCTTCATCGTGGGTTACCAGCACCATGGCACTCTCATACTCTTTAATGTAGTCGTAAAAAGTCTGCATGACCTCATCTGCGGTTTCACTGTCGAGGTTACCGGTAGGCTCGTCGGCAAAAATAAGACGCGGTTTTTTCGTTAGCACCCGAGCAATGGAGATGCGCTGCTGCTGCCCTCCGGAGAGTTCGGTTACCTTCTGCTCTAATACATGGTGCACTCCCAAACGCTGCAAGAGCGCCTCATCAATGGCCTGATGAGAAAGGATGGAAGCAACCTCAAGATTTTCTCGGGCACTAAAGCCTTTGAGCAGGTAGTGTGCCTGATATATTAAGCCGATATCGTGGCGCCGCAGCGCAATCAGCTCAGGGTTGCTCATAGTATAAATTGGCTTGCCAAAAAGCTCTACTTCGCCGGATTTGGGTTGCAGCAGAGTCGATAATATATGCAGCAATGTCGACTTTCCGCTACCGCTCACACCGATGATGGCAAGCGACTCCAAAGTGCGCAACGCAAAAGAAACATCAGCAAAAAGAGGATAATCAAAGGCATGAGCCAAGTTGGTAGCTTTTAAAATTGTCATGCGAAATTATACTCTAAAATAACGAATACCCTTTAAGAAAACTACTTCTGCTGCAAGGCCTGAATGGTTTTCACAATGTCGCGAGCCAATGCACTAATAAAGGTGTTTTCATTCCGTTTATCGTGTAGAAGCTTGTTGACAACCTGTTTACTCATGGCCAACCCTCCTTTAAAACGCTTCTTCTTTTGGGTAGCAGCAGTCAAGACTTTGTCTTTATCCATCACCGTAACCGTGTATGCATAACTTGGATAGGCCAAAGCGCTTGAGGGGATAGGGGTTTTGTCGCCGACAAAACGCCGCTCATATTCCACGGTAATAAGCAAAGTATTGGCTCGCTTGTCTTCTGTTAGCAGTTTCTTATTTTTCAGCAATCCTTTAAGTTGCCTGTTTAAAAGCTCTTGAAGCTCTTTTTCCGTGTGATACGATGCTTCTGCATCAATCAGCTCGCTTAAATGCAGTGTTGCATCTGGCAGCTGAAACTTATGGGTCAATATCACTTTTGGTACATCAGATTTTACTGATTTAGGGGCATAGGCTGCACTGCAACCGGTCATTACGGCTACAAACAATAGCGCTAAAATTAAGGTCTTCATAACACTCCTTTTAAGGCATGTAAGTATTAAATATTGTAATAGTATATCTATAATAAATTGTTATTTTTATAAAGATTTCAATGTACTTTAAAAGTGAGTCGTTTGCGAGGGTAATCCAACCTTTCCAACAGCCATTGTTCCCAAATATTCAGATGACTATGCCCTTTTTTTTGCTTAATGGAACATCTCAATATTTTCAAAATGTCCCGTCTGGTGTTGACAGATCAGTTGAGTATGTAGCCTAAAACTTTGACAAACATATCTTCTAAAAAGCCGTATGAAAAGTGTTACATGTATATACAGAGAGTAATGCCAAAAAGGAGGTTCTACGGCTGCGGA
>JAJRVF010000187.1 GCA_024277395.1 Campylobacterales bacterium
GAGTGCATCACTCTTTCGAATGTGAAGCGAGAGCACCCTGCTGAGTTGCTGCAATACCTGATCGCCAATATCATGACCATAGGTGTCATTGACATGTTTGAAGTGATCGATATCAATCATCAATACGGCAAAACTGCTCTGGTAGCGATGAAAACGATCGAGTTCAATATCCAGGAGTTCATTGCCGCGACGGCGATTGGAGAGATTGGTCAGTTCGTCGGTAGTAGCATACTTTTTGAGCTTTTGCTCCATCATAATGCGTTGGGTAATATCTTTGCCGGTCGCAACAAAGTTTTCAATGCAGTGATTTTCATCAAACATTGGCGAGATGGTTAGTTCCTCATAATAGATCTGCCCATCTTTCTTTTTGTTTGCCAGAACGTTAGAATAGGTTTTTCCGGACAAAAGGGTCTCCCAAAGTTCTTGATAGAAAGCATCGTCATGTTGCCCTGATTTTAAAATATTTGAAGGATGATCGAGCAGTTCAATATGTTTGTAGCCGCTGTGTGCAACAAAGGCATCGTTGACATAGGTCATGATACCGTTTTTATCTGTAATGCGCACCAGTTCATCGGTCTGTTCCATTGCCTGAGCCAATAGTTTGAGTCGGGCCTTGGTTTTTTTAATATCGGTGACATCAGTCAAGGTTCCCAGTCCGGCATAACCACCGTCGTATTTAATGGTTTCAGTAGTGGCACGAATGTCTTTTATAACTCCCTGCTTACTAATAAACTGCAAATCGGTGTAACGGTGCGGAAACTTCTCCCCTTTAAGCCGTCGCAGTGCCATCTGTTTGACAGGCTGTCGCATCGGTTCGGCAACCAGATCCCAAATTTTCATCTCGTAAAGTTCTGCGGCGCTGTAGCCGGACATGGCAACAAGTGCCCGATTCACATAAATGATCCGTTCTGTGTAGATAAAAATTCCCGTCGGTGAATTTTCTGAAATAGTGCGAAATTTCTCCTCGCTCTGCTTGAGTTGCAGTTCCATGTTTTTTGAGTCGGTGATATCGACCAAGCTGCTGAGATAGTGGGTTGCTTTGTGCTGCTTGTTATATTTAATATTGGTACGGCATTCAATCCAGCGAACGCTTTTGTCTGCTGTTAGAATACGGTAGGTCTGCATGAACTGGTCGTCTTGATTTTTCGTATACTCTTTTAGCTCCTGACATACGCGGGTATAGTCTTCAGGGTGAATAATGTCACTGTAGTTCAACTCACCGCTTTCAAAATGTTCTTTGCTGTAACCAAAGACGCTGATATTATCCGAAACATATTCAATAAACCATGATGCCTCCACATTCCAGAAAAAAATAATGGTCTGACTGATATTAATAAAGTCGTTGACTTGCGATGCAATGGCGGCAGAGGTTTCGTTCTGCAGTGCCTTATTCGGCTTTTGACTCTCTTGCGAACAGATGGGTATTTGAGAGCGCTTTGATTTGCTACGGCGTGGCATGGCAGGAAATCCTTTTCTTTCTTCTGCTGATATAATATCACAAATATCTATGCAAGGGTGGTGATTTTATCTACAATACTGCTTATTTTGACTATAATCTACTACCAATTTACATGTAGATTAAGGATGTCGGATGGAGTGTGAATTCCCAACACTAAACAGTGATTCAAATACAATCAAAACAATTTTTAACTCGGTTAAAACCATAGCCGTTTTGGGGCTTTCGCCCAATGAGACCAAAGCGTCTTACCGGGTCGCAGCGTATTTACAGGAGGCAGGTTATACTATTGTACCGGTCTATCCGAAGGAAGAGATGATCTTAGGTGCCAAAGTATATCGTTCGCTTGAAGCGATACCGTTTGCAGTCGATATGGTTGATATCTTCAGAAAACCCAATGCTCTAGATGCCATTGCCGACGCCTGTATTGCGCGCGGTGATGTGAAGGTGTTTTGGGCGCAATTGGGTATTGTCAACAATGCTGCGGCACAAAAGGCTGAGGCGGCAGGTATGAAAGTTGTTCAAAATCACTGTTCCATGGTGGAACATCGTGCACTGTTTTAGGGGAATGCGTTGGTCACTTTAGAGACAATTAAAGCAGCATCAAAGCGTATTTCAGATGTGGTTGTGAAAACACCGTTTTCGTATGCACCGATACTGAGTAAAATCAGTAATACCGAGGTCTATCTGAAAAAAGAGAATTTGCAGGTGACGGGTGCGTTTAAAATACGCGGTGCGTTTAATAAAATAGCTTCTTTGAGCCAGGCAGAACGCAACGGGGGTGTTGTAGCGGCAAGCGCGGGCAATCATGCGCAGGGGGTAGCGCTTTCGGCACAGCATTTTAACGTGGACGCTACAATCATTATGCCTGAATCAACACCGCTAACAAAAGTCAATGGCGTTAAGCGCTTCGGCGCTGAAGTCATTCTTGCCGGAAGCAATTACGATGAGGCGTATGCTTATGCTTTGAAGTATGCTGCAACACATCAGTTGACCTTTATTCACCCCTTTGAAGATGATGCGGTTATCTCCGGTCAAGGGACTATTGCTTTAGAGATTCTGGAGTCGTGCGATCGGCTTGATGCGGTGATTGTTCCAGTCGGCGGCGGTGGGCTTATTAGCGGTATTGCAACGGCTGTTAAAGCGGTCAATCCGAATATTAAGGTCATTGGCGTGAGTGCCTCGGGAGCCCCGGCACTCAAAGAGTCTTTTGAGTTACAGCGTGCCGTTGACAGCACATCGGTGCGTACTATTGCTGACGGTATTGCGGTGCGAGACACGTCAGAAGTGACCTTGGGCTACATGCTCTCTTGTGTTGATGAGGTGATTGGTGTTGATGATGAAGAGATCGCCAGCGCCATGCTCTTTTTGCTTGAAAACCAAAAACTTGTTGTTGAAGGTGCCGGTGCCGTAGGTGTGGCGGCACTGCTGCACCATAAACTGCCTCAGTTTAAGGGCAAAAATGTTGCCGTAGTACTTAGTGGCGGCAATGTCGATGTCACACTGCTCTCAGTCATTATTGAAAAGGGTCTGTTGAAGTCACATCGAAAAATGAAGCTCATGGTAACCTTGGTAGACAAACCGGGTTCATTGATGCATTTGACCGAACTGCTGAATGAGCTGGGTGCCAATATTGTCCATATTGCCTACGAACGTACGTCAACCGATTTGGATTACGGAGATGCTCATGTTACCATTCATTTAGAGACCAAAGGCAAAGAACACCAAAAAGAGATTCGTGAACTGCTGCATCGTGAATCATATATCAATAAAGAGATGATGTAAGCGTATGGAATACGTAGTTGCATTTAATATTAAAAAATCTGTTTTGTTACTCAATATTTTAGAAAGTGGGTATTTGGCAACAATAGACAGCGAGACGACGCTGCGTCTATATAATACAAAAGAATATAATCTTGTAGGCGGTTTTAAGAGTAAGATTGTACACCAACGAGATGTGGGAAACTTTGTTGATATTGCTGCTCAGGGAAGTTTTCTTGCGACCATTTTGCCTTCGTTAGGAAAAGCCGCACTGTTTAGCGTTACCAAAAAAGAGCTGCTTTACAGAGTAGGTCGTCATCATGGCGATATTGAGAGTCTTGCTATTGGGCC
>JAJRVF010000188.1 GCA_024277395.1 Campylobacterales bacterium
CACTTTGCATATCTTTTGAGTTATCCCCCACCATCCAGACATAATCTCGGTTTGGTTTAAAACGGTAACGCTCTAAAATATACTCCAGCATCTGCTTGTCGGGCTTGGGGCGTTCTACCATATCTGCACCGACAATATGGTCAAACAGAGGCGCTACATTCAGATGCGTCAACATTCTTGTAGCAAAAATCGTTGGAGCGTTTGTAGCAACACACAGATGCACTCGATCAGATTTCAGTCGCTGCAAGGTCTCTTCGACTCCTTCGTAAAGTCTGACATTTTGAATGCACTGTTCGTAGTAGTGTGTCTCAAAAAGTGTCCGGGCTTCGGGCTCATACTGCTGTGTTTCATAAAACAGTTGCGCCAAATTGCGCTGATGGGCATTAATAGCGCTGATGACAGAGGCAACGTCCAAGGGTTTTAACGCATAGAGTGTCGCCCTGACATGATTGATGGAGACGGTAATATCGTGCCCCGAATCAAGCAGCGTACCGTCCATATCAAAAATAACAATTTTCATTCACACATCTTCTCGTAAATCTCACATAATGCGTCAACAAAGAGCGGGTCATCATTGAGACACGCGCTGACTCGATATGCTTCAAAGCCTAACGCATCAGCAATTTCCTTATATTCGACGCCCAGCTCAAAATCGGTTTCAGAATTGTCTATGGTAAATGCAACAGGACAGATAACTACTCTTTTGTTAAGCATGACTTTAAGGGTCTCGTCTAATGAAGGCTTCAGCCATGCCATCGGTCCTACCTTGGACTGATATGCAAGATGCACGGCATTAAACTTAATCTCCTGATCTTGCAGTTCCTTTTGAATAAGCCCGACATGCCGCCGTACTTGACGCTCGTACGCATCACCGCTATCTACAATTTTTTGCGGCAGACCGTGTGCCGAAAAAATGAGATCAAAGCGTTCGCTCTCTTGCTTGTTGACACACTCACTAATCTTTTTTACAATTGCTTTGTTTAATGTCCTGTTTTCATAATAGTGTTTAATTTCCACCAAAACAGCATCCATACCGCTCTCATGAAACTGTGCTTCAAAATCTTCCAGTGACGATTTTGTGGTAGTAGTTGAGTATTGCGGGTAGAGCGGTATCAGATAGATTTTCTCCACCTCCGCCTCTTTAAGCCGCTCAATCACTTCTGCGGCAAACGGCGGGGTGTAGCGCATCACAAAATCAACAAGCACCTTCTTCTCATCAAAACGCTCTTGCAGTGCCGCTACCAGATTTTGAGTATGTCCGACAATAGGAGATTTTCCACCCAACTGAGAGTATATCTCCTGAGATGCCTCCGTACGCATAAACGTGATCATTCGTGCAATAAACTTACGCAACAGCGTACTGTTCATTGTTAAAATATTGGGATCATTAAACATATTTTCTAGAAACAGTTCTACTTCATTGAGGTTATTGGGACCCCCCATATTCAGCAATATAATCGCTTGTTTCATTCTTAACTGCTCCATAAAAGTCAATTATTTTTCGTGATTATACCCAATTTGAATACGAAGATGAATTTTTATGTTGTTTGTAAATTCTGGTTCATAGACGCAACACGTGCCAATTTTTCAAACAGTGCAGTATCGAGATGAATACCCTGCAGACGTTGCGTCAATGAGACTAGTGTATCATAACTTGACAGGTCAACAGCATTGCCGAAAAGAAGCTCTATAATAATCTCATTAATCAACATCTCATAGTCAATGCTCTCAATAATATTGAGGTAGTTTTGCATCTTCAGCATTGTGACTAAATCATTCTCTTTAAAAGAACGCTCAACAATGTCATGTGCCGCTTCATTTTCCATGCCACGTTGTACCAACCGCATTTCAAGGTCGTCTCGTACATTATGACCAGCATGAGAGAGCGTACTGCTCTCTTCCGCAATAACAACACCCTCTCGAACCAGAAGGTGTGCATTGAGCGTAATATTTCCAATTAAAAACAGCGTTCCAAAAATAAAAACCTTAACTCTCATACACACCCTCCTTTTATCAGTTACCCTTATTGTAATGAGAAACCATAAATCAAAAGTAACGGCAGTGTCACTTTAGTGACATTGTTGAATAATCCAGCGTCGTAAGAAGCGAGATGGTAACACCAATGGGCTGATTGCACTATTTTCAAGCATGTAATCACGTAATGTCTTTGCTAAATACGGTGCTAAAACAAACCCGTAGCCCCCTACCCCATTCATCATAAAGAGATGCGGATAATATTCATATTTATTAATATTATACTTCTTTCCGTTACGAAGTTTTGGAAGTTTGCTAAGTGTTTTTTTTGAATCAACCACTAAACCCAACAGCGGCAGATGGTCAACACTTCCGGCACGTACTCCTGTAAAATCTTCAATGATAGTAACATTGTTGAGTTTCATGGTGCGTCGTGCTTTCTCAAGAAGCTCTTCTCTTCCTGCAGCAACATCATACGCTGTAGCTGAATGTTGCGGATTGTAGTGAACATCATGTGTCGCTCCAATGGCAATGACACCCTCACTATTGGATTGTGATATGGAGACAAACTGATGGAGGTTCAGCGGATTGCAGCTGCTTGTTTTAACACTAATACGATGTCCAAATACGGCGCGCGGTGTAAAATACGGTATGTCTATAACATGGTCATAAGCACCTGTCGTCAATACCACCCGTTTGGCACGTACCTTGTTGTTTATATTCCAAAATCCCTCATCATAGTGCAATGCATTAACATGTATTTTAAAAAAGCTTGCCTCAGATGCCATCATGTTGCAAACTTTATGCGCATCAACAACGGCGGACGACTCCAGCACCAACGACTCAAACATTTGAGCTTGAGGCTCAATATGTTTAAGAAGATCAGATTCCAAGGCAATCAGAGACAATGACGTGTGTTGTTTAAAGTATGCCACCCGTTCATTGGAGAGCGCACTGTTGGCATAATGAAGCAGGCTAGATACCGAGGTTGCTCCACCAAAGTGCTCTTGGTAAAATGCTAAAGAGAACCGAAATGCCGCCTCGCTCACCTCTTTGACCGGACCGCTTTTAACAAATTTTGGTGAGACAAAAGCACCTGCTGCACCACTGCCGCCGGCAGCAATGCCCGTTGCATCAATCAGTGCGACACGCAGACCCGCTCTACTAAGCATATAGGCACTGCTGCAACCGCAGATACCCGCACCGACTATGGCAACATCAAACACTGATCTCTTTAATATCAGCAATATTAAGCAATGCTTTATAGATGCTACCTATCAGTGCTTTGCGGTTATTCTTTATACGTTCCTCTTCAACATTGACCATTACGGTGTCAAAAAAGTTGTCGAGCTGCGGTTTAAGTAAAAAAAGTGCGTCAAGCTCCTCTTCATAAGTTTTGAATTGACGTTGACTCACCTCTATAAACATCTCGTAAAGTGCTTTTTCGGCAGGCTCACACAGCCACTGCTGCTCTACATGTAAATCACAGGTTATATCAAGATCTTTTGTAATATTTGCCACACGCTTAAAGGTTGAAAATATCTCCGCAAACGAACTGCTCTGCACCATGGCACTAACCGCTTCTATTTTAGCATCGAGAGCTAAAAGTTCACGCTCACCTGAAGCCAATACGGCTTTAATAATCGAGGGGTTAACGTTGTAAAATTGGTAAATACGCTCCAAAAAGAATTGTTCCAAAAGCTCAAAATCAATACGCTTGTAGTTGACACCGAGCTCTTTGAGTGTAGCAACAATATCGAAAGGAAAACGATGCGCTTTGACAATGCGTATAATACCATTGACTGCGCGGCGCAGCGCAAACGGATCACGTGAACCGGTAGGAGTCTGCTTAATACTGAAAAGTCCTAAAAGCGTATCGAGCTTTATGGACATAGCTACGACCGCACTTAACGATGTAGAGGGCAAAGTGCTCTCTTCGCCTTGCGGCAAATACTGCTCTTTAATAGCCAGAGCAACCGCATCGTTCTCACCCAGTGCTTTGGCATAATAGTAACCCATAAGCCCTTGCAGTTCCGTAAATTCATAGACCATCTCACTCATTAAATCTGCTTTGGCAAGCTCCATGGCTCGCATCAAGTCATCATGTTCTTCAACCTGCAAATAACGTGCCGCCAATGTAGCCGCTATCACTTTTTCACGCGCTATTTTTTCGTACAAAGAGCCCAACCCGTCAATAAAAACGACCTTCTCCAATCCTTGGGTACTCAAGCCGTTTTTAAGATCGTTGTCATAAAAAAAGAGGGCATCGGCAAGCCGTGGGCGCAACACCTTCTCATTGCCTTCAATGACTTTGGAAAAATCATCACACAGCGCATTGCTCACAACGACAAAACGATTCAGGAGCTTTCCCTCTTTATAGACGGGAAAGTAACGTTGATGCTCTTTCATAGAGGTCACAATTACTTCAGGAGGCAGACGTAAAAATGTATCATCAAAACTGCCTATGAGTGCTGTCGGGTATTCGGTAATGGCAACGACTTCTTCTAACAGTGCCTCATCGTTTTCAATAACAATACCCTCTTCTCTCTCCAAAACAGCAAACTGCTCTGCAATACGTTCACGCCGCTCCTTTTGGTAGAGTATAACTCCACCTTTTTGAAGTTGTTCAAAATAGTCATGAATACCTTTTAGCGACTGCGCATCATAGCTCCACATACGGTGCAGATACGTTTGCGGTGCCGCAGCAACACCGTAGAGTGTTACCGGAAGGCATCGGTTGTCCAGCATGACGTTGACCCAGCGGATGGGGCGAATAAAACTCTCATCCAAACGTCCCCAACGCATACTTTTTCCAAAAGAGAGGCTCTTGATCCATGTTGTTATCATGGTCTGCAAAAGTACTTCAGAGGCTTTGCCTTTAATCTCTTTTTTGTAATACAGTACCTCTTTGCCTCCTTTGGTGGCACGCCCTATCGCCTCAAGGTCAACGCCGCACTTTCGGGCAAATCCCAATGCAGCATTGGTAGCTTCACCCTCTTTAAATGCTATGCTTACCGGTGCACCGTAATACTCTTCTACGGAATCGGGCTGCTTAAGCAAGAACTCCTGATGCCACAATACCAGACGCCGCGGGGTATAATAAAACGTAAAGTCACACACAAGTGCGTTTGCTTCAAGCACATTGAGCCACTTGGCTTCAATATTATCCAATTCTTTTAGCAGAGGCAGTGCCGGCAGTTCTTCGACACCAATCTCAATAAGTAAAGGTTTGACCATTCCGTGTATCCATCATATTTTTGGGGCAATTTTAGCGCTATTATGGTTAAAAAGCGCTTTCACATGTAAATTTACTTATTAATTTCTTAAATAAGATAAATATACTCTTATTTATGTTTATTTAAATGTTATCGCTGATACAATTAGGACTTCAAAACAAAGTAAGGAAGAACCATGCCAAAAATCAATCGCTATGTCGACATTGACACTGTAGAAAGAGAATCCAAAAAGGATTATATTGATCGTCACTCTCCATTTATTCACTGTGAAAGTGAAGCAAAAGCGGGTGAGCCGTTTGCCGTAACCGTGAAAATGGGGAATGAATACACACATCCGGATCATTTTGATCATTACATTGAAGGTGTACAGCTCTTTAACGGTGAAACATTATTGGCAAAAGCGGATTTTATTGCCGGAATGCTAGGAGGTGATGACCACAAAGGACATGCAACCGTAACATTTAATGTATTGCCAAGCGGTAAAAAAATGACTTTTGTTGCTCAGGCATACTGTACCAAACACGGTGTTTGGGAATCAACTCCGGTAGAAGTTGCCGTTGTAGGGTAGCACCCTTTTGCCTCTTGGGGCTGATACCCCAAGAAGCTGTGCCATCAATCTGTCTCAAAGAACCATACAGTACTTACTCTGCACCTACTTCTTGAATAACATTTTTAATAATATTGTTTTCAACGGCAGTATAGGTTAAAAACAGCTTATTGGAAAACTTTAAAAATCTCGGACTATTGGGAAGAAGCAACACATGGGACACGGGCAGTGTTATGTTCTCTTGTACTTTTGCCGTAAAAGGATCGATACGTATCACCTGACGCGCATCTTTAAAAAACAGACTCATATAGTGATCATCTTCCACTAATAAAGGATCGGAACAACCACTCATAATATTATGCTCCAGCCTCTCATACGCTACCATTGCTTTTTTGGTGTGCACTGCTATATGTACCAAACCCAAATCAGAAGGTTGTTTTTTAGTGTTGGTCAGTATTCCCGTCAAAAGTAACTCTTTTGATATTTTGAGTCCTACAGGTTTGAAGGCCATAGGATACGCATCTAAGTACCGATGCAATACTCCCTTCGCATCTATCTCATACAAAAACAAACTCATCATCTTCTTTGATTCCTCGTTTCCATACAGAAAAATTCTCTCATTGTCAATTTCAAAAGATCTCACTGTTTGGGTATGTGTTTCGTACAATACCGATGTATCGAAACCCCCCTTGTTGTTTTTGGACAACTTAAGCAATACAGCATCGGTAGCTCTCTTTTGCGAACGCAACAATACCACGGCACCCTCTTTATAGAACATCATTTTAAATACAGCATAATTCTTATAGTTTGGAAAACGCACTATCTCATAATGCGGCTGCTTCGTACCTTTTAACCAAAGTAGTTGTGCTGTCGTATCACGATCTTCTTCACGCTCCATCGACAACAGCAGTGATCCATCAGAAAAAAGAAGCGTATGGGGATAGTACTCATCTTCTAAAGAGAGTTCTGAGGTATCACAAAACGTAACAATAGAATCCGTCTGTCTGCTTTGTATACTTAAATCAAAAACTTCAATACATTTGGATCGAGTCTCGGCAATTAAGAGCATCTTGGTTTCATTAATTTTAATAGCCTTTTCAACAAAAGCATGGTCAATATTGAGTTTGGTTGTACTTAACGTCTCTAAATCTTTGTCTAACTCGTACATATAAACAGCATACTCATCATTAGCATTGCTAAAATTAATATCATTACAGACAACAACAATATTATTCATACTTAAAGGATTTGCACATACTCTGTCATGCATCATAAAATTACCGGCATGTAACACAGATAACATGATTGCCAATACTACAACAAACTGCATTTTACTCCCTTTTATAGACGTATCAAACATTTATTTGCATGTATTATATCTAAATATTAGTTATGACTTAAAATATTATTCTTACTACTATTTTTTATCTTAAATTTTGTTGAGATCAAAATATCACGATAATATCACGTGTGATGTGCTTCCAGCTCTTTCACAAGATATTGTCCTGTGTAGCTGCCGGTTTTTTCATGCTGCTTTGCTAATGTTTCAGGTGAACCCACAGCAATTATCTCACCGCCGCCGCTACCCCCTTCAGGCCCCATGTCAATAATATAATCGGCATTTTTTACCATATCGAGGTTGTGTTCAATGACTAACACGGTATTGCCCAGCTCTACAAAGTGGTGCAATACTTTGGTCAAACGATTCACATCATCAAAATGCAGACCGGTGGTCGGCTCATCAAGAATATAAAGGGTTCGTCCCGTATCACGACGACTTAGCTCTTTGGAGAGCTTAATGCGCTGTGCCTCTCCGCCAGAGAGGGTAACCGCATTTTGCCCCAGAGTAATATAGCCTAAACCAACATCGTAAAGCGTCTGCATCTTAGCTTTGATTTTAGGAATGGGAGCAAAAAACGCCAATGCCTCTTCCACACTCATAGCCAGTACATCGGCAATATTTTTTCCTTTGTACTCCACCTCCAATGACTGCTCATTGTAGCGTCTGCCTTTGCAGGAATCGCATTTGACCAAAATATCGGGAAGAAAGTGCATCTCTATTTTCAACTCACCCTCTCCCTGGCATTTTTCACAGCGACCGCCCTTAACATTAAAACTAAAGCGTGAGGTGGTATAGCCTCGTAATTGTGCCTCTTTGGTTTTAGCAAACAGGGCTCGGATTTCATCCATTACACCGGTATAGGTAGCGGGATTGCTTCGGGGGGTACGACCAATAGGGCTTTGATCAAGGTAAATGACCTTATCTAGTTTTTCCAGACCTTCTATTTCAACACCGGCAATTTTTTTTACTTTACGCGCATGATTAAGCAGTTCACGTGCCGTCGGCAGCAGTGTCTGTAAAATAAGTGAACTTTTGCCACTGCCGCTGACACCGGTAATACAGACAAAATTGTGTAACGGAATTTTTACATGTAAATTCTCTATATTGTTCAATGACACATTCTTAAGCTCCAGCCATTCTTCTTGTGCTCTACGGTAGAAATACTCAATCTTTTTTTTGCCGTTAAGATAATCTGCTGTTAAGGTTTTAGCTTTTTTCAGTTGAGCAAGTGTCCCTTTAAAAACCACTTCACCACCGTACTTTCCGGCCCCTGGGCCAATATCAACAATATAGTCGGCATTTTCAATAGTCTCTTTGTCATGTTCAACGACAATGACCGTATTGCCCTTTTCCTGAAGAGAGCGCAGCGTACGAATCAGTTTTAAAGTATCACGCTCATGCAAACCAATACTCGGCTCATCAAGTACGTACATGACACCGGTTAGACCGCTGCCGATCTGCGAAGCGATACGAATACGCTGTGCTTCGCCGCCACTAATGGTACGCGCATCACGATTGAGCGTTAAATAACCCAGACCGACATCATACAAAAAGAAGAGTCTCTCACGAATCTCATTGAGAATGGGTGCGGCAATCATGCTGTGCTGTTTATTGAGATAGCTGAACGTGGCGGCATCATTAAACCACTCGTAGCTTTTTGCTATGGGCAGTGAGATAATATCGCTAATGCGCTTGTCTGCCACACGAACCGCCAAACTCTCTTGGCGCAGACGATGCGAGCCGCAGACGTCACATACCTTCTCACTCATGTAATCACCCAACTCTTTTTCATCTTTGAACATATCGTACGCGATGCGAATAATCCCCGGCCAGACACGCTTAATAGGATGTTTTTTCCATTCAAATGTCACTTCATCGACACTACCGTGCAAAATAGCCTTTTTTTGGTGCGCTTCAAGCGTAGCAAACGGCACGGTAATGTCAATATCGTTTTGCAGACAAAAGCCTTTTAAAAAGGTAAAATAATATCCTTTATTAAAGCCATAGATAATCTTGATAGCCCCTTTTTCAATGCAAAGCTCTTCGTCAATAATTTTCTCTTGATCAAGCGCATAGCGAATACCTAAGCCGTCACACTCCAAGCATGCCCCTTTGGGTGAATTAAATGAAAATGTTAACGGTTCTAACGGCTCAAAACTGACCTTGCACTCAAAGCAGGCGTTATGCTCACTGTAATGGATCAGTTTTTCATGCAATCCCATCTCATCATAATTGATAATTTCGAGCTCCAATTCACCGTAGCTCTCTTTGAGGGCACGCTCAACATCAGCAGCAATACGCTCTTTGTTATCGGGCTTGATAATAATGCGGTCAATCACTACTTTGATTGTATGCTTTTTGGTTTTACTCAGCTCAATCTCATCATCAAGACGCACCATCACGCCATCAATCATTGCACGGACATAGCCTTTATGACGTAACGACTCCATCATATCGTGATAGCTCCCTTTCTTCTCGTTAACCAGTGGTGCTAAAATAATGACCTTGGCACCTTCGGGAAGAAGTCGTACCTGCTCAATAATATCTTCGGCACTCATCTTAGAGATCGGCTTGCCACACTGATGGCAATGCTGCACCCCTATACGTGCATAGAGCAGACGAAAATAGTCATAAATTTCCGTAATGGTTCCTACAGTAGAGCGCGGATTCTTTGAAGTCGTTTTCTGATCAATTGCAATGGCGGGAGTGAGTCCCTCAATTTTATCGACATCAGGTTTGCCGATACGGTCTAAAAACTGTCGCGCGTAACTTGAGAGCGATTCAATATAACGTCGCTGTCCTTCTGCATACAACGTATCAAATGCCAAAGTCGATTTGCCACTTCCACTTAATCCCGTGCAGACAACCAGCTTGTTCTTTGGAATTTACAATGAAATGTTTTTTAAATTATTCTCACGTGCACCGTAAATTTTAATCTTACTCATTACCCACCAATCTTATAAATAAATAGAATGCCACTGCAACATAAAACAGCAACAGCAGTCTTTTTTGCAAGTCCTCTTCGACTTGATGTTTCAAGAAAATACCAATGAATACCCCAAGCAGTGACGCCATACCGATAATAAGACCGCTTTCATAATCCAAAACCCGTGCCATACTTAAACCAATCACCCCCGAAACTGAAGAAAACACAACAAAAAAGAGTCCCGCAGAGATAGCATTTTTTAAATTTACATGTAAAAATCCCACTAAAATGGGCACCAGCAAAATAGAGCCGCCGACACCGATAGATATGGAAAAGAGTCCAATCACCATACCTATAAAAAAAAGCAACGCCGGGTGTGGCTCTATGGTCGTATCGTACCGCTCTGTTTTAACGTACATACGCGCCAATGCAAAAATCACAAAGGCAAAAAAGAGTACCTCCAAAGCAAAAGCATCAACCCTCGAAACAATCACAGCACTTAACAATGCTCCGACAAATCCTCCCAGTCCTATTATTAGGACCATATTAAGATCAAGCGTCCCTTTTTTAAAGTTGAGATAACTGCCATACACAGAGCTAAATACCATCTGAATCACAGAGATACCGATTGCTGTCTTCATGTCATAGCCTAAAAAAAGGAGTATCGGTACTAAAATAGTACCGCCGCCAATTCCAAAGAACCCTGAAAGTATCCCTACCAGAATACCGACAACTCCCAACTCAATTATCATGATTCACCTTAATTCAAGAGGCGATTGTACTGAACAATTCCTTTAGAACGGCATAGCTGCCTATTGCATATAGAGAATATAAGTCACCAAAATCCCGCCATTTTAATCAACAATTTACATTCAATTACGTATAATTTAGCCAAATTACCAAAGCTCTATAAACGGACTGTTCATGA
Source organism: Campylobacterales bacterium (assembly GCA_024277395.1). Lineage (GTDB taxonomy): Bacteria > Campylobacterota > Campylobacteria > Campylobacterales > Sulfurimonadaceae > QNZR01. Next base: position 10,954 of record JAJRVF010000188.1, read on the forward strand.
TCAACTACATTACAACGGCAAGTGAAAATTTTTTTCAACATCAAGTTGGTACGACTTGTGCTACAGGTAATATATCGACTCAAGAGAAAGCATATAGTGCCTATATTGATATTACCAATTCGGCACATGCCGTCTATCGTGTCTATATTGTCATAGATGAGCCGTTATTAGCACACATTGCCGAACTTTTTTTAGGAGAAGATACTCCCGACGAACAGACGCTTCAGGAGATGCTGCTTGAGACAACGAATATGATCGTTGGCAGTGCTAAAGTTTTGGCAGAAGATTCAGGAAGTGCTTTTAGTATTGCCACTCCTTTTATTGAAAAGGAGCTGTTCTCAACGGTTGCATATGATGACAAACGTATTTTGAATATTGAAGACAATGCCATGATCATTGCACTAAAGGAGCTGTAGCCATGTCCCAAGAGCAACACAGTATTGAATTTGACACCGCCAAAGAGCTTGCATGGATGGACTATGATGGGCTGTTAGATATGGAGGTTGAATTTATCTCCGATCTAGGGCAAACCATGCTCAGTATTTCCGAAATTTTAAAACTGGAAAAAGGTTCGGTCATTGACCTGAAAAAACCGGCGGGAGAAAGTGTTGAGTCTTATGTAAACGGTCGTATTATCGGTAAAGGTGAAGTGATGGTCTATGAAAAAAATCTTGCTATTCGTATTAATGAAGTCCTGGACTCCAGTGCAGTACTCTACTACCTTTCCAAAGAAAAACGATGAAAATTGTATTGTTTTTCCTGTTTATCGGCCCTTCTTTATTTGCGGCAAATATTTTAAGCTACAACATCTACGACCGTACCGATCGTATAGACCTGATGTTTACATTCGATACACCCTTTAGAGGAACCATTACGCAAAAACGTCACCATGACAAACTCGTTATTAAACTTAACAACAGCAGCATTGAATCTCCTAAAATCAAAAATATTGCCTCTAAGTTTGTCTCTAAATTGACCATTGCACCCATTGAAGATGAAGTACAGATCATTGCCAAAGTACCCTACAATGTCATCATGAAGGCCTCTAAAACCTCCGATGGCTATGGCTTGAGACTTCGCTTTATGAAAGCAACAGAAAATACACAGCGCAGCCCAATGCAAAACCCTGATTTAAGTCAGCTTCCAACCAAAGGCGATACCGAAATATCCACAAGCTACATTGCAGTCATCGCATTACTACTGCTGAGTATTGTGGCACTGCTTGTTTTTAAAAAGCGCTTGGGTATGGCAAAAACAACCACAAAATTCTCTCTTTTTCAGAAGGCATCCGCCTCGCAAGATGACGTCAATATTCGTTTTCAAAAATCCATTGACGCGAACAACAAGGTGGTCATGTTGGAATTCGCACAAGAGAAGTATCTTGTTGTTTTGGGCAACACCAATCTTCTTTTAGATAAATTTGATGCCTCCAATGTCCGCACCAAGCACGAATTTGAAGAGATGCTTGACATCAAACATCAAGAGCTAGAACAATTTCTAAAAATTAAAAAAGAGAGTGAGGCATTTGAGTCTTACAAAGACAAGGCCTCCGGTATGGGCGCCGTTATTGATGATCTCGATCTGAAAAAGGGCTGAAAAAGTCATCAAGAACCCGACGGAAATTTGCCGGATCGGTAATAGTATTGACATCATTACGCAGTGCCGAAGCTCCTCGGTAGCCCCCTTTGGAATAGGTATGGACATGTTTTCGAAACATAACAACACCATGATTGCCGTAAAACTCTATCATTTTGTCAAAATGCTCCATAATAATAGCATGTTTTAATGCTGTGTCTACATGGGATTCACCGCTTTTAAGTTGGTGAAAGATCCATGGTTTGCCTACCGCACCACGCCCTATCATAACACCATCGGCTTGTGTATGTTCCAAGACCCGCTGTGCCTTTTCAAAGGAGTCAATATCACCATTGGCAATGACAGGAATCGAAAGTATTGCCTTCATTTCGGCAATAGCATCATAATCAACAGCTGCTTTAAACTTACCGGCGCGCGTGCGTCCATGAACAGCAATAAAATCAGCTCCGCTGTTCTCCACAACTTTAGCAATTTCCAGATGGTTCTTTTCTTCAAACCCTAAGCGTACTTTAACACTTGTAAGCGATTTATTGGAGCGTTTTTTAAGGTTTTCAATTAATCGCCCCATGTGCGGCAAATTACGAAGCAGCGAGCTTCCCGATCCGTGTCCTACTACTTTAGGGACAGGGCAGCCGCAGTTAAAATCAATAATATCAATGCCGTCACAATCATTCAGTACGTCGACTGCCTGCTCTAATACATCTATCTGTGCAGCAGCCAACTGCACTGAATAAGGTTCCTCATTGGGACTTTTTTCAAGCATCTGTAACGTTTTATGAGAGTGGTGTGCCAGCGCATTAGAACTGATCATTTCACTCACTGTCAAATCTGCACCAAATTTTTTTACAACACTTCGAAATGGCAAATCGGTAAATCCGGCCAGCGGAGCCAACACGTAAACAGGTTTACCGGTAAAAAGATTTTTTAACATGGCATCTCAACAGTCTATTTTTTGGAAGTGTATCGAAAAAAAACTAAGAGAGCAGCTATTCTCTTAGCAATACATAAGCAGTTAATTAAACAAAAAGTTTAATATCAAAGTGCTGGTTGGCCTCTTTTAAAGCACGATAGGCTTTAAATTTCAAGAAATCATCAGCCTGAGAATTGTCCAACATTTCATTGGCAAGATCAATCATCTCAACATCATAAAGCGTGTAAATATAAGCAGAGAGTGCTTTTTCATCTTTTTCTGAAAGTTTTTCAAAAAGCTTAATGCGCTGATCAGGAATCATATTATTAGCTAAAATAGCAGAAATATCAATATAATCTTCTTCACTTAATTCCATACCGTCCATCAATTCAATAAGCTGTTCATTCGAGATATCAAGAGCATCCTTATCGGCATTTATACGCCCTACAATGGTGCATAACGCTTCTTTGTCCATATACTCTTTGTATTTTATTAAAGTGTCGAGTTTGGCTGTAGTAATCAAGTCGCTGTAGGCTACTTTTTGATGTTCAGGCGTGTAACGCTTGGAATCGTTTAAAATGCTCTCGGCTGACACATCTCCTTTTCGGTAGCGGTTAAACTGATTCTGTATTACTAACGGATTTGTCGGCAAAAGATGATATTTTCCCAGGTCAACCACATTGCCGGCTTGAAGTTCACGAAGCGTCTCTAATGTTTTATCAATTTTTTCATTTCCAGAAACATACAACTTCTCCGCCGGCACAATTTTACTACCGCCTAGAACCGTTCCTAAAAGTTTATAACGCTCTGTTTTATAATCGGGATTATTATTGGCTTTTCCTAAAAAAGCATCAGAAATAGAAGAGATCAGTTTGTCATAATCCTTCTTATAGGCACGGAGCTTCAAACTGCCTACCATGCTATAGAACATCATATGTATCAGTGTGGCTATAAAAAGTATGAACATTGGCAGAACAGCCCACAATGCGATCGGCATTGAAGGAAGGTGGATACCAAAGAAATCTATACTCGTAACATCTTGCGATACGTATGAATAGACATACCAGCCTACCAGACCCATCAAAATTAATGCAGCGACAAAATAACGTTTAATATGCATTACACTCTCCTTCATTTACCCCTGATTTTTTTCTGCAATCTCTCGACAATCAATACAATATTTGGCATGTGCCTTCACTTTAAGTCGTTGAAAACCAATTTCTTCCTCACACATTATACATATGCCGTACTCGCCGTTCTTTATTTTAGCTAAAGCAAGCTCAATCTCTGCCAATTCTGTCTCTTGCTGTTCTCCAATTGCGCTCTCTACAAGATTATTGTTACTAACTGAAGCATAATCACCTTCATCATTAAGCTCGCACGAGCGCAGTTGTTCAATCTCTTCTTTAACACCGTTAATATTCTTAATTATTTGATCACGCCTATCTTTTAATATGGCTTCGAAATATTCTAATTCGTTCTCTCTCACCGATTCTCCTTATTTATGATAGGGGTGCTTGTTTACTATGGTAAACCCGCGATACAACTGTTCAATTAGGACCACTTTAGCAATTTTATGACTCATTGTCAATTTACCTAAGCTGATGACTTTGTCACATTGATTGACAAAATCTTCTTCAAATCCAAAGGCACCGCCTAAAAAAAAATTCACCGCCATTCTATCACTTAAAAGCTTACTAAATTCAAAACTATCAATTATTTTTCCATCAGGATGCAACGCTATTGAATATCCTCTCTTGATATATGATGAAAAAACATTAGAATAAGCCGACTGTGCGGCACTTTTTGAGATAGTGTGTGCTTTGGTAACTTCTTTAGGAAAAAGTTCAATATCTTCTATGGTTGCATACTTTGAAATCATTTTTTTAAGTTCATTATTGATCGGATCATACAGTGAACGCTCTTTTTTGGCAATTGAATAGAGCTTAATTTTCATAAAGCGCGGAACCAATGACACGATAGGCAACATGCTCAAATACATCATCAAAACGCACACCGCCAATCGCTGCGACATCATGCGTAGAGAGTTGCGCCAGGGTGTCTAGGCTATTGCCCAAAATGGTACCGACCTCTTTTGTTGATGTATCGCGATATGCCCCTAAACCGATATAGTTAACATCTAAACTATTGGCTTGCAAAATCTCCTCTTTATTATGCGTTGAAATTCCAAGCCATTTGTCACTGCCAATACGCTCACGTATCTGTCTAAGGGCATTTTCAATATCTTTATCAATATATCGCAGGTCTTCTTGTCCTAAATGAACACCGTCACAAAATGGAACCAAAGCAATAGCGTCATTGACAATCAAAATGCCGTCCCACAGCTGCCGCAACGCAATCAGTCTCTTTTTTGTAGTTGCCATATCGGGCGATTTGTTTCGATATTGAATAATAGAGGCGCCGTGCTTACGGCATAACTGTACAAAAGTTTCCAACGAGGCTTCTTTGGCATTAAGAGTCCCTTCGTCACATAAAGCATATAGCTGCATCCATACTGTCTTTAGTTGTTCATAAACATTTTCAACAAATCCGCAAGTGTATCTTTCATTTTATTACGATCGACAATCATATCGATCGACCCCTTCTCAAGCAAAAATTCAGCGCGCTGAAATCCTTCAGGAAGGTCGGAACCGATAGTCTGTTGAATAACACGGGCGCCGGCAAAACCGATGAGAGCTCCGGGTTCGGCAATAATAATATCACCCAATGTAGCAAAAGAAGCACTTACTCCTCCCATAGTAGGGTCGGTTAAGAGCGAAATATACGGGAGTCTGTGCTCAGCCAAACGAGCCAGTGCTGCCGATGTTTTACTCATCTGCATTAGCGAATAGGTGCTCTCTTGCATCCGTGCGCCGCCGCTAGCGCTAATAATAATCAAGCCGCAGTGGTTGGCAATAGCCCGATTTACGGAGCGTACAATTTTCTCACCCTCAACAGAGCCCAAAGAGCCGCCCATAAAAGCAAAATCAAACACTACCAATTCTGCGGGAATACCGTTAATTGTGCAAGAACCGCTTACGACTGAGGAGTGGCGACCTGTTTTTTTAACCCCCTCTTCAATCCGTTTGGCATAACTTTTTTTATCAACAAATTTTAAAGGATCAATCGGTTTTAAACCGGCATCGAACTCAACAAAACTGCCATCGTCTGCAATGATTGAAATACGCTCCTCCACACCGATACGAATATGGTTCGAACATTTGGGGCAGACATAGTTCTGCTTCTCAATCTCCTTGTAGTACATTAGCGCTTCGCATGATTTGCATTTAATCCAATGCGACGGTGCTTCATTGCGATGCGGCTGATTCTTTTTTGAGCTAAAAAAATCCAATAAATTCATTGAGACCCCTTAAAATGTGCAAATAGTGCGAAAATTTTTTCAAAAGTTTCCCGCTTTTTTGATACCAACACCATATTCTCATCAATAAAGCAGTGTAAATCTTTACATAGAAACAGACCTGCTTCGATGTCATAATTACGAATTGTACCTAAAAAAAGTACATAATCAACATAGTGAGCATATGACAAAGACAAGGCTATGGCACCCGGCGACCTGTACTTCAATCCGTTTTCAACAAGTATCTTGGCAAAGCCGAGATGATCCTGTGATTTTTCAAAGAGTCCAATTTTGCTGTACGGATGGAGAACAATTTCTGTTTTACATGTAATATCATCAAGCTGCGTTCGGTACAGGTAGTTCTCATAACGTACAAAACACATCTTAGTTGCAAAATTACAAACAACAGCGGCTACCGTTTTATTGCATTGCTGTAAAGCAATTGAAGCGCCGTAATAGGGAAACAATGAGCAAATATTGTCGCTGCCGTCAATCGGATCCAAAATAATCCGTTTCTCACCCACTCCCATCAAACCACTCTCTTCTGAATCAATGGTTCCTAAATGATGAAGATGTCTAAAAAAAATGCGCTCCGCTTCAAGATCAAAACCGCTGCTTTGGTCTCCTCCGGCTCCTATGCTATGATAACGAAACAAACTTTTTTCCTGTGTATTAATGACAATATCAATTTCACACAGAGCATTTAGTGTACTGTCAACAAATGCCTTGCTCATCTATCCCAACAATGCTTTGACAATACTGCGAGCAGCTTCCCGTCCGTCATACGCCGCCGTTACTACCAGATCGGCACCACGATAACAGTCACCGCCGGCATAAATTCCCGGAGTAGTCGTTTGATGGTTTTCATCTAAAGCTATTTCGCCCCACTCATTCGTCTCTATGCCATTTTCTGCGAGAAATGAGGGTTTTTCCGTATTAAATCCCAATGCCAAAACAACCACATCTGCCGTAATCTGGAACTCACTGCCTTTGAGCTCTTCCATACGCTGACGTCCACTTTCATCTTTAGTACCCAATACTGTCTTTACCGCCTTAATAGCAACCACTTTGCCCTCTTCGCCGACAATCATCTCTTTGGGAGAGGTAAAAAAAGCAAAATCCACCCCCTCTTCCATGGCATTTTTATATTCCTTGCGACTTCCGGGCATATTTTGTGCATCACGACGGTATAAACATGTAACCGTTTTGGCACCCTCGCGTTTGGCAGTTCGCAGACAGTCCATTGCCGTATCACCGCCGCCAATAACGACCACATTGAGATCTTTAAAATCAAACTGCTTATCATATTCCAAACAAAAATTTTTACGCTGAATCGCCGTTAAATACTCCATAGCGGCATAAACATTCGGAGCATTTTCACCCGAAAGTCCCGCATGTTTTCCTTTGGTGGCACCAATACCAATAAACACGGCATCGTGATTATCCGAAATCTCTTCAAAATCGATATCCTCGCCAACACTGCAGTTAAGCACCAGTTTCAAACCCGCTTCTTCGAGTAATGCAACACGGCGCTCAACAATTTTTTTGTCTAATTTAAAATTGGGAATACCATACGTCAGTAATCCACCGGCTCGGTCACTGCGCTCATACATCGTTACCGCAATACCTGAACGCAGTAAATACGTCGCTGCAGAAAGTCCCGCCGGACCAGAACCAATGATGGCTACTTTTTTCTCTGTAGTAATACCCGGGAATTCCGGCTTTAACCCCTGCTTAAAACCCTCTTCGGTAATAAACGTCTCTACCGAACCAATCGTAATGGCACCGTGTCCGTCATTGAGTGTACAATCTCCTTCACACAATCGATCGTGCGGACATACCCGCCCCATGACTTCAGGAAAAGGAGACGGCTCATTGGAAAGTTTAAATGCAAACTCCATGTCTTTCTCTGCAACAGCCTTGAGCCACTGCGGAATATAGTTGTGCAGCGGGCATTTGTTCAAACAGAACGGATCACCGCATTGAATGCATCGTTCACTTTGGGTGGCAGCATTATAGGTGTCAAAGACTTCATAGATTTCATTATAGTCTTTGACGCGCTCTACTACTAATCTTTTATTAGGATCGATTCTGCTTGTATTAATAAATTCTCTCATTATTAATCTCCTTTTTCCTGATTCAGAGGTAATTTTTTCAAGTTTTTCGGACGTACCAACCAAAAATTTCTTATTTCTATGCGGAATGTATCTAAAATGGCTTGTGCTTTCTCACTGCCGGTATGAGCAACATAGTCTTTAAGCAGTCGTTTGAGATAGTGACGTGCTTCATCACCGTCATCAGTATCAATCCGAATGGCCTCTACCAGTTCACGATTCACATTTTCAACGAAACTGTGACACTCATCATAAACAAAAGCAATACCCCCGGTCATTCCCGCGCCAAAATTAATACCGGTTTTACCCAGAATAATAACAATACCTCCGGTCATGTATTCACAGGCATTATCACCCGTTCCTTCCACAACAGCCAAAGCGCCTGAGTTGCGCACCGCAAAACGTTCACCGACCGAACCCGAGATATAAAGCTTACCGCCGGTAGCACCGTAAAGGCAGGTATTGCCTCCGGCACTTAATGCTTCACCCTGATGCGCCGGCATAATAATGATTTTACCGCCATGCATCCCCTTGCCGATATAGTCATTGGCAACGCCCTCGAGCGTCAGGGATACGCCATGAATTAAAAAAGCGCCCAGTGCTTGACCGGCAATACCTTTTAGTTGAATATCGATCGTATCGGGACGCAATCCCGCATCACCGTAATATTGTGCTATTTCTCCACTGACACGAGCACCAAAACTTCGATTTAAGTTACAAATACTACGCTTGATTCGCACCGGATGTTCCGGATGTTTAATAGCACCCATGGCTTCGGCAAGCACCCCTTTTTCAAAGGCATTGTCATCAAACGGTTCATTAAACTCACTTTGACAGGTGTTGACGCCCTCTTCTTGATGCAAAATATTACTAAAGTCGAATTTGGCAGCTTTCTCATCATCAACTACTTTCAATAACTCAGAGTGTCCAATGAGCTCTTCAAGGGTTTTATAGCCCATTTCAGCCATAATCGCGCGAATATCTTCTGCTAAAAAGGTGAAAAAATTAATGACCTGCTGCACATTACCCAAAAAGTGTTCCGAGCGTAACTTTTTGTTTTGCGTGGCAATACCGACCGAACAGCGGTTAACGTGACAAATACGCAACATTTTACAGCCGACAATCGTCAAGACTCCGGTACCGAATGCATAGCTCTCTGCTCCCAGCAAAGCTGCCTTAATAACATCGAGTGCTGTTTTCAACCCGCCGTCAGTTTGCAGCTCTACAAGAGAGCGCAGGTTATTGGCTTTGAGTGCATTATGTGCCTCTGAGAGTCCCAGCTCCCATGGATTTCCCGCAAATTTAATAGATGTTAGCGGTGCCGCACCCGTACCGCCGTCACCACCGGAGATGATAATTTTGTCGGCATACGCCTTGGCAACACCCGCAGCAATAGTACCCACACCGGCAGTAGAGACCAGTTTTACCGTAATTTTCGCTTTAGGATTTACCTGTTTTAAGTCAAAAATCAGCTGTGCCAGATCTTCTATTGAGTAGATATCATGATGCGGCGGCGGTGAAATCAACGTCACTCCCGGAACCGTATGGCGCAATTTACCGATGAGTGCGGTCACCTTATGCCCGGGTAGCTGTCCGCCCTCACCCGGTTTCGCACCTTGGGCTACCTTGATTTGAATCTCTTCGGCAGAACGCAGATACGCCGGTGTCACACCGAAGCGGCCCGAGGCTACCTGTTTTATTTTAGAGTTGCGATCATCTTCAAAACGTTCCGGATCTTCACCGCCCTCTCCCGAGTTCGATTGTGCTCCAATTTTATTCATTGCTACGGCAATAGTTTCATGAGCTTCCGGAGAGATGGAACCCAAACTCATTGCCGCACTGGCAAAACGTTTAAAAATTGCCTCTTTGGGCTCTACATCAGAGATGTCAATCGGTTTACGATCAGACTCTATGTTAAAGAAATCGCGAATAAATTTCAGTCCCCGTCCATTGACAAGGTTCTTGAGCTTCTCATAATCCTTTTGTTCACCGCTTTTAACACAGGTATGAATGGCGTGAATGACATCAGGACCAAAGTCGTGATACTCCTGACCGACGTAAAACTTATAGAAACCGCCAATATTGAGCGGAAAGATGCGATTAAAACCGCTTTTTTCAAATGCCATCTTGTGCTGACGTTGTAAACGTGCATCGATATCGGCATAATCGAGCCCGGGAATTAGCGCATGAGACTCTTCAAAACACTCTTTGACAATATTTTCACTCAGACCGATAATGTCAAACAATCCGGAGTTGCGATACGATGCGATGGTCGAAATTCCCATTTTCGACATAATTTTCAACAGTCCGCCGTTGAGTGCCGTGTGCGTATTTTTGAGTGCCTCCTGACAGCTTACATCGGCATCTTTTGCCTCTTCAATCCATTTCGAAACCGTAGCAAAAAGAAGATGCGGATAAATAGCACTGACACCGTAACCGATTAAAAGCGCCGCCGTATGCGAATCCAAAACTTCGGCAGTAACCGCAATAATCGAGACAAGATGTCGAATACCCCGCTCTTTAAGCGTCTGATTAACACGGCCTACTACCATGAGCATCGGCATAGCGCAAAGCTCTTCATTGAAATCCATATCACTCAAGATCACAATACGTATACCGCGATCAACTACGGCTTCGGCAATGGTGTCGCACAGTGCATCAAGTGAAATCTTCAAATCGTTCTTATAGAGCGTTGAAAAAGTTTCATTGGCATAAAATGTTGCAAAACGCGGTGATTTTTTATCGCCGAATGATTGCAGTACCTCTAATTTCTCACGCGTAATAATAGGTGAAATGGCTTTAAGACGATGGGCATGTGAGGGCATCTCGTCCAAAACATTGTGTATCTCTCCAAAACCGGTATTTAAACTCATAACCACTTTTTCACGCAGCGGATCAATCGGCGGATTGGTGACTTGCGCAAACTTTTGCTTAAAAAAGTCGCCAAAAGAGCGCTGTTTATCGCTAAATGCTGCTAAAGGGGTATCGTCACCCATAGAACCGACCGCCTCTTTGCCATCTTTGATCATGGGCTCTATGGTCTGTTCAATTACCTCTTGCGTGATATTGAAAAACCGCTGCTTGCAAATGATCTTGTCACGCTCAAAGTCACATAAATTAGCATATTGCTCTTCTACATGCTCCTGCAGATAAACCATATTTTCATTCAGCCACTTCATGTAGGGGTTTGAGCCTTTGAGATAGTCGTTAATCTGCTCATCTTTAAGCACTTTTCCAAATTTCAGATCCAGCCCAATCATCTGACCCGACTGTAAACGTCCGCGCTCTTTGATTTGATCATCATCAATATCAATAACACCGTATTCACTTGAAATCAAAAGCGTATCGTCTTTAGTGATGGTATATTTTGAAGGTCGCAACCCGTTTCGATCCAGAACACACCCAATATAGCGACCGTCAGTAACCGAAAAAGCTGCCGGTCCGTCCCATGCTTCGAAAACCGTGGACTGGTACTCATAAAAAGCACGCAGCTCCGGATCCATATGCGGTGCATTTTGCCACGGTGCGGGAATCAGACCGCGAACTGCCTTGAAAAAATCAACACCGTTAATCAATAAAAATTCCAAGAAGTTGTCGGCACTGGCGCTGTCGGATGATCCGGGTTGCAAAATCGGCAGGCTTCGTGCAATCTCTTCATCGGTAAAAACACCGCTTTTAATGGACTCTGACTTTACGGCTACATTGAAACGATTCCCCTCAACAGAATTAATCTCGCCATTGTGTGCAACCGAACGAAACGGCTGTGCCAAACGCCATTTTGGCAACGTATTGGTTGAAAAACGCTGATGGAACAGAGCAAAAGAGATTTTAAAATCTTCACTTTGAAGATCGGGGTAGAACTCTTTAAAATGCGTTGGCATCACCAAACCTTTATATGAAAGTGTGCGCGATGACATGGAGGCAATATAGAAGTCTTCGTCCTCAACAAAACGGTGCTCACACTCTTTACGGCTTAGATACAGCAGTGCATCAAAACGCTCCGTCGCCATAATAGAGTTCGGCGTAATAAAAAAATGGACAATATAAGGCAGCGTAGCCAAAGCCTGCTCGCCTAATGCGTTGGTGTTTAACGGAACTTCCCGACGCAGTACGACTTTGAGGTCATTGTTGATACAAATACTCTCTACCACATCAAGCTGCGCTTTGTCTCTGGTAAAAATAGAAGCGACCGCATACATTTTCGGCAGCTCAACACCCATGCTGTTTGCCGTCTTTAACATAAATTCGTGAGGCATCGAAAGCAGCAATCCGCTACCGTCACCGGTTTTACCGTCCGCAGCAATCGCCCCGCGATGCATCATGCGTTCCAGCGCCGTAATGGCGCTTTCAAGATTCTCATGAGAAGCCCGATTTTTGATATTTGCAATAAGTCCAAAACCGCAGTTGTCTTTGTTAAGACGCAGTAAATCAGAATATTCCATCATTCATCACCCTTTGTAGTAAATTTGTTGTTATTTTCAACAATTTTAAGCTTACTCTAAAGATATATATAATATTTAGAGACCTGTAAAGTTCTGATATTTTACATGTAAATTGATTAAAAGGCTTTTAAGATGGTATGCTTTGAATCAGAAAGTTTTAAAAAAGTGTCAAAAAGAAGCAAATAATGCAGGGGTATATTATCCGTCAGCATCGTGCACGCGATGAAGATCTGGTTGTCAGCATCATAACAAGAGAGAGCTTACAAAATCTTTACCGTTTTTATGGTGCACGCCACGGCACCATCAATCTTGGTTTTAAAATAGATTTCGAAATACAGAGCTCATTGAAGAGCTCTATCTCCCAACTGCGTGACGTCATTCACTTGGGATTTCCTTGGATGCTCGACTTTGACAAGCTACGCCTGTGGCAGCAGTTTATAGCCCTTTTTTACCCGCACCTGCATCAAAATGACGGCATTGAATCGTTCTATTTTGATATGCTCGATGCTGCCGCTGCACGCTGGGGAAGACAGAATGCCAAACGTGTCGGCATAGAAACGTATGTGGCACTATTGCACTATGAAGGGCGACTTCATGACAAAATGAACTGCTTTTTTTGCGATCTCCCCATAGAAGAGAATGTTTCGTTAATTCGTGCCTTTCTACCGGCACACAAACAGTGCGCACATACGCTAGATGTTCCCAAAGAGGCGCTGCTGGATCTGTATGCTACCCGATCGAGTCTCTTGTTGGAAGATCGTGATATAAACCGGCTGTGGGATGTGCTGCTACAAGGGCTCTGAGAAATTGCCGCATTAGATCTCATAAAAATAGGGCTGGTACGACTGGTTGAGTTCGCTTAATTTCAACGAATAGAGTGCGCGCATCTTTGTCTGCATCTCTTTCCAAAAATATTCCAAAATAACACTGGCACCCACGTTGCCCTCTGGGTACCACAATTCACCCTCTACCGCCTCAAGAATCTCAATCACTTCAATCTCTTCGGCAGGTCGTGCCAGAACATACCCCCCTTTGGCTCCGCGTAAACTTTTGACCAATCCCTTTTGCCGCAATACCGAGAGTATCTGCTCCAAATAGCTGTGCGAAATTTGTGTCATTGCGGCAATCTCTTTAATTCGCATGGCTCGTGCATTTGGTGCTTGATTAAGTACATGCATGCCGGCCAATGCATAAACTCCTCGTGTCGAAATACTTTTCATAAGGCTTAAACTTCCTGTTAAAAATTCTATAAATCATAAATAACAACAATTTATTGTTGTGTTGTACTCATTATATCTAATAAGTTTTTTTTATACAAATATTCCTTATTTAATTAATAAGGATTTTTCAATTAGCTTTTTTACATGTAAAAAATCACTGCTGTAGGCAAAACAGCGATCGACCTTACAGGCTACAAACTCTTTTTCATCGGAAGCTCTGCTGAGAAGAAAAGTGTTGCTAACGAATTATTGGCATACTGTTGCAATGCAAGCGAACCATTTAGTGCGGCTAAGTATTGCATACTTTGAAGTATGGTTCCCACTGCCTATATATAATATTTATCGCGCAGGTCTATTGAAATTTTGGGCAAAGAGTCGTTTAGATACCACGCTCCATTGGCGTAAAATCGTTTCAAAGCCTACATGTATATTATTTTCAAAATTACCACGTCGGCGAAATTCCATAGCCTCGGCAACAGAGCCCTTTACATCACTCTCTTGCAAGGCCTTGTCTATCTGAACAACACTGTAGATAAAATAGGCTCCTTCACCATGGTCTGTATCGGCATTGGACGCGCTGTAAAACAGCCCATTTTTCTCAAAACGTTCATAAACCATTGCAATAGTTTCTCTCACAACATCGGCATACAATTCATCTTGAGTAATTTTATAAGCTTTTATATAAAGTGGTATCAGCTCAGCTTGATTATACAACATTTTTTCAAAGTGGGGAATCTCCCAGTTAGCATCTGTCAACGATCCCGGCTCGTGGCTTAGGTTTCAAATTGTAACTTTTTTTACTTTTTAGTGCAAAATTTTAGGGTTCGTTTGACATACTTTTCTCTAATCTGTCTTTTCTCTTCTCCCAGTCAGGCATAAAAAGGTTCAAGTAGTTATAAAACTTCGCACTATGATCCGCATGTACCAAATGAGCTAATTCGTGAAATACCACATACTCTATACACTCTGTAGGTTTTTCAATCAGCTTTAGATTTAAATTGATATACCCTTTGGCAGGACTACAGCTTCCCCAACGTGTTTTCATCTCTCTTATGCGTACTGTTTCTATTTCTTGCTTTACTATAGGCTTATATTTTTCAATCGCTTTGTTAAAGTGTATTTGAGCTTTTTGACTATACCATGTACGCAAGAGTTTCTTTTTACGTTCATTATTAGCTGTATCCTTCACAAAAACCTGCAAATAACCTCTCTGAAGCTTTACACCCTCCTCTTTGCTCTCTATCACTTTAAGACGGTAATTTCTCCCTAAATAGCGAAAATTTTCTCCGCTTACATATTCTTTGGGTGATACTTGATGATGTGCTTCAAAAAAAGAGAGCTTCTTATCTATCCACCCTGCTCTTTTTCTAAGTACGTACTCTATATCTCTTTCGTTACTGTCAGTAGGAGCTGTGAGTATTACTTCTCCACTTGGTTTGACTTTGAGGTTGATGTGTTTGACATCTTTTTTTACTATGCGCACATTCATCAGTAGTTATTTATCCCTATCTGCTGTATGGTTGCTAACAATTCATCCATATTTTCAAATTTCAAACCATAATTATCTTCCATCTCCCAAAAAAGGTCATCTAACTGCCCCTCTATCTTTTTGCGCACATCAGAGTTGTTTTTCCAGTCAGGCTTCCTTGATGCTTCGTTAAATGTCTCTACGATATTCAGCACCGTTTGTGCAAGCAAATCTATCCTTTCATCAACATTGTTCAAAGCTTTAGAAAAAGGCTCTTGCAAATTATCATAAAAAACTTTTGCATAGCTACTATGCTTAATCTCATCAGGGTAAGTAGCACTCTCTATCTCCTCACCTTTTATAAGTAGGTCGCGTATCTCTTTGGCATGTTGGAGTTTTTCTTCTTCTGTGAGCCTCTTCTCTCTATACTCTTCAATAATCTCTTGAATGCGCTTAGAGAGTTTATCATAATAGGCAGGATTACTCTCACGCTTTTCAGTAATAACTGCTGTCATAGCACTCAGTATGCTGTCTGCTCTTGCATTATCACCCACTACTCTTTCTATCTCAGCTTCAAACTCCTCATCAAAGATATTTACCAGCTTTGTTAACTGATTTACCTCATCGGCAGAGATAAAATCATCAAGTAGCTTTTGCATCTGTTGCTCATACTTCCCAAAATCCACCTGTTCATGGTATCGTATGCGAACTGCCTTTCTAAGATTTGCATAAAATTTCATCTTTTCTTTGTAGTTGGCTATCTCTTTGGCACTAAATACCTCTTCTATCTTATCGCTTGAAAGTGCAAGTTTTAAGGCTCTTGCATAGTGTGAAAGGTAGTCATAAAAGAGCTTTCGCCTCTCTTCATCAGCCAAATAAACCTCATAACTCTCTTGGTCTTGTCTATTCTCTACCTCTTTGAACAACTCTTCAAGATAGCTGTAGTAGGTCTTAACCTTTGCTATCTCTTCTCTTATGTCAAATACCGCTCCCTTAATATCCTCTTCATCAAACTCCGCAAGTCCGGAATAATCACTCAAAGCCCTGTCCAAATCACCCAACAATCCACGATAATCGACAATAAACCCAAAATCCTTTCCATCATACAGACGGTTTACCCTTGCGATAGCCTGTAGCAAATTATGCTCTTTAAGAAGCTTATCTATATAAAGCACCGATGCCCTTGGTGCATCAAACCCAGTGAGCAATTTATCTACCACGATGAGCAGTTCCACTTCATCTCCATTGACAAACTCATCTTTTACCTTTTCAAGATACTTCTCTTCATCACCATACCTCTTGATAAGCTTTGACCACTCCTCTTGGATAAAAGCCCTGTTTTCATCGTCCACCTCAGAGTGCCCCTCTCTGCTATCAGGTGCTGAGATAACAAATGCACTCCTCACATCTCCCATCTCTTCAAAAAGTTTATGATACTTGATAGCTTCATATTTGGAGCTTGTAGCCAACATCGCTTTAAAGCCTGTGCCTTGTAGCCGTTTTTTGAAATCTTCGTTGATATCAAGCATAATCATCTCAAGTCGTTTCTCACTTGAAGCTACTTTTTGAAATCTCGCCCACTTCTTTTTTAGGTCAAGCTTTTGCTCTTCATTTAAGTGTCGTGCTGTCTGCTCAAAAAGTCTGTCGAGTCCTTTTTCATTATTTACCCACTGATCAACCAATCGCCCCTCATAAAGTAGTGGCAAAACTGCTTTGTCTTGGACTGCTTGGTCGATAGTGTATCGGTGTATCTCTCCACCAAACTTTGCAAAAGAGTTCTTCTCTCTTTTCATAAGTGGAGTGCCGGTAAACCCAAGATAACAAGCTTCAGGAAATACCTTTTTCATCGCCTTGTGCAAATCACCACCCTGAGTTCTATGCGACTCATCTACCAGTATAAAGGTATTTGGGTCATCAAAGGTAACTTTTTCGTTTTTTACCTTCTCAAACTTATGTATGAGTGTGGTTATCACAGACTTACCAGATTGCAACAACTCTACCAAATCCCTACCAGACTTTGCCCGAACTGCTTTGACTTCTGAGTTGTTAAAAGTATCGTGTATCTGACCATCTAAATCTTTTCTATCGGTTACTATAATGATTTTAGAGCCTACTATACTTCGCTTGATCACCTTTGCCAACATCACCATAGTTAGCGACTTTCCAGAGCCTTGTGTATGCCAAATAAGCCCACCCTTTCGCCTGCCGGTGCTGTCAAGTTTGCCTATTTGCTTCATAATCTTCTCTATCGCAAAAAACTGCTGATACCGTGCAATCTTTTTAACCTTGCCATCAAAGATAATAAAAGAGTGCAACATCTCAACAGCACGATTTTTACAAAAAAGTGCATAGATAGTTTTATCTAAAGCAGATGCCGTTCGCCCTTTTACCACAGCCGACAAATCAATCTCCCTCTCTTTCCAAACAGCATAAAACTTTTTAGGTGTGCCAACCGTTCCATACTTTACAGAGTGGTTATTTCCAGCAACTGTAATCTGCACATATTTAAAGAGATTTGGTATCTCATCATGATATTGGTTTCTTATCATTTGTGAAATACCTTGAGATACCTCCTGCACAGCACTCTTTAACTCTATCACCCCAAACGGTATGCCATTTACAAACAAAACCAAATCAGGTCGTCTTGTCTTGGTTCTCTCTTGCTGATTTACCCTATCTACCACAAACTCTTCTGTAAAATGAAATAGATTATTTTCAGGATTTTTGTAGTCTATATAGTGCAACGAAAAGCTCTTCTTGACCCCATCTATCAGCTCTTCGCTATACGAGTTCCCCAGTAGTAGCTGATCACTTATCTTTTGGTTGGCAGTCATCAGCCCTTCATTGAGAGAGACATCCAAGTCCTCTATGGCTCGGGCTATATTCTCGGCAGAGAACTTATACTCTGTACCCTTGTACTCAAAGCCATTAAGCTTTTGGAGTTGCTTTAGCAGTACATCTTTCAGCACTACTTGTCGGGTACTGCTTCTATGCTCTGTCATCTCTTCCGGAGATATGTAGATGTAGCCCATATTTTTTAGGAGGTCTATAGTGTTGTGTTGTATTTGGATTTCGTTTGTGTTTGGGGTCATGTCCTCTCCTGTCTTAAATATGTATAGTTTTGATATACGATACTCAATTAAACGTATTTATATTAAAATCTTCTTTTTTACAAAATATTTTCTCTTAATTTGTATCCAATAGCCGAACCTCTTTCAACTAAAAAATTTAAGATAGTTAATATTTCTTCTTTTTTACTCTTTGACCGTTTAATTTCTTGCATATTATTCAAAATATACTTTCTTGATAATTGTTCCAAATAAAAAATAGTGTTGATTTCCAGTTCAGCTTCAAGTAAATTGTCATTATGTTTTATCATAAAGGATATCCATGTTATCCCATTATTTAAATAATTAGAACCAATACTATTCAATAAAAAAGAAATTGCATATAATACAGCTGGATTTTGTCCGAGTTCTTTTGTCAATCGTGTAAAAAACTTTTTATTTTTTTCTTTTAAAGAATGCCATTCTTTAGCTTCTTTCTTCCAAATAGCACCATAAGGACTCCAAACTAACATATAGGCATAAATAACTTCTTTTACATTCCAAACTCTGTCATTTTTACAAGTTTCAATTATTTTATTTTCAAATAGACTCCATATATGCCAAAAGTTTTCATAGTTATTTACTGTATCTTGAAGTAAAATTATTTGTGTAAATAAATACGCAATATCTTTTGTAGGAGCAAAGTTGTCAATTAATGGTGTAAGGTAAGTTGATATTTTTTCTTTATTAGTAGTTAATAAAATTTTAGAAAAAGTATCTATAAATTTATGCACAGTTTCAAAATCATTATTTCTTTCATCACTAAAGATTAGTGGTATAAATACTTGAATAATCTGTTGCAATATATTATCTATATTTTCTGAATTCTCAAAAACTTTTGATTTAGCAATAATTTTCATAAGAACCATTAGTCTTCTTGTTCCTATATTTGATATATCTCCTATTTCTTCAAAAGAAATTTGATTATCTAAAAATCTTTCAATTTCTTGTTGATGATTTTCTACAAATTTTTCTAAAACATCTGTCTCATTAATATGCCAATTGTCTTCTCTTAATTCCCTATATATTTTTTTATATTTTGTTATCAAATATAAATAACTCACTATGAAGTTTTCTATTTCTTCATTTTCATAAAAATTTACGATAGCATCTATTGCACTATCATGCACATTTATTTCACTCATACCTATCTCATAATCTCTAAATAAATTTAGCAATAAAACTATTTTTATCTCATTTTTTAAGTCTGGAAAGTAATCTATCAATAAAGACAAATGAGAAATTGCAGAATCAGTTCCATCTGATATTTGATAATTATAATGCTTTTGGAAAGGCATAGATGCAAATTGAAGTATAATATCTTTACATAACTCTTTATCTTCTAATTTTAGTAGTTCAGAAAAATCTCTTAATAAAACGATTGCAGTATCCGAAAAAATTTCTTTTTGCAAAATTGGACTTCGTTCTTCTTGGCTACTTTTTATTAAATCTTTTAATTGTTCTAATGCTAATAGTGGTGTATCTTCAAATTCTGTATATTTTTTATAATCTTGATTATCTTCTAATCTATTTTTTGACCATAAATATAAACTGGTATATTTGAAAAGCTCAGAATGTTCTTTTTGTGAAGCTTCACTATACTCTTTTAACTCTGGTTTCAATTTCGGATTTAATATTAATTGAAAACCTTTCTCTTGCTTTATAGCTTCAACATCCATAGTTCTAATATCCATTCTTGCCAAAGCAATACCCCATGTTTTATCGCTCTCTGTTTGTTCAACTTCAGGTGGAAGTTCTGCATAATAATTATCTAGTATTTCATATATATCTTTTATGATTTTATTGATTGCTTCTTTATCAATTTGAGTATCATCAAAATACTTATAAAATTGGTACCTTAAACATATACTTTCAAGATGTTCCAGTCTATGCTTACTTTTTATCGATGATACTCTCTCTTCCTCATAAACTTTATTAAACTGGTTTAAACCATATCCAATTGGTGCATATTTATCTTTCTGTTTACGCTCATCGTTGAGTCTCCTATAAAAGTCAGAAACAATTAATTCTTTTGTTTTGAGTAATGCTAATGCTATATTTACAGTTTTATGCGGGTATGCCAATATTATACTTGCAACTACTGCTGTGAGAGAAGAAGATTTTGATTTTGCAATTATTATTGCTAATATTCTTTCCAATGTATCTTTTTCAAAGTTTTCTGCCTCTTCTAAAAGATATTTTTCTAAAGCCATATGAATAGAATCTAATAAATCTATTGAATTTTCACCTCTGTATATATTCCATAGAGTTTGACTGTGGAATTGTGTTATTGTAATTTCATTATCAATATGAATCTCTATTTCTTTTACTTCTTCCCATCCTGATTTCACATATTTTTCTACACCTTTATTAATAAAATCAATAATAAAGTCAATTGTCCCTATAGGATTCAATTTTAATAAATAGTATATTGGTGTTTGTAATGCACTAGAGGGGAAATACCTAAGGTTATGTTTCTCTATCCCAAAAGCAGTCTCTACATCTTCTCTGTCATATCCTCCAAATATTCCTTTATGCACTTCTTTGGGAGTATATGTCCAAAATAAATCTGCTAATTGCAATACTTGATCTGGGAAGTATTTTAAAATCAAAAATGCTTTTGGAAAGCCATATTCTGTTGATAAAATAGTTTCTGATAATTTATAGTAGTTGTCGCCATGATTCTTCCACTTATTCATAATTATTTGTTCAAATATATTTCTTAATTCATCTTGAATTTCATAAGAACCAGCAATAATAACATCACATATACTTTTTATATATTCATCAAAACCATATTTATATGTTTCTAGATTAATCAAATCATAATAATATAGAGCAATTAAGGCTGCTTTCCTTGTAGTCTCTCCTTGTTGATTTTTGGTTTGCCACTCTTTTAATACTGGTAAAATAAATTCAATATATTTAAATCCAAGTTCATCTTTATGATTATAAATTGTAGAAATAAAGCTTTTCCATCCACTACCTTTTGGTTTGTTAAACATAGAAAAAACTTCAATTTCATCTACTTGTAATTTGTAAGGTTCTAATACACTATTATCGACTTCTTTGCATGCTATTCTTAATAAAAAAGAAATTCTTTGTAAAAGATTAGCATTATCATCAAACAACTCTTTTTCAAAATTTTCAAAAAAAGTATCAGAATAATCAGATAATAAAATAGCTATTAATATCTCATCTTTCCAAAACTGTTCTATTTGATTACTCTCAATGCTATTTTCAATAAATGATTTTATATCATCATCTTCTAATAGTAACTTTTCAGAAATCCAATTTCTAAAAGATCTCCTAATAGATAGCGAACTTCCAATATTTTCGAAAAATGACTTTTCATTTTCTCTATTTATATATGTTTTTTCAATTATTCTTTCTAACGCCCATTCTTCATATATATCGTGAGTTATAAAATAACCTGCAACTTCCTTGCTAATAATTCCATCATTAGATAATTGTTTAAGTGTATTTTTTTCGCAATTACTCTGGATAAAAAATACTCCTTTATTTGCTCGTTCATAAGCAAGTTGCAAAAAACACTCTTCTCTATCTATATGAGATTTTTTGATTACTTTATCCCAAAGTTTATTTTTAAAGCTTAGATAGTTTTCTTCATTATTTTTATTGTATGTTTGTAAAAATTCATTGAGATAAAAAGGATTTAAAATAAGATTTTTGAGTTTTTTATCTTTAGGTAAATTAAAAATAAACTTTTTACTTAGCTCTTCTAATTTTTCTATAGAAATCTTTTTTATTCTTATGAGATAAGGCTTGATTTGATAGTTTTCCATAAATTCATAATTTAAATCATCCAAATAGTTGTATCTTGTGGTAAATATGACTTTCCAATTATTCTGTATTAATGCAGATAAAAACTCTTTAAAAAATTCTGTATCTTCTATATCCATTAGCTTTTCAGCTGAATCTACTACAAATATTTTCTTATCAACGTTTTCATGGATAGTTATAAACTCTTGGATATTATGTCCATACAAAACATTTTTATCTTGAAATTCTATTGCTTTAATAACATAAAAAACATCTTTCTCATGTTTTTCTTCAAAAAGCTGTTTTATAATCGCTGTTTTCCCAATACCACCTTCACCACTAAGAATTATCACTTGTTTATCAATCAAACTTTCTTTAAGACTTTGTATCTCATCAGTTCTATCAAGTTCTATTTTTTCACCACTGAAGGGAATGAACATTTTTATTTGAAAAAGAATATTTCTTGTTTTTTCTTCTAATGGTTTTATTAGAGTTTCTTTAATTGATTTTTCTTGATTTAATTCTCTATAACGAATAATCCATGCACCAATAATTAACACAATTAACATAATAATTAGTATTAAATTACCCTCTGGAACAATAAAGGAGAGAAATAGCCAGCCAAGGTAGGACCATCCTTCTGCATTTTCCATTTGTGTATCAACTTTATCTGCCCATTTAATTACATTATTGTAGACAGACAATTGCACTACAAGAATCAATCCAAAAGATGACAAAATTGAATAGAAACTCTTTTTTCTAAAAAATACTTTTTCTATAAGGAATTTGCCTATGGATGAATTTTGAAATTTATTAAATGCGGTATCTATATTTTTGGCTATTGTTGATATTTTCATTCCACCACCCTCACTTCCCCTGTCAAAAGTTTTTGCATTAGTCCTTTTTTCTGCTCTTTAAGCACTTCAAGCTCATTTTTGAGTAGCTCTATCTCTTTGTCTGCTATGGTAAGAATTTGGGCTATTTTTTGTTGTTCTTGAAGAGGTGGGAGTTTGATTTTTATTTTCACAACTTGAAGCTTTGAAAGATTAAACCTTGTGCTACCTTGAGCCAATCTACTAATTTTATCCCTCATATAAAAGCTTCTAAAATAAAACCTTGCAAATTGTGGATTTAAAATATTTAATCTTTTTAATCTGAACCCAAAACAAAAACTATTTAAATATAACTCATCAATTTCATCAAGCAATACGGAACTCATACCTACTTCTTCGGGTGTTTCAGATGAAGTTGTAA
>JAJRVF010000189.1 GCA_024277395.1 Campylobacterales bacterium
AAAATAACCGTACGCCGCATCGGAAAAACGGCACTGCAGTACTATTTCTACGGCCTCATGCACTACCACCTCACTCTTATTGGCACGAATACTCCAGCTATAACCCGCATGGAGTGCTGATACAATCATCCACATGAACATCAGACTACCAAGGAGTCGTCTCATGCACACTCCTTTCATTGATTAATTCATACTGCTTTGAACTCAGTTTTGCTCGATTTGTTGCAAATGAGAGCACTGATTCAGACTCTGTCTGTATCTTGCGCTCTGCCCCGCCGCTGGAAGCCGATGTTGTAACCTTCATGTTTGAGCCCCCTTGCTCTTTGGGCTTCTGCTGCAATAATGCGGTATTTTTAGAAATGTCGTGAGCTTTTTTTTGCTGCTGCTGTTGCGGCAGAGCCTCCCTGTCGGATGCACTGTAGATGTGGCGCCAGTTCTCGTACGCCTGTATATCGAATTTTAATGTTAATGACTTCACCAGATTTTCGCGTGCCTGTGCAAATGCTTTCAGCCGAATGTAGCACACTGCTATGTTATAGTACAGTTTTGCTTTAAAATCAACCGATTCCGACTGAATCGACTCAAAAAGCGCCAAAGCCTCTTCATAGTCTCCCGATCGATACCGTGAAATGGCGGCATTATAGCGCGCCATATTGCTATTTACATGTAAAAAATGCTCTGCTGCTTGCAGGTACTGTTCGCGGGCATATGCCTGCTTGGCTCTGTAGAGATGGTATACCTCCAGCACTCCGGCATGTGTATTGATGCCCAACAGCAGTAAAATCGTGATGATCTTGGCATGGAGCCTGCTACCTAAAACAGTATGTGCCAACATAAAAAACAGCAGTGCCAAGGCAATACAGAAATAGAAGAGCTCACCGTAACGTATCAACGTTGTTGTACCCTTGTAATCTTCTTGATGTTGCGACTGCAGCAGTGTTATAAGTGCATCAACATTGGGACGTACAAGATATGCTCCGCCTGTGGCGCGGCTGATAGCCTCTACAGCACGATTTTCAGAACTGACAACGATGTGCTGTGAGGCATCTTTGAGAAGTCTGCCGTCATCTTGCGGTAGTGTCGCACCCAAAGGTGTAGCCAGCATCACAATACTTACCTGCAAACGATTTTCCCTGGCGTACGCCGCAGCCTTGGTATACGATGCGGCATCGCCGCCATCGGTAAAAAGCAGTACTTTAGGACGTGGGGCATGCGACATCTTACGAGCCAGCTTAAGAGCGGGCAGCAGTGACGTTCCTTTGCTGACAATCATACGCCTGTCAATCCTATGGACCAGATTTAAAAGCAGTTCGCTATCACGTGTCAGGGGAGAGAGAATAATGGCATTGGTAGTAAAAGCCAGCACACCGAAACGATGATTCAGATTATGGTTCACCAGCTCTTCAAAAAGCCGTTGTGCCACGGTGAGCCGATTGGGTTGTATGTCTTGCGCCTGCATGGAGTAGGAGAGGTCCAACGCAATGATGACATCAGAACCCTCAGTAGGCATCTCAATGCGTTGAGGAGCATAGACCGGTCGTGAGAGCGCAAGAATGATCATGCTCATGGCAAGATACATGTAAGTATCATATTGTGAAGGTTTACGACGTTTTATATACATGTAAATAAGCGGCGCCAAAAGCCAGAGCCATTGAGGAAAAAGTAACATTACAAACTCTTTTTTCGAGTATAGAGCAGTATCGACATCAATGCCAGTGCCACCGCTAACAGGTAGGTATAGAGGTACTCTTTGCGAAGATACTCACTGCTTTTGATGGGTGAGCGCTCCAAAGCATCAATCTTCTCATAGATGGCCTGAAGTGCTGCTGCATCAGAAGCAAAAAAATACGTTCCGCCACTCTCATGAGCAATCTGCTTCAACAGTCCCTCATCAAGTGCATCATCCCCGATACCGACAGTATAGATCTTGATCTGCTGCTGCCGCGCATGCGCTACCGCCTCTTTGGGAGCTATACGACCACTGTTGTGCTCTCCGTCAGTAAAGAGAATCACAACTTTGGAGCGTGCTTTGGAATGCTCCAAAGCACGTACACTCATGGCAATACCCTCGCCAATGGCAGTATTTTGTCCCGCCATAGCATCGCTTAGATAGTCAATCATTTCAGCAACAATCCGGTTTTCATAGGTTACAGGAGAAGCAATAAAAGCAAAATCACCGTAATAGACCACACCAATATTATCGTCAATACGCCCGAGTACAAAGTCGTGAGCAAGCCGTTGCAGCGTTTCAAAACGGCTTTCTCGATGCTTTTTACTAAATCCTAATGTTCCCATACTCCCGCTGCCATCAAGAACCAGTACAATATCACGTCCTGCTCTGTTGTTCTTGGAATTTTTGTCAATGCGCACGGGAGAGCTTAGTGCCAGAACCAATGCCATAAGCGTGAGCACTGTCACAATCCACCGCCACCGTCCTACTTTAGGAGAAAACCACTGCAAATGGACAAAATAGCTACCGACAGGTTTCTCCTTGCATCGGTAAAGGCAATAAACAAGCGGTATAAACAGTACGGTAATCCACGGATACTCAAAAGCAAACCAATTCATTACCGCCCATTCTACCTTATTTTTCCCATAGTGTCCTAAATTGCCAAAAAGGCTCAAAAAAGTATTGACATTGGCCGACTCTTTGATTATAATTCCCGTCCACAAACGCAAGTTTGTTTGTGTCTCGTTAGCTCAGTTGGTAGAGCACGTCACTTTTAATGATGTGGCCGTAGGTTCGAATCCTACACGGGACACCATTTTTACATACTTTTTGGCCCCATCGTCTAGCGGTTAGGATCCATGGTTTTCATCCATGTTACCGGAGTTCGAGTCTCCGTGGGGTCACCA
>JAJRVF010000190.1 GCA_024277395.1 Campylobacterales bacterium
CGTATTGTAAATGGGGCGAAATATTCCGTTTTTTCAATATCGTCAATCGAATCCATGGTAATAAAATACGTATGTAGTGCAGCGCGCTCTTGCGCACTATCAACATCGCCGGCTTCTAAGGAGTCTACCAGACGATTATAGGCATCTACATTGGTTTTATTGACGCCATCAACACCGGCAACGGTATAGTCTTGCAGTGTCGGTTTGGGGTTGGCTCCATTATCTGCATAGGCAACAATTTTTGTAATGGCTTGCTGCTCCTGCACTGCGGAGGAACCACCGTTTGTAGCAATCGCCGCTATAAGTATCGGCACGATAAAATCTATCAAAACATCTTCTCCTATATTATATTAAGTTATCAGTCGTGGTATCATTGTACTACGATTGTATTACTGTTGCGTTAAGATGTTTTGATGCCTGCTACTGCGAAAAATGTGAAAAAATCTTAGGTTCTTTCGTCTCAAATGTAAGACCCAGCAGCGTTACCTTTCTTGCATGAAGCATCATGCGGCGATAACGCCCTCCGCCATAGAGCTCATCACCGACAATAGGAAAGTCTATGGAGCGCAAATGGGTTCGTATCTGATGGGTTCGTCCTTCATGAATAATGCATTTTACCTTGCTTTTTTTACCTGACACCTCCAAAGGATAGACCTCTGTTGTGGCACTCTTTCCACCCTGACGCGCAATTTTGGAGTAGGCTCGATTGTGTCGTTTTTCCGTTATTATGGGCTTATGGATCACTGTCTCTTCGGTAAAAACACCTTCTACCCAGGCGACATACTCTTTGTAGACCTCATTATGCTTAAAAGCCTCAATAGCACGTTCTCGAAACGGTTCATTCTTTACCAACATGAGCACACCGCTGGTTTCACGATCCAAACGGTGCAGCAGGCTCGATCCTTCAAATTGGCGTTCAATCTCATCCGAATTGATAAATGCCGGTTTATCTACCACAATCAGATCACTGTTTTCAAAAATCGGCACAATCGCTTCGATGCGCTGCACGCTAAAGTGTGTTTTTTTATTCAGCGCTCCACGCGCAATCATCACTTTTTTGTTACCGACATAGACCAACCCTCTATCAATAAGAGCTTTTGCCTGTGAGTTTGAGATGCTTTCTTGTACTGCCAACAGCTTGTAGGCTTTTTCCATGTTAACTGGTGCTGTACCGGTCTCATCGCTGTCATTTTGGTATTCACTGGGTGTACCCGATGCACACTGTCGTGTATTTTGTCGCGCTTTTTTAACGCGATCGCGTTTAGCATCACTTGCAGCAAAGGCCTTGCTTTTTGCTTTAACCTTTGCCTCTTTTTTTCTGTCTTCGGCACGTTTGTAGGCGTACTCTTTCTTCTTGTTTGCCATGATTTATCCTATACTATCTATTACTCTGTCAATATCGATTGTTTCGGTAATGTATGCCGCCTTCATCTGCTCTGAAGCCAATAACGTCTCTTTAAGTTCATGCAGCTCACAAACGAGGACATTCTCAACATATTTCAACAATTCCAGCTGATGAAAATGGTGCTTTCCGGTAATTATCTTACAACCAAACGTTGCCGGCTCTAGTGGATTATGCCCACCAATAGGGGCAAAGGCGCCTCCTAAAATCGCAATATCACTAATCGCATAAATGTTGTTAAGCTCACCCATAGCATCAATAAGTACCATATCGGCATCAAAATCATGATGCTGACTAAAGCGTTTACATGTCAATTGATGCGTTGCACAAACCCGTTGCATTAACTCCCACACCTTCTCAAAGCGCTCCGGGTGGCGCGGTACCACCAACAACCTGCTGTTGCGCTCTTTGCGGTATGCTGCGAATTCGGCAAGGATCATGCCGTCTTCACCCTCATGCGTACTTGCAGCTACAATGGTTTCTACATCAGATCTTTCATAATACTTCGTAACTACAATCTTTTGTGCCAGCTTAATATTGCCTACCACCTCAATATTGCGTGCACCCAAAGAAGCAAACCGCTCTTTATCGATCTCGCTTTGCACCAAAACGGTATCGACATAAGCAAATATCTTACGGTAAAACCACCCTAATTTTAGATATTTCGGATAGCTGCGCTCTGAAATACGTGCATTGAGCAATACTATCTTTGCCCCTCGTGCCGCTACCACCGCAAAGAGCATATACCAAAACTCCGCTTCTAAAACAACCAATGTCTTGGGTTTACCGATCCAAAACGGTAAAAAGATCTCAAACGGTAAATAGCGTACCTGAGCCTCGTACGACTGTGATGCCTCAAAGCCTGTTTGTGTGATGACCGTAATCGCAATATCAGTATCGTTCAGGCGCTCCAACAGCGGTTTTAAAGCGCGACTTTCACCCAAGGAACAGACATGAAACCAAATGCCCTCTGTTCTCAACGGAGCATTGTTTCGCAAGAAGAATCGGGCAGGAATGGAGTCTTTGTATTTTTCTTTGAAAGAGAGCAGTATCAACAAGGGCACTGCTGCAATATACAACAGCAGTGCTGCGCAAAAATATAAAAGGCTAAAAGGCGTCATTAAGCCTCTTGCACTGCCTCTTCTTTATCTAAATAAAGGATACGTCCGCAATGAGGACACGTAGCAATCTCTTCACCTTTGATTACCTCGGCATAGATTTTATCATTGATCTTCATAAAACAACCCATACATGCCTGTTTTTTCACTGTTACTGCCGTTGTGTTTTTTGCCCAGCGACGGATTTTCTGGTAAAAAGAGAGCCCTTTTTGGTTCATATTAGAGATGAGTTTCTCTTTTTTGGCAAACACTTTCGTGCGCTCCACATCAATGGCAGCCAGTTTTTTATCCAATTCTGCTTTAATATCATTTAACCCCGAAGACAATGATTCAAGTTTCTCTTTGAGAATGGCAATACTCTCTTCTTTACTGGCAATAATTCGCTCTAAACGCTCAATCTCTTCATTGGCAAAAGTAATCTGCTCTTTAGCAATCTCCTCTTCAAGCTGCAGCGATTTCATCTCACGTTCAGTCTTGATTTCGGCACTTTTTTTGCTATTGTCTTCAAGTTTCGCCGAAAGTTCTGCCAAATGCAGCTCATTCTTCTGCTTTTTTAGCTTCTCTTCTTTAATCTCCTCTTCAAGTGTCTCTATCTCCTGTGCGACCGTATCGCTTGTAGCCAAAGCCGTCTCATATTTATAGTCTGCCTCTTCTATTTGCGGTTCAAAAGCATCAATCTCTTTATCGACGATGGAGAGCTCAATTAGTTGTTCAAGGTGTTTATTCATCTGTTTCCTTTTTGGAATTTCTATATCCAATGCATGTTACATATAGGTGAAGGGGTTTTTCGATGGCGAAATTATAACGCTTAATCCTAAATTAATCAAATATTTCTCTAAAATTTCACCAAAATAGCACTCGCTTTCATAATGCCCGATATCAATCATGCTCATTCCAATCGTTTTGGCCTCCATAGCATCATGATACTTGATATCTCCGGTTAAAAAACACTCAGCAGCTACTTCTTTGATGAGTGATGCACCCGAACCGGTCGTCAAAGCCGCCCGTGTAATCATATCGTGACATCGAACAACCCTTAAACAAGGAAGGTCAAACGCCTTTTGTACCTTACGTACCAGAGCCTCAAAAGTATCATTAACTTCCATGTAGGCAACAAAGCCGTCACGCTCGACTATGGGGTAACCCAAAATCTCTTCTGCCACATAGCTGTTAAGATGCGTATGGTCAAAATTGGTATGCATCGCGATATTTGCAATATTTTTTGAATCATCCGTTGTAGCAGTTTTGCAGGATATTCGTTAAAACGTAACTGTTTGAGCCCCCCGAAAATAATGGGATGATGGGTTATAACCAGCGTATTGTCTTCTAAACGCTCTACCAATGCTTCATCTATATCAATACTCAAAACCACCGTGTCTATCTCTTGATTGAAATCGCCAAGAAGCAGCCCTGAGTTATCCCACTTCTCTTGAAGTTCAAAGGGAGAGAGTTCGTCTAAAAACTGATAGATTTCTGCTATTTTCATTCGCGCAGTTTTGCTAACTCTTCGGCAGCTTCACTAAAATCACTCTTAAGTTCTAATGCCTTCTCATACATCTCAACCGCTTGCTCTTTCTCGCCCATCTGCACCAGCAAATTGGCAAAATTATAGTAAGTAATCTCGTATGCATCATCAATTTCCAAGGCCCTCTCGTAGTGCTGTCTCGCTTTCTCAAATTCTGAGGTACGACGGTAGAGCGAGGCAATAGCGTTATGCGCTACGTCATCACTCTCATCAATAGCCAATGATTTGAGATAGGTCTCAATGGCTGCTTGTAAATCTGCATTGTGTGCCAGTACAAAACCTAATTTATTTAGGATCTCTGTATTTTGGGGTGCTTTGACCTGAGCCTCTTGCAGCAGTGCGGCAGCCCGCTTAAAATCATTCTGCGTTACAGCCTCATCCGCCTTTTCCATCAAGATTTCCGGATCAAACGACGAAAGGGAGTCTCGGGAAGGTTTAGGTTCGGGAGGATCCTCGAGCGTATTAATATGCTCGTACACTTTATAGGCAAAAAATGCCGTCACGGCTAACATTAAAATTTGAAAAACTGACATTCACAACTTCCTAACACTTGATATAAAGTGATATAATAGCAGAATTTAAGAATAGGACAACTAACCATGCGGGAACTCTTTGAAAAACTGGGGCTGTTTTATCTGGGAAAAGATACCAATGATGAAACAATCACGCTGTATAAAAGCAAATACCTCACTACTCATGCCGCTATTATCGGGATGACAGGCAGCGGTAAAACCGGATTGGGAATCGGACTGATTGAAGAAGCGGCATTGGATAACATTCCGGCTATTATTATTGATCCCAAAGGCGATATGGGCAATTTGGCACTGACTTTTCCGGCCATGGAAGCCAGTGACTTTCAACCATGGATTGACGCTATAGACGCAGCCAACAAAGGGATGAGTATTGAGGAGATGGCTGTGCAAACCGCTGCCGCATGGAAAGAGGGTATTGCCTCGTATCATCAGGGTCTCAACCGTGTTGCCGCTTTGCATGATGTACCGCTCGATATCTATACCCC
>JAJRVF010000025.1 GCA_024277395.1 Campylobacterales bacterium
ATTACAGGGAATTATGCTCCATGTATCTAATAGAATTACAGGGAAAAAGCATTCCTGTTAAGAACACGTTATGTTTAAAAGAGAAATTGGAGCAATTATCAAATGACGGAAAATACCAAGAAGAAATCATTATCTGCTCATGAATGTCCTGTAAGCAAGATATTCTGTGACGATTATTTGTTTCAAATTCCAAGTTATCAGCGTCCTTATTCATGGACGACTGAGCAAGCCTCTGAGTTAGCTATGGATTTG
The DNA here is from genome assembly GCA_024277395.1 of Campylobacterales bacterium. Classification (GTDB taxonomy): domain Bacteria; phylum Campylobacterota; class Campylobacteria; order Campylobacterales; family Sulfurimonadaceae; genus QNZR01. The sequence goes on from JAJRVF010000025.1 coordinate 253, forward strand.
CAAGACTACATTAAGGGAAAGACCGGAGATATTGAAACGCTTAATCCATATTTTCTTGGTAGCATTGTCCTCATCAAAGGAGATAAGTCGGATTCAGAAGTCATTGATGGTCAACAACGCCTTACAACATTGACTATTTTCTTTTCTGTTTTGAGGCATCTAGTCAATGATAAAGATGTAAAAGATGAGATCACAAAATACCTTGGGCAAAAAGGCAGTAAGTTACTTAAAACGAAGGATACGTTTAGAATATTGCTTAGACCAAGAGACCAAGACTTTTTTCGGAAATACATCCAGCATGAAGATGGAATCGATAAACTTTTCGATTCTAAAGAGGAGCTAAAAGACAGTCCTTTTAATATAAAGCAGAATGCTCAGTGTATGTATAATCTATTAAAAAATGAATCACAAGAAGAGCTTTTTAGATTAACTCAATTCATATTGATTGGTTGTTATCTCGTTGTTGTCTCAACGCCAGATATTGATTCTGCATACAGAATATTTTCCGTAATGAATGATCGTGGCTTAGACCTTACGGCTACGGATATACTCAAGTCTAATATAATTGGCGCTATACCAGATAGCGAAAAAGAACATTACACAGATAAGTGGGAAGATATGGAGGAAAGCATAGGTAGAGATAACTTTAGCGATCTTTTTTCACATATACGCATGGTGTATCGTAAGTCAAAACCTCAAGGTACTCTAGTTAAAGAATTCAATGAACATGTTAAGCCAAGAGGCAATCCAACAAAATTTATAAATGACGCATTATTACCTTACTCAGAGGCATATACAAATATCATCAATGAGAATTATTCTAGTGAAGAAAAAGCGGAAAGCATAAATATAATTCTAGGTTGGTTGAACCGCGTAGATAACTCAGACTGGATACCGGCTGCTATTGAGTACTTATCAAAAAACAGAAATAGCCCGTCAGATATCTTGTCGTTCTTAAAAAGTCTTGAGAGGTTGGCATCATGCATGATGATATTCCGAGGTAATATAAACTATAGAATTAAAAGATATTCATCTGTGCTTGACTGGATTGGTTCAGAAAAAGATATTCTTGCAACTGGGTCTCCGATCTATTTATCAGATGATGAGATTGATAATACACTTTCCGCCATAAACGGGAATGTATACGAAAGTACCCGTACACGATTAATGATTTTGCTACGGCTGGACTCTATATTGTCCGATGGTTTGGCTAAATACGATCATAAAGTAATAACAGTAGAGCATGTTCTCCCCCAAAATCCTGAGCCTTCTAGCCAATGGATGGCGTGGATACCAGATGAAGAAAAAAGGAAAAGTCTTGTCCATAGGCTTGGTAATTTAGCGTTACTCTCAAGAGCAAAGAATAGCTCGGCAAAAAACTATGAGTTAGAAAAAAAGAAAAACTCTTATTTTGTGGTCAAGGGAGTTTCAACATTTGCCATAACAACACAAGTTTTTTCCAAAGAAGAATGGACAGAAGATATAATTTTGAATCGACAGAACGAATATGTAAATAAACTTACCGAAGAGTGGGAGTTGATAAAAACATAACAAAAGCAATCAACTCGGATGTTTTTCCTAGCGTTATGTCGCAAAAGTAGGGAACATGAATGCATATCAAATGAAAACCGTATTTTTCAGCAGTAAGCGTTACGATGAAACGTATTTCAATACTTCAAATGAACACTATGCCCATGATATTCGGTTCGTCGAGGCCAGACTAACTAAAGACACGGTCAGTCTCATTGACGGTGAATCGGCCGTCTGTGCTTTTGTCAATGATGTCCTTGATAGGGAAGTGCTGTCTCTATTGTCTGAGTCAAAGATTAAACTAATCGCACTGCGCTGTGCTGGCTTCAATAATGTCGATATCAATGCTGCAAATGAATTAGGCATTAAAGTGGTTCGGGTGCCGGCGTATTCACCGAATGCCGTTGCTGAGCATACCGTTTGCCTTATGCTTGCCCTCAATCGAAAAATATACCGTGCTTATAATCGGGTACGTGATGGAAACTTTTCGTTGGACGGTTTACTTGGTTTTGATTTTTCTGGTAAAACACTGGGCATCGTCGGTACCGGAAAAATAGGTGCCATCGTTGCGCGTATTCTGTGTGCAATGGGCATGAAGGTGTTGGCCTATGATTTAATGCCGAATCAAGAATGTGTTGATTACGGTGTAAGCTATGTGGGCATTGAGCAACTTTTTAGAGAGTCCAATGTAATTTCATTGCATTGCCCTTTAAGTCCTGTAACCCAGCATTTGATTGATCAAACTGCGCTCGATAAAATGCAAAACGGTGTCATGCTCATTAATACGAGTCGCGGAGCCCTACTGGATGCAAGTGCGGTTATTAAAGGGCTTAAATCCAAAAAGATTGGTTATTTGGGTCTGGATGTTTATGAGCAAGAAAGTGAATTGTTTTTTGAGGATTTGTCCTGTGAAATTATTCAAGACGATGTCTTTGAGCGATTACTCACTTTCCCCAATGTATTAATTACCTCGCATCAGGGTTTTTTTACTGAAGATGCATTAAAGAAAATAGCCGATACGACGCTGCACAGTATTCAGCAGTTTTCTAAGGGTGCTGATTTGTCAGACGATGTATTGGTTGTGCTGCCTTAATGGTCGCAGCTGTTGGCAAACCGAATGTCGGGGAAGCGCTCTTGGGTCAGTTGTAGATTCACGCGGCTGGGAGCGATGTAGGCCAGACGTCCGGCATGATCCAGCGCAAGGTTATCACTGTGTTTGTTTTTAAGCTTAGTGAGTAATTTATTGTCGTCGCAAAAAACCCAATGGGCGGTTTGGACGGCAATGTTTTCAAAAATACACTCGACGCGGTATTCGTCTTGCAATCGATAGGCCACGACGTCAAATTGCAGTTGTCCAATAGCGCCGAGTATCAGGTCATTGTTGTTCAGTGGCATAAATAATTGAGTGGCGCCTTCTTCACACAGTTGTTGCAGGCCTTTTCGTAATGCCTTGCTTTTGAGCGGGTCTTTTAGGATGGCACGGCGAAATAATTCGGGGGCGAAATTAGGAATGCCTTTAAACTGCAGGGCTTCTTTTTCGGTAAAGGTATCGCCAATTTGGATGGTGCCGTGATTGTGTAGGCCGATAATGTCCCCAGCCCATGCGGTTTCAGTTTGTTTGCGTTCACCGGCCATAAAAGTCATAACGTTGGCGATGTTAGTGGACTTTTTATTGCGAACGTGATGCAGGCGCATGCCTTTTTCAAATTTTCCGGAGCAGATGCGTAAAAAGGCGATGCGATCCCGATGTGCCGGATCCATATTGGCTTGGATTTTAAAGATAAAACCGCTGAATTCTTTGTCGTCGGGTGACACCACGCGTTGTATGGCTTCGCGTGCCAATGGCGGCGGGGCTTGTTCAATAAAATGATCCAGCAGTTCTTGAATGCCAAAATTATTGATGGCCGAACCAAAAAAAACAGGGGTTTGCGTGCCCGCTAAATATTTTTCTGCATCAAAGTCGGCGCAGGCTTCTTTAATGAAATTGATTTCCTCA
>JAJRVF010000191.1 GCA_024277395.1 Campylobacterales bacterium
AAGCGCTGCTCCCACCACTCTTCGTGAGAGAACGTTTTTTGCTTCAGATGCTCTTCGTCAAAAGGGAACTCATACTCTTGAATGTATCGCAGCACAGTGGTGTAAGCCTCGTTGATTTGAGCACTCATTTTTGTAGCGTTTAGAGGATCATCAGGATGTTTGTCGGGATGCCACTGGCGAATGAGCTTTTTGTATTTGAGTTTTACCTCTTTGAGGGTGGCACGCTCGTTCAAGCCAAGGAGAGTTTTGGCTTTAACCAGCGTTTCAAAGGCGGACATATAACGAAGAGCTTAGTCTCTTTGTTGACGCATATAGGTTGGGATTTCGAGAAAGTCCTCACTCACATCACCGCCGACAACCAGCTTAGGGCGTCGAACCACCTGAGGCTTCTCTGCTTCAGGCTCTTTTTTGGTAAAGGTTGTGTTGACTTTCTCACTTTCAAAACCCGTGGCAACCAGTGTGATTTTTACAAAATCTTCAGGTAGGGTTTCATCAGAGGTTGTGCCAAAGATAACTTCGGCCTCTTCATCGGCACTTTCGTGAACGACCTCCATGGCTTCGCTTAACTCAATCATGGAGAAGTTCGGATGCATATTAAAGTGTACCAGTACGCCCATGGCACCGTTAATGGACATATTGTCCAAAAGCGGTGATTCAATAGCGCTTTTAATAGCTTCGTAAGCGGCATTTTCGCCTTGGAATTCACCTACGCCCATGAGAGCCATACCTTGATGGCTCATGACCGTTTTTAAGTCGGCAAAGTCAAGGTTAATGTCATTATCGCCGCTGGCCAAGATGACTCCGGACGTACCGCTGACAGCTTGCGCCAAGACGCTGTCGACAATTTTAAAGCTCTCACGCATCCCGAGCTTTCTGTCAATAATAGAGAGCAGTTTGTCATTGGGAATGACAACAATAGAGTCACTGGCTTCTTTAAGATCCTGGAGTCCTTCTTCGGCAAGCTTAAGACGTTTGCGGCCTTCAAAACCAAAAGGCTTGGTGACAACAGAGATGGTCAATGCACCGACCTCTTTGGCAATTTGTGCAATAACCGGAGCAGCACCGGTTCCCGTACCGCCGCCAAGACCCGCGGCAATAAAGACAATATCGGCGCCTTCGAGTTGCGCGCGGATATCTTCATAGTTTTCCAGTGCCGAGTCACGACCCACTTCAGGTTTCATTCCTGCACCTAGACCTTTGGTTAGTTTGGCACCCAGCTGAATTTTACTGGCACCGGCAGCAACATCAAGCACCTGTGCATCGGTGTTTGCCAATACCATCTCAATTCCGGTAACATTTTCATTGAGCATATGCCCAATCATATTACCGCCGCCACCACCGACTCCAACTGCTATAATACGGGCGCCGGTTAACGGCACCGACTCTTCAATCTTAAATGGTTCCATGCTTTTCTCTCCTTAAATTGCTTAAAATAATTGGGTTACCCAATTCCAAAATTTAGTAAATATTCCGATCTCATCACCCTTTTTGCTTTTTTTCTCAGGAAGTGATGTCAGCTCATTTTTAATATCAAAAATCTCCTCTTCTTTAGGAGTCTCTATTGCGATAGGATTGTTATTAATATCTTCGAGCGAGACCGGTTCGCTTTCAACGGGACTCTCATTGGAGTGGCGCATCTTTTTGTTGACATCAATTTCGTAAGGGGAATATTTTCCTGCTGCATAACGAACGAGTCCGACGGCTCCCGAGTAGGCAGGATCACGCAAGGTTTCGAACAGTCCGTCCATCTCTATGGGTTTGGCTAAACGTACCGGCATATTGTCAAAAATGGCAACGGCAAGTTCACGCATGCCCTCCATTTTGGTAAAGCCTCCGGTGAGCACCACTCCGGCACCGATATGCTCTTTGAGTCCGCTCTTTTCGAGTGACTGGGCAATAATCATTAACGTCTCTTCGACACGGGCATAAATAACATTGTGTACAACTTCCAACGAGACTTCGTGGGTGGAGTTCTCATCTCCGATAATGGGAAGTTCAATAAGATCATTAGTCGGCGTATGAAGTGAACCGTAGGTCATTTTAACACTGTCGGCAACGTTCAAAGGGGTATGCAGTGCCATGGAAAGATCATTGGTAATATGGTTGGAGCCCACTCCTAAAAAGTCGTTATAACGAATGGAATTTCCGGAATGAATGACCAAATTGCTGGTACTGCCGCCCATATCAATCACCGCAACGCCCAACTCTTTTTCATCTTCATTAAGTGTGGCTATGGCAGAGGCATAACCGCTTAAAACAATGTTTTCTACCTCTACACCGGCAGCCTTGACGGCTTTTCTCAGATTGTGTAAGTTGGACTTTTGTGTGGTGACAATATGGGTCTCTACTTCAAGACGTGAAGCATTCATTCCCAGCGGATCTTCAATAAAGTCCTGATCATCGACTTTAAAGTTGTAGGGAAGGGTGTGCAATACTTCATAGTCATTGGGAATATTGGCATTGTACAAGGAAGTGTGCATGACACGCTCAATCTCTTTGATACCGATCTCTTTATTGATAATATTAACGATACCGCTGGAGTTCAAACTTTTGGCATAAGCACCCGAGATAGAGACAATGGCACTCTCTATAGTCGCTCCGGAGACCCGTCGGGCATCATTGAGTGCGTTTTTAATAGACTTGGAAGCCAATTCTATATTGGTAATACTTCCTTTTTTTAGACCTTGTGCCTTGGCAATACCGGCACCGGTTACTTTGATAGTATTATCATCACCAATATCGGCAATGATGGCGCATATCTTGGTGGAGCCAATGTCAATAGCTAAAACCGTTCTGCTCAAACCTACAGTCCTTTCACAAACATTTCTACAGGATACTTGCTTTCAAGCTCTTGAATCAGTCCACGATTGAGTAATGCTTCTTTGATTTGAATAACATCTTTTTCCTGTTCTGTTATAGATGTGTTAAGCAATTTTTGTTCCAAAATGTCGTACAGAGC
>JAJRVF010000192.1 GCA_024277395.1 Campylobacterales bacterium
CAAGAAACGGTCGCAACAATCCCTCCGAAAGAGACTTTTCAGGAGGAACAAATCGTAAAGGAAAACACCCCCGAAGTTGTGCAAGAACACGTTGATATACCGGAGCAACCTTACGCTGCCGATATTCTTATTGCTAAAAAACCCTTTTGGAAGATAAGCTCTTTTGCAGAATTCTTGATGGTCTCGGCTATAGCTACAAAAGTGTTCGCAATATTACTGAGTTTATGTCACTGCTTCAAGAAAAGCGGTTTCAAGTAGCGCTCTTCGATAAGGAGCTGCATGATATCAACCTGATTGAGCTTAGCAATACCTTAAAGCAACACAACAGTGATACAACACTACTCATGCTAACCGACTCCACAACGGCACTTGATGAGGATGACGCACTGTATGTCCATGAAGTCATACAAAATGTTATTAACAAAGAGTCTTTGCGTGCTGTGTTTGAAAAATATATTAGCAAGAAAGAGGCCTCATAATGGTACCTAAGCACCTGAAAATTTTAGCAGTAGATGACGATATAATCAATCTAAAGCTTCTAAAATCCATGTTACGGAAATCCGATGCTATTGACGAAATTGTTGAGGCTTCCAACGGCGCCGATGCACTCTCCGTCTTAAAAGAACGCTCCGACATCGATATTGTCCTGCTCGATATCATCATGCCGATTATGGGCGGTATTGAGATGCTCAAGGTCTTGCGGGCCGATGAGAGCTTCAAAGCAATCCCCGTCATTGTCCTCACCACCGATGAAACCAAAAAAGGTGAAGCACTCGAATCCGGTGCCAATGACTTTTTAATGAAACCCATTCGCGAAAAAGATGTCATAAGTAAAATTATGCGATGGACCTCTATTTAACGCGGAATCAGCATTATCTCCAACACCTCTTCAATACGCTTGACGGCAATAATCTCTACGTTTTGTGTTACTTCCGGAGGTATATCATCAAGATCACGTTCATAATTTTTTTGCGGAATCAGTACTTTAGTCATTTTCGCACGATGTGCTGCAATAAGCTTCTCTTTTAATCCCCCTATAGGCAAGACATCGCCAACAAGTGACAACTCTCCCGTCATGGCAATATCGGCACGAACTTTTTGATTGCTTAATATGGAAGCAATTGCCGTTGCCATAGCAATACCGGCACTCGGGCCATCTTTAGGTGTTGCTCCTGCGGGAACATGTACATGTAAATCATAACGCTTATACACCTCACTGGCATCAATGACAATATCCTCCTCTTTCTCTTTGAATGTTTTAGGAATAATACCGTGATCAACCGGCAAGCTCTATGTATCAATAAGCGTTTTCACGACACTCAGCGCAATATGTACCGACTCTTTCATCACATCACCCAAACTGCCGGTCAACTTCAGCGTTCCTTTACCACGAATTTTAATAGTCTCAATCTTCAAGACATCGCCACCGACTGAAGTCCACGCCAAGCCATTGACAATACCCAATTGGGCAATACCGCTACTCGGCTCAATTTCAAATACCGTTTTTTCCAAAAATGTTTTAAGATTTTTGAGATTCACGGTTATTTTACGAATAGACGCATCTTCTAAAATCATCTTAGCCGACTTACGAACAATATCGGCAATACGTCGACGTAAGTTTCTCACACCGGCTTCGCGGGTAAATTTCTCAACAATTTCTACCAGTGCTGCTTTGGTAATATTGAGTTCACGAGCTTTAAGCCCATGTTTTTGAAGCTCTTGAGGAATCAGGTAACGTTTGGCAATCTCAAATTTTTCTTGAGGCGTATAGCTGCTAATATGGATAAACTCCATACGGTCACGCAACGGTGCAGGAATAGTGCCGTAATCGTTTGCTGTCGCAATAAAGATTGCCTTGCTTAAATCAATACTGAAATTCAAATAGTAATCCCGAAAATGACTGTTTTGCTCTGGATCTAAAATTTCTAGCAGCACGGCAGTCGGATCACCTCGCTGGGAACGCCCAACTTTGTCGATCTCATCAAGCACCACAACCGGATTCATCTTTTTAGCGTCAATCAAACCCTGAACAATACGCCCCGGCATGGCACCGATGTATGTGCGGCGGTGTCCCCTTAACTCATTCACATCTTCCAAACCTCCCAAAGCAATACGCACCAAAGGGCGCTTGAGTGCTTCGGCAATCGAATTGGCCAAAGAGGTTTTGCCCACTCCCGGAGGGCCGACAAAACATAAAATCGCCCCATTGCCCTCACGATCTTTCAGGCCGCGAAGTTCCAAGAGCTCTTTGACAGAAAAGAATTCGGCAATACGCTCTTTTGGCTTGGTCAGTGAGAAGTGATCACTGTCTAACTGAGTCTCAACATCATGAATGCTGAGCGGTTTTTTTGCAAGTGCTCCAAAGGGGATTTCCAGTACCCACTCCAAATAACTCTGAATCATGCCTGCGTCTGCAGAATCGGGGTGCATTCGTGCATAACGCTCTATCTGTTTGTGCGTCTCTTTATACGCTTCTTCACCCATATGCTCTTTTTTGGCTTCGAGTTTTTCACGGTACTCTTCGATCTCTTCTTCGCGTTGGGTGTCAGCGCCGAGTTCGCGTTGAATCTGCTTGAGCTGCTCTTTTAAGAAGTACTCTTTGTTAACCTGCTCAATTTTTGTATGGACTTTGGAGCGAATCTCTTTTTGCAGTTTATTCGCTTCGATCTCTTCGATCAGATAATCAATGAGCATCAAAAATCGCTGTTCTACATCGGCCTCAATAAAAAGCTGATATGCCTGATCTTTTTTCAGTTTAATGGAGCTGCATATCAGATCGGCAATACGGTTATGCTCATGATTCTCTTCTATAGTCCGCAGCAGATCCGGCGGAAAATAGGTGCTGATTTGTGAGAGGGTGCGCACCTTCTCGCGTACCACTTCCAAAATAGCATCCATTTTGAGCGATTCACTCGACTTTGGCTCAATAATACTCACAACACCCTGAAGATAGTCCGCCCCTTCAATAGCTTCAATAATCCGACCGCGTGCCAAACCCTGAAACAAAATTTTAATACGACCGTCAGGCAATGCGACTTTTCGCATAATGGAACCGACGACACCGGCATCATAAATGTTCTCAAAACGGTGACTGCCGTCACTTTGCGGTTTCGTCGGGCAGACAATCACCAAAGAGTCATTCTCAATAGCAGTGGTCGCGGCACTAATGGCGCGTTCATCACTTAAAAAAAGCGGTGAAATCATAAACGGGTATAAAAAGATCTCTTCTTCGGCAATAACGGGTAAGGTTTGCGGAAAGTCTCCATAATTGTTTAACTGCATCTGTCTATCCTAAAATTTACATGTAATTTAATCATCGGCATGTCGCGAAACGACACTTTGCGTATCGGGAATAAGAAAAGAGTACCAGCTTGCATCACCGTCTCCTTCAAAAACAGCGCGATACACCGGTATGTTTGCCGGTTCAATATGCGCCCAGTCAATCCATGGCTCGGGTTTCATATTGCGGTAGTATTCTGCAGCCTTGGGTTTGTCCAGCCGTTCATAGAGTTTGGCGATATTCTCATTCAACGCAGCATCGGCAATATAGAGCCGCGTCACCATCGTATCGACCAAAGCGTAATATTGCGAGTGTCGATATTGCCGCTTAAACTGCTCACCGCTGAGAATAGCGTTGGCAATAAGCCCCTGATCCCGCGCGGCATTGGGCAGCGCCAGATATTTGGCACGCATACGTAAATACTCAATATAGTCACGCTCACGCTCTGTCGCATAACGCCTTAAATACTCACTTAAGAAATGGTCGCTCAACAGATACTCTTCACTGTCCATATGAGCCTGTGCCATAATAAGCGTTGCATCTTTAAGCAGTGGCGAAGCAATGTGCTCACTTTGGAGTGAACTGTAGTAACCGTCTGCTTTTTCCAACATTGTATTTGAAACGGCTTTGACCATCTGCTGATACCAATAAAGCGCCGGTTTATTATACGCGGGCTCCTCTTTTTGGCAGGCACTAAACAACAGAAGTACCGCAAAAGCCGTCATGATCGTTTTGAGCATTGTTAACACCATTGTTTTAAAATTAGTGGTATTCTAGCCAAAGAAAATAAAATATTGTATAATACTCTCAATATAATCAAGTAACTCATACTGATCCCTTCCACCGTTTCACAGGAGACACAATGAACAAAACACTCACATTTATCGGCAACGGCGCCATGGCACTCTCGTTGGCACAGGGTCTCAAAAAGGCATTTTCTATTGAGGTGGTCGGTCGCAACAGCATCAAGCTCGATACCTTTGAAGCGGCATTGGGCATTAGCATTTCCAAGGCAGCGCTCCAAGGGTTTGACATCAGCAATAAAACCGTTGTACTCTGCGTCAAACCCGCCAATATTCTCGAAATGCGCAATACTCTCAAAGGGCGTGCCCAAACCCTTTATTCGGTTTTAGCAGGCACCTCGCTGGCAACACTTCAGCGCAGTATTGAAGCCGATGCCTATGTCAGAGCCATGCCCAACCTTGCAGCAACGCTCGGAAAATCCATGACCACACTCACCGGCAATGCACATTGCAAAGAAGAGGCATGCGCGCTGTTTACCTCGATTGGAAATACGCTCTGGGTAGGCAGCGAAAAAGAGCTCGATATTGCCACTGCACTTGCCGGAAGCGGTCCGGCCTATTTGGCGCTCGTTGCCGAAGCTCTGGCTGACGGTGCCGTAAAACAAGGACTTAAACGTGATGATGCCATGACGTTGATGCGCGGACTTTTTGAGGGTTTTGGCGCGCTCATCCAAGAACACCATCCCGCACTGCTTAAAGACAGTGTCATGAGTCCGGGAGGAACTACGGCAGCAGGTTACGGGGCACTGGAAAAAGCGGCGGTGCGACAGGGATTTATTGCCGCCGTTGAACAAGCTTATCATCAAGCAACAGCACTCTCCTAACAGCTTTTTATAGCTATCTAACGTTACATTATATTAAAATATTTAGTCGTATTAAAGTAAAAAAAGGGTTATAATTAGAGGATTCATTTAAAAATACATGTAAATGGCCGATGTTACAGATATTGGCTCTATTAGAGGAACTCACATGAAATTTTTACTCTCTTTTGTACGACTGAGCATCATTATACTCTTTGCTACTGCCGTATCACTCTACGCTGTCAGCACCAGCTGTCCGGGTGATGCCGTCGTCAAGCTCGACGGCACCATCAGCAGCGTCCAGGATGAAGAGTACTGGAATATTCCGGGCAATACCACCTACTACTACCATTTTACCCCGCAGGTTGGAGGTACCGTTCAGGTCGATTCGTGGGTCGATGGTACCTACAATTCACTCTTCATCAAAGACGGGTGCGGCGCAAACCTCTGGAGCGATGAAAGTAACAGTAATGACAAATCCTCTCCGCAGATCAGTGTCGCTGCCGGTCAGCAGATTGTGATTGCGTTAGAGCGGCGTTGGATCACAACTAAAAATTTTTGGATCGGCCTTGACTTTACTGCGACTGCCGGTAGTGACCCAAGAGAGCTCTGCCCCGGAAACACCATAGTAAACCTTGACAATGCTACCGCTGATGCTACCGACTGGGAAGGAGACTCCATTCCGGGCAATACCACCTACTACTACCATTTTACCCCGCAGGTTGGAGGTACCGTTCAGGTCGATTCATCGGTAACCGGTATCTACAATTCGCTCTTTGTCAAAGACGGGTGCGGCGCAAACCTCTGGAGCGATGAAAGTGACGACAATAACAAATCCTCTCCGCAGATCAGCGTCGCTGCCGGTCAGCAGATTACGGTGGCTATTGAACGTCGCTACAATACTCAAAAAGATTTCCACTTAGACCTCACTTTTACGGCATCAGATTGTCCCGGAAGCGTCATTGGCAATCTTGATAATACCAATGTCTCCACCACCGGCTCCGACAGCGGTACCATTACCGGAGATTCCACCTACTACTATCACTTTACCCCGCAGGTTGGAGGTACGATTCAGGTCGATTCATCGGTAGCTGGTATCTACAATTCGCTCTTCATCAAAGACGGGTGCGGCGCAAACCTCTGGAGCGATGAAAGTAACAGTAATGACAAATCCTCTCCGCAGATCAGTGTCGCTGCCGGTCAGCAGATTGTGATTGCATTAGAGCGGCGTTACTACACAGATCAAACCTACAGTCTGGATTACACCTTTACCGTAGCGCCCTTTAAAGCGCGTGATGACACAGTGCGGGTACCGCACAATACCAACAAGTCCATTGATATCTTGCAAAACGATACGCAGGTCAATCCTGCAACAGTACGTATTCTCACCCAAACTTCACACGGTACCTTAACCGTCCTTGCAAGCGGGGCAGTGCTCTACGCTCCAAACAACGGGTACGCCGGAAATGACAGTTTTGTTTATGAAGTTACCGATCTCAACGGCAACCTAACCGATACGGCAACCGTCTCCATTACGGTGGAGGATGCCATTAACGAAGAGTACCGTGATTTCACGCTGCGAACACAGCTCTTCTTAAAAGGGAACATGCGCACCATCGGCAATACCATACTCGTACCGCCGACACAAACACCCTCGGACAATGACGGGTACGATCTCAGCGGTACCATGTGTGACAGCTACACCAACGGTCCGTTTATTGTCAATGCCTCAGATACCAATGATGAGTATTTTCTCTGCCAATACCAACTCGATACCAACACCCAAAACTCTACCGCAGCAGAGCTCATTATGCCCAATACCGCCAACATTGCCTGGGTGGGTCTGTATTGGCAGGCGATTGTCCATGAAGATGACTTTACGACCAATATGAACATTAAGCTTGGCCGTACGAATGCTGCCTATTCAGACTTTAATTACACGACACTAGCTCCCACCGTACTCGATTATATGTATGATGCCGGTACTGATGATCTTGTCAGTTACGCCGCTTTTGCCGATGTCACCGATATTTTCAAAACCAAAGACTGGAAGGCCGGTCACTACGTCGTTGCCGATATTTTGGTCAGTGAAGGTAAAAATGACGGCTTGGGTCTGTATGGGGCATGGACACTCGTTGTCATTTACGAAGACAGTCTGAGCGATACCGAAAAGTTTCGGAGCTTCTCGGTCTTTGACGGTTGGAAACAGATTCAATCCGATTCATGGGGAGGTCCCAGCCACCTGCAGATTGATGTCTCAGGATTTTACCCCCCCAACAAGACCAATATTACCTCGGAAGTATCCGTATTTGCAGCAGAAGGAGACAAAAATATTGAAGGTGACACCTTAAGCACCATCGACTACAATAACGGCAGCACGGTGATTCTGCCCAACGGAAGCAATAATACCTTTAACTCCTCTATCAGCAGCAGCGGTACGCGCGCTCCGCAACTCACCAACAACAACGGTATTGATATTCAAACCTTTGCCATCGGTGACTATCTAATTCCCAAACAGAGTGAAATGGAGTTTCACTTTAAAACCGTCAATTCCGGCAATGCCCGAGATACCTACTGGCCCTCCATGATAGCCTTTCAAACCGAACTGGTCGCTCCACAGCTCTGTTATGACTACAGCTACAAACAAAACGGACGCTACCTCTCCAAAGAGAATAACAACTCAGTCTTTCCGAACATTGAGGGCTATATTGGCCCCGATCCCATTGAAGCTGCATTTTATCTGCGAAGTACCGAATCTGACTTTCCGGTACAAGGGGTCTCGCTCTTAAGTGATTTTAACACTTCCAAAATGCGCTATATTCCCAATACCACCTATATTTCAGATCCCAACAGCCCGCTCTACAGTACCACTCCTTACGCAGAGACCTCCGGAGGCTGTAACTATACCGATACAGGGGCCACCCACCGTGTCTGCAACAAAAGCGGGAATGTGCGCATCGGACTGGGAAGCGGCGCGTCGGGCTATTCGCAAAACAAGAGCGGCGTACTGGATTCTGAAGAGTTTATGTATGCCAAATTCGATCTCGATCCTTTTGCCTACTCGGGCGACGTCAATATCTCGGTCGATATGAAGCTGAACTACTTCATCATACCTCCGGGCGGAACCATTCCCATCCCTTACGAATACACACTGGGTCTTGAGGTACCGCGCTGTCCGCCGTCAAACAGCTATACCCCGAAATGGGGCGCTTTCAACATCATTGACCGCGGTCTTAATGCCGCTAGAGACGGGAGCAGTGGCTACTATAACAATCTCTTCACCCAAGTAGCCAAACAGCCTTTTGATGTAGATCTGGTCATGTATGAACGTGATCCGGTGAGTAAAATCTATAACAAAAAACCCGATTTCAACTTTAACACTACCGTACTCGTCGACATTATTAACGCCAATGCGTTTGGAGATATTAACACCTCAACCTGTAATGATCCCGCTGCTGCCATTTCACAAAAGATTTTTGTTCCCTCTGCAACGACACCGGCTCTCAACAAGTCACCTGTTCCGACACTTGCACCGAATTTTTACGCCTCAGCGGCTAAAAATGCCGCTTTTAGAGTCTGGAGCTTTGTTGACGATTATAATATGCTCGTTCCCGACTGGAGTGCAACAACGGTGGGTAATGACCATCTCACACTGCAATCTATTACTAACCTTTACGAAAGTGCCAAACATTCCAAGTGTCGTGCCCTCGATGCATGCGGCAGTGATCCAACCTCGCTGGACTGTTTTAACTGTATGTTTGACAATTATGCTGCAGCCACCTGCTCGCGCGACAATTTTGCCATTAAGCCCGAAGCAAT
The DNA here is from genome assembly GCA_024277395.1 of Campylobacterales bacterium. GTDB lineage: Bacteria > Campylobacterota > Campylobacteria > Campylobacterales > Sulfurimonadaceae > QNZR01. Next base: position 8,703 of record JAJRVF010000192.1, read on the forward strand.
CATGATTACCATGAATGATGCCGGCAAAGAGAGCAACGCCACCCTGCCGCGTAACCTCTCGCGGCTATACGGTTACGAAGCCAATGTTTCAAGCATAGCAGACGATCCCATCAATGTAGCAGCCGGCTACAACTACCGTTTTAATTTTACAGCGACCAATCATGTTGATTTTCAAGCCACCCGAAACTATACGGTAGCACCATCAGAGATCAATAGCACTATTTTTTGGGATCCGCAAGATCCAAGCATTAACAGTTTCTGTAACGACCTCTCTGAAGTCACGCTCCCCGTCAGTCTCGTTCACGGCAGCAGCCCTGACATCGTCTCCGCGCTTCCCAATGTCGGGTACTACCGCCTTAACGTCGATGACAGATTGTGGAGCAGTGTCGATTTTGACCCGCTCTTAATGGCCCATCATACCACAGCAAGAGGTTTTGTTGAAGGTCATGATTGTGATACGCTTGATGGCTATCGCAGCCAGCGTATTAACGGAAGAGTCGGCTGTTTCATCACATCGGAACACAACAATACCGACAGCTCGAACACCCAAAGCGGTACGGTACACTTTTATCAGGATCATGATATTCAAGCCAAACCCTACCGCTTCAACCTTGCCAATCTCACTCCCTCCATCGGTATTGCCGACAGAGGCTTTGACGGGACTGCCCGGATGCTCTATATGAGCGATATCAACCGGACATGGAATCGTGACAACGCTACCGATGACTATATGGCAGTGAAGTTTATCGGTACTGTTGATGCCGTGGGG
>JAJRVF010000026.1 GCA_024277395.1 Campylobacterales bacterium
CATCAGAGTAGTGGATTTTGGGTTCACGAGCCAACGTTTTGTCGCTTAGAAATGCTTTGGTGGTCTCATCATACGCCACAATGCCGCTTTTAGCACCCGCTTCAATGGCCATATTGCACATACTGAAACGGTCATCCATACTTAAATGGGCAATCGTACTGCCGGTAAACTCCAAAGTTTGATAGAGAGCCCCGTCTACACCGATACGGCGGATAATCTCTAAAATAATATCTTTCCCTGTCGTAAACTCCCCGGGTTCTCCCGAAAGCACCACTTTAATAGACTCAGGCACTTTAAACCAGTTGCCGCCGGTGATCATGGCAAAGGCCAAATCGGTTGAACCCATTCCTGTGGAGAAGGCGCCTAGTGCCCCGTGCGTACAGGTATGCGAATCGGCACCGATAATAACATCGCCCGGAACCACCAGCCCTTTTTCCGGGAGCAAGGCGTGTTCAATGCCCATATCTTTCTCGTCAAAAAAGTTTTTCAGACGGTGTTTTTTGGCAAAATCACGGCTAATGCGTGCCTGATTGGCAGAGGCGATATCTTTTGCGGGAATAAAGTGATCAAGCACAATGGAGAAACCCTCAGGGTTGGCAAGCGAGGTCGCACCGCTATCTTCAAACGCCTTGATGGAGATGGGTGTGGTAATGTCATTGCCGATGACCATGTCAATCGGTGAACGTACAATCTCACCCGCATACACTTTGCGTCCAACGTGTTCAGAAAAAATCTTTTCGGTAATGGTCTGTCCCATTAAACATTCCTTACATGTAAATCAATACGCGAATTATAGCCAATTATCTGATGGTTCATCATGTCGGCGCAATGCCGCCGGAAAAAAAAAGGGGGGGGGTCTGCTTGGATGCATCTTTCAATCTTGCGAACCCTCTTGTAACGCAAACGCCAATACGTATCCGTTGCAATCACGCAGATAAAATTCACGCATACCGTACCATGTTGTCTCCAGCGGTTTGAGTATCTGCACATGCTGACGGATGCGTTCATAAAATGCGTCGATCTCATCAACGGTAATATACAGGGTCATTGACGCACCGATTTGCGTAAAAAAGTCCCCTGCATCCTCCTTGAGGCTTGCCGTCTCTTGCAGCATGATCTCCACACCGCCTTGTTTTAGCATTGCCCAGATATAGTGCTTGTCCCGATCCATCTCGGTATCAAAACCGCTTTTCTCTTCAGCAACAGCCATAAGCAGCTCAAATCCTAAAATATCGTGGTAAAACGCCACACTCTCATAAACATTGTTGACAGCCATATTGGGAGTTATCCGTTGCATAATATACTCCTTTTTTACACTGATACTACCCATATTGCGTTATTGTTATGTTATTTATTACAAAACAACACAGTATCACTGCCGAGCTATTCACTGTTGCCCCGTTATTTATAGTAAAATAACGCAAGACAAACAAGGAGCTCCAGAGTGCTACATTTTATAATGCTGCTCATTTTTATATGCCTGCTGCCGCTTCAAGCAGCAACCAAACTGCCGAGTGAGCATGAACTTAAAAGTATGATAGCCTCCATGCTGGTGGTCGGCTTTGACGGAGAACGCATTAATGAGAACGATGACGTGTATCACTATATAAAAGACTACCGTCTTGGCGGAGTAATACTTTTTGACAGAGATTTTCACGACCGCAACCGCACTAAAAATATTCGCTCACCCCAACAGCTCCAAACCCTCACGGCACAGCTGCAAGCTATCTCGCCGCATACACTGCTGATCGGTATTGATCAAGAAGGGGGTCGGGTCGCCCGCTTGAAACCGCAATACGGCTTCACAGCCATTCCCAGTGCTGCTGCGCTTGCGCGTGACAAAGGTCATGCCGCTGCCGCATACGCCACTCTTGCCAACGAATTGCATGCAAACGGCATTAACTGTAATTTTGCACCCGTTGTTGATTTGGCTCGCAACCCAAAAAACAGGGTCATTGTCGGTCTGGAACGCGCCTATGCCAAAAATCCTGAGAGTGTCGTGCATTATGCAACGCTCCTCATCGAAGCACAGAAGCACAAAGGTATCATCAGCGTACTCAAACATTTTCCCGGCCACGGCTCCTCCTTGGGAGATTCTCATGAGGGGTTTGTCGATGTCACCCAAACATGGAGCCCTGTAGAGCTTGAGCCCTACCGCATGCTTATTGATGCCGGTAAGGCAGAGATGATTATGACCGCTCATGTCTACAATGCCGCTCTTGATGCCCAATATCCCGCTACCCTCTCATACGCCGTCAATACAGAGCTTCTACGCCACAAGCTACACTATGACGGCGTCATCATCAGCGACGATCTGCAGATGAAAGCCATTACTGCAAGCTACCCGCTCAAAGAGGCCCTCACCCTCGCCATTAATGCAGGGGTGGATATGCTCCTCTTTGGCAATCAGCTGCAACACAACTCCATCGAGACCATCATCAATACCATCTATACCCAAGTGTGCTCCGGCGCCATTTCGCTAACACGCATTCAAGCATCCAACCACCGCATCAATACAATGTTGACACGTAACGTCTCCCCCTTTAACATCATTGACAAACCCATTCATTTTAGCAACAAACGTGTGGCGATGACCCAGGAGTATATTCGCCGGCATTATGATCTCAACGTCAGCGACATTACCATTGAACCCAAAGTAATTGTGTTGCACTGGACGGCCATTATGGATCTCAATGACTCGTTTGAACGCTTGAGGCACGAAGAGCTTTTGAGCGACCGCAGCGATATTGCCGATGCCGGCAACCTCAATGTCTCGGCGCATTTTATTGTTGATCGTGACGGCACCATATACCGCTTAATGCCTGAAACATGGATGGCACGCCATGTTATTGGACTCAACTACTCCAGCATCGGCATTGAGAATATCGGCGGCGAGCATAATGAAAAAGAGGATCTGACGCCGGAACAGGTACAGGCCAACATCGCGTTGGTGCGCTATTTGAGTCGTAAATATCCGACCATCACCTACCTCATCGGGCACCATGAGTATCGCGCCATGGAGTCTACACCGCTCTGGCTCGAAAAAAATGCCGGCTACCGTACACTCAAAAAAGACCCCGGAGACACCTTTATGTCTCAAGTGCGCCATGGCGTACGTGATCTTAAGCTGCAATCTGCTCCACATAAAGCCGAGTAATGCAGAGCGGATTTGGTACACTTGACTGGCTGGTATTTGCCGCCTACTTTGTGATGCTCGCCATCACTTCGATCCTGCTAGCACAGGTTAAGATTCGCAGCTCCCGCGACTACTTTGTCGGCTCCAATACCATGCCGATGCTCGCCGTTGCCGTCTCTGTTTTGGCTACCTCACAATCGGCCGCCACTTTTTTAGGCGGACCGGAGTACTCCTACCGCAGTGACCTCACCTTTTTGGGTTTTTACCTCTGTGCATTTTTAGCAGTGCTTTTTGTTGCCCATATTCTCATTCCCCGCTTTTATGCCATCCGTGCTGTTACCGTCTATGAGCTGCTTGAGATACGTTACGGCGAACGAGCCAAACGCTACGCCGGCATCATGTTCCTCATTGGGCGTCTCTTTGCCAGCGGAGCACGGCTCTACATTGGAGCCTTGGCAGTCTCTATGATTCTCTTTGGCGACATCTCTTTTTTACATGTAAATTATGCCATTGCCCTCCTGATGGCAGGTGCGCTCGCCTACACCTATGTCGGCGGTGTGAAGTCGGTCATTTTTAGCGATATGATTCAAGCCCTTACCTATATCGGTGCGGGCATTGCCGTACTCGTCTATCTCTACACAAGCCTCAACAGTGATCTTGGCACCATCATTGCCACGCTGCAAGCCAATGACAAACTGCGCCTGATCGACTGGAATTTTACCGTCTCATCGGAGGGTACGTTCAATATTTTTGCACTGCTCACGGGATGGCTGCTGCTCAATATTGCCGCTTACGGGCTCGATCAGGATATGACCCAGCGGGTTTTAAGCTGCAAAAACAGTACATCGGGACAGCGCTCGCTCTACTACTCCATTCTCTTTACCATTCCGGTCGTACTGCTCTTTTTGGCCATAGGTCTGCTGCTCTACCTTTTCTACGCCCAACAAGAGGTTGTTCAGCGTTTTCAAGGCGAGAGCGTCACCATCTTTATGTACTATATTTTAAACGAAATGCCTGAAGGACTGAAGGGTCTGGTCACCGTCGGTGCCGTTGCCGCGGCACTCTCAAGCACCAACTCGGTTTTAAGTGCCATGGCATCCGTTGCCGTTGAAGATATTTACAAACCGCTCACATGCCGACATGGCACTGTTGATGAAGCCCATTTTGTCACGGCAGCACGTATGAGCGTTCTCGGTTTTGCCGTTGCTCTTGGGGTGATGGCGATGCTAAGCTATTTGCTCCACCACGGCAGCGATCTTCCGTTGCTCAGCTTTGCCTTGGGGGTCATGTCCTTTGCCTACTCGGGACTTTTGGGTGTTTACGGTGCCGCCATCTTTACTTCCCGCGGCACTGAACGCAGTGTCTTATATGCTCTTATTGGCGGGTTTGTCACCGTCTTGGCACTGCAACCCTACATTTTTGGCGCCGATATCGGTTTTGCGTGGCAGATGGTTTTAGGAACCGCCGTCTCATTTGGAATCATGCTCTGCTGCACGGGAGTCAAATCATGACACTCTACATCGGCGTGATGTCCGGAACCAGTTTTGACGGGGTCGATGTCGTATTGTGTCGTATTGCAAAAGGCAGATGTACCTTGCTACAGGCATATACCCACCCCTTTCCGAAGGCATTAAAAGATTCACTTCTGGAATCTATTGCTACACAAAAGAGCTCACTGCAACAGATCGGTAGTTTACATCGGCGTCTTGGAACGCTATTTGCCGAAGCAGTGAGGGCACTGCTGCGCCGCCATACTGTTCACCCCAAAAGCATCACGGCAATAGGTCTGCACGGTCAAACTCTCTGGCACGACCCTGAGGGAACCTATCCCTTCTCCTTGCAGCTGGGCGATGCCAATACGGTAGCAGCGCAGACCGGTATTGATGTCGTCACGGATTTTCGCAACAAAGATATTGCTCTTGGCGGGCAGGGTGCTCCCTTTGCTCCGGCGTTTCACCGCTTTGTTTTCCGTGATCTCCCGTCCTCTTCATGTGTTGCCAATATCGGCGGGATGGCAAATATTACCATATTAAGCGAACCGCTTTTGGGGTACGATACCGGACCGGGCAACGTACTTATGGATCTGTGGATATCCCAACACCGTCAAACCGATTACGACAACGACGGAGCATGGGCACAGAGCGGAAACGTCGACAATGCACTCTTGCAGCACTTTTTGCAAGACCCCTATTTTCTTCAAAAAGCACCAAAAAGCACGGGTCGCGAATATTTTAATGCCGCATGGCTCAATAATAAACTCAAACAACGGCACATCAAGCCTGTCGATGTTCAAGCCACGCTGCTGGAACTGAGCGCTCAAAGCCTGTACCGTGAAATCAGCAAGTTTCATTGCAAACGGGTGCTGGTCTGCGGCGGCGGCGCAAAAAACAGCTATTTAATGCAGCGACTCAAAGCGCTCTTGAGCAATGTCACCCTGCATCCCACGGAGCACTACGGTGTCAACAGTGACTTTATGGAAGCCATGGCCTTTGCATGGCTGGCCTATAAACGCGTGCATTGTGAAGCCGTTGATCTCAAAGCGGTAACCGGAGCACGCAGCAATGCGATTCTCGGAGGAATTTATGCAGGCAGTTAAACACTATATAGCTACCACACCATGGCGTGATTGGACTCTTGAGCGCGCCTCAGCCGATGCCAGTTTTAGACGCTATTTTCGACTCAAAAAAGCCAAAGAGAGCGTCATTGTCATGGACTCCTCACAAGAGAAGACTTCTCTGGCACCCTTTATTGACGTAACGAACAGACTGCTGCATGTCGCCGTCAACGCACCTAAAATTCTTCACAATGATCGTAATGCGGGCTTCTTGATTCTTGAAGATTTTGGTACCATCCACTATCTCGACGTCTTAAACAACGATAACTACACACAGCTCTATACCGAGGCAATGCAGCAGATTGTTTCCATGCAACGTGCTGATGCATCAGATCTGCCGCTGTATGACAACGCTTTTTTGCTTAGCGAGATGGAGCTGATGCCGACATGGTTCTTAAAGCGCTATTTACATGTAAATTTTACTGCTCTAGAGTGGCAGAGACTTCAACAGACCCTGTATGACATTGTCAACGAGGTATCCTCCCAACCGCAAGGATTTTTTGTCCATCGCGATTTTCACTCCCGAAACATCATGCTGCCTCCTGAGGGCGGTATTGGCATTATTGACTACCAAGATGCCATGAGCGGTGCGCTGACCTATGATCTGGTCTCATTGCTTAAAGATTGCTACATCGCTTTTGACCCTCGGACTATTACCACCCTTGCTCTGAACTTTCGTGATATGAAGGCTCCTGATGTCGATGATGCAACGTTTATGCGCTGGTTCGACTTTACGGGTATGCAGCGGCACATTAAAGTCTTGGGGATCTTCTGCCGCTTACATCTTCGCGACGGCAAAAGCGGCTACCTGAATGACCTGCCTCTGACACTTGAGTATCTTATTGCCACGGCGTTGCGGTATGAAAAAACACGCGATTTTGCTATACTGTTACAAAACATTACCCTACCAAATATCACTAAGGAGCTGTCATGAAATGGGAAGATTTGCGCCGAAGCGGCAATATTGAAGATATGCGTTCTCGCGGTCCGGTACGCGGGGTCGGGGGGCGTGGCGGGATGCGCCTTCTCTTCCCTCTTGCCAAAATGCTCATTGGCAGCAAAATAGGACGTATTGTTCTGGTAATAGGAGTGGTGGCTTATTTTATGGGCTTTAATCCGCTGGCTCTGCTTGATACCCCATCGGCTGCGCCGCAAAGCACCCAAATGGCGCCCTCGACCCAAGAGAACGACAGTGCCGCCTTCGTCTCTGCGGTACTGGCACAGACCGAAGATGTCTGGAATGCACAGTTTGCTGCTGCAGGCGCCGCCTATCGTGAACCCAAGCTGGTTCTCTTTCGCGGCAGTGTGCAAAGCGCTTGCGGTTATGCCGATGCTCAGGTCGGACCGTTCTACTGCCCGGTCGATCAAAAGGTCTATCTTGATTTGGGATTTTTTGATGAGTTAAGCCGTCGTCACGGCGCTCCGGGTGACTTTGCGCAGGCATATGTCATTGCCCATGAAATCGGGCATCACGTACAAAACCTTGTCGGCACGCTCAATAAATCGCACCAGGCCAAACAGACGGCACATAGCGGCACTCAAGCCAATGCCATTCAGGTAAAAGTGGAACTGCAAGCCGACTGCTATGCCGGAATTTGGGCGCACTACGTCAATGCCGAGGGCACTATTTTAGAAGCAGGCGATATTGAGGAGGCGCTGCGCGCCGCCAGCGCCATCGGTGACGATACCCTGCAGAAAAAAGCTCAAGGGTACGTTGTGCCCGACACTTTTACCCACGGCAGTTCCGCCGAACGGATGCAGTGGTTTCAGCGTGGTTTTCAAAGCGGTCAGCTGCAAGCGTGCAATACCGGCGTTTAAGACCAATGAGAGCCATGATTCTGGCCGCAGGCCGCGGCGAACGGATGCGACCGCTGAGCGATACGCTTCCCAAGCCACTGCTTCATGTTCAGGGAAAACCCCTTATTATCCATCATATTGAGCGGCTCTCTCGCAACGGTTTTAAAGAGATTGTCATTAATATTGCCCATCTCGGTCATCTCATTCCCAAGCTACTGGGAAACGGTGCTCAGTGGAATGTTGCACTTGAGTACTCAGATGAACGGGCAGAGGGAGCTCTCGAGAGTGCCGGCGGCATCTGCAAGGCACTCCCGCTCTTGGGCAGCGAATTTTTAGTCGTTAACGGTGATATCTGGTGTGACTATGCATTTGATGCGAACTACCGCCTCAAACAGTATCTGGCACATCTTCTGCTGGTACCCAACCCTCCGCATAACCTCAACGGTGATTTTGCGCTCTCTCAAGGCGTACTTTCCAACAAGGCGAATCTACAGTACACCTTTAGCGGCATCGGCTACTACCGCGCCGAACTCTTCAAAGATCTTCCCTGCGGCAAAGCGGCACTGGCGCCGCTGCTAAGAGAGGCCATTGCTAACAGACGTGTTAGCGGCATGTTATACCATGGTGTCTGGCATGATATTGGCACTCCTGAGCGTCTGCAGGCCGTTAATGTGTCGTACAAATGAGTGCTCTGAGCGTATGAGAATGCCCCGGTGCAATGACACGCGCATCATCACAAGCATTGGCACTCTCAACACAAAGCATCGTTTTATAGCCCTCAGGCTCCATGGCACTCATGCGTGCACATTTGGCGATCCATGGATTCCAGACGACTGCCGAAGCTGACCCCCCGCTCTCAATACAAATACGCCGCGCCGCATCAACCACTTCAATGGCTTCATCTACTTCATAATAGATACGATCGACCTCTTGATCAATACGAATTGCACCGTTTTGGAAACGTAACTCTTGTGTTAGTGCGTCTAAATAGGGCTTGCCCTCTAAACCATTTACATGTATATTGCCGATATCACTCAATGCAATATAGGTATGTAGCGCCTGTGTCACCTCAAAAGGAGCATCTCCCGTATTATATGTTTGCAGCTCCATACGCAATGTTACACCAATATGCACGCGGTAATGCAGCTCAAACGCATAAGGGAACTGCTGCAGTGTCTGCGGTGTGCTGCAAAGCCGAAAACAGAGTGTGCTGCCGTTGGCATCCTCCCGCACATCAAAACACTCGAACATGGCGGTACGAGCAAAACCGTGCTGCGGCAGTGACGGATCGCTCATATGCCGGCCAAACCACGGCCAACACAGCGGTACCCCGCCGCGAATCGCTTCACCCTCTTTAAAAGCAGATGCCCCGCTAACCCACAATAGCGGGAGAGCGTCTCGGCGCTCATAATGAAACAGATGTGCCCCTTGCAGCGCTATTTTTGCCCGTGCCGCATCATTGCACACTTCAATATATTCAAACCCGTCTGCATACTGTTTTCGTGTTATCACAAGGTGTCCCATCGTACCATTTTATGTCCTTTAAGCGCGTAAAAGAGTATAAAAAGATAACAGGGAACGCCGACACAATACGCAGATTGCATGCCGCTTGTTTGTGCCAGTTTTCCAAAAAGCAGCGGCATAAATGCACCCCCGGCAATACCCATAATCAGCAGGGCGCTTCCTTGCGCGGTATGCCGTCCCAACCCCTCAAGAGCCAAAGGCCAGATTGTCGGCCAAATCAAGGCATTGGCAAATCCCAACAAAGCGACAAACGTGACGGGATTGGGCAATATGGCAATAGTACTCCAGCCCCACAATAATTCAGCAACACCGCTGCTTTGTGCCGCAGAGAAAAGTACGCCGCCTAAAAAAAATAATCCAAAAAGAGCCGAGAGCAGCAGGGCACGTTCTTGAGAGAGATATTTTGGAATAAGCATTACCCCCATCAAATAGCCCAAAACCATAAAAACCATGGTGTAAGAGGTGAGTGCCGTAAAATGTGCTACACTCAGCTGCGCACCGAACAACCCGATGGTATCTCCCGCAATAACCTCAATGCCGACATAAAAAAAGAGGGCTGTCGCGCCAAGCACCACGCGCGGGTAATGTAAAATGTTTGCTCTATCTTCCTCTCCCGTCTGCGCTGCAGTATCAAGCTCCGGAAGCGAGGAAAATTTCACTAAGGCAATAAGCCCGATTAAGGTGAGCGCCATAATAATGTACGGAAATACAAGACGCTGCGCCAGCGCCTCTCGCTCCAAGGTACTCAAATACTCATGATCAAAGCCTCCCATATCGGCTAAAACAATCGAGGTAAAAAGCAGTGGAGCCAACACTCCGGCACCTTTGTTGATAATGCCCATAATACTAATGCGCATCGCCGCACTCTCTTGTGGGCCAATATGCACGACATAGGGATTGGATGCGGTTTGCAATAGGGTCAGTCCCGTTCCAAGCGTAAAAAGTGCTGCCAAAAATACCCAAAACACACCACTCTGTGCTGCGGGAATAAAGAGCAGTGCGCCGATTGCCATAATTCCCAAACCGATTGCCATAGCGTTTTTGTATCCGCTGCGACTCAGCACGTATGACATCGGCAATGCCATTACCGTATAGGCGATGTAAAAAGCAAACGTAACAAAGAGCGCTTCAAACTCGTTAAGCTCACAGATAATCTTTAAAAAAGGGATAAGAGAGCCGTTGAGCCATGTGACAAATCCGAAAATGAAAAAAAGCATGCCAATAATAACCATCGGAATGAGTGAAGACCGTTGTAACATCTCAGACTCCTGCACTCTCTAGATATTTGGCGACACCGTCTTCGTCATTACTGTGTTTTAACACAATGTCCGCTTGCGCCTTGAGCGTATCATGCGCATTGCGTACCGCAATCGACACCCCGGCTTTTTTAAACATTCCCAAATCATTAAGATTGTCGCCAAAGACGGTCATGTCGCCTGCAGGGCGTCCCAAATACTCACTCACAACCTCCAAACCGTGTGCTTTGTCCGCGTGCGGGTGCAGCAGTGTCAAAAAATAACACCCCAAATAGGCTTCGGGTGCTAAAATATATTTTAAGGCATCGCCAAAATTTTCTTGCAGCGATGCCTGTAGCTCTTGCAGCATTGCCTCTTCACCCATATAGACCAATTTAAAATTCTTCTCCATCGCCCGAAGATTTACCATTTTGCGCAGGTTATCATCACCGCGATAGCGCTCCAAGAGTTTGTGCTGATGGGTATTGCATTGTTCAGGGTAGAGAAACGCCTCATTCAAATGCATATCTTGAAGCGCCAGCACAAACGGAAACACTCCCAGTGCTGCACCGACGTCAATAACCGCATCGCCCAGCGCTTTGGCAATAAACTTGCTCTCAATAATTTTTCGGCTCCGCGAGACAACCAAAGAGCCGTCAAGCAGTATCATTGGGGCATTTACATGTAAATTCTTCATGAACGCTTCACTCTTTTTAAAACTGCGTGCCGTGGCAATGGTGAGCGTATTGTCTGCTGCCGCCGCATTCCAAATGCGTCGGCTATAGGGGCTGATACTCAAGTCGCTTCGTAAAAAAGTATGGTCCAGATCGGTAATAAAAACAGCATTCATAACCAGAAGTGTATCAAAAAGTTGCTATACTAAGCACTATCATACGGAAATCTCGGAGAATCATTGATGAAATATTATGTCATCCTATCGATACTATTGAGTGTGCTGCTTCATGCTGAAATACGAAATTCCTACTACAAAAGTGGAGAATTGCGCCTTAAAGAAGCCTTTCATGAAGGCAAACGCCATGGCCTCTCCCAAGGATTTTACAAAAACGGCCAACCCTACTTTGAAATTACCTACGAACACGGCGTACCCTCAGGGTTGGGTCGTGAATATGATCGCAACGGCAAACTCAATATGGTCAAAGAGTATCAAGCAGGCAAGAAAATTGCCGAAGTCCCCATTAAAGACGGCAAAAAGCACGGTATAGAACGGCAGTTCAACGCTCACGGCAATGTCACCATCGAAAAGACCTATCGCAACGGCATACTCGACGGTCTCTCAAAAAGCTACTACGACAATGGTACTATTCGTGTCAGTCTACATGTAAAAAACGGATCACCTGAAGGCGAAAGTAAAGAGTACTTTGAAGACGGTACTTTAAAAACACTCACACCGTACCGCAACGGCAAAATTGAGGGGGTAGTAACGCATTACAGTCGCACCGGCGGCATAGTCGCCGAAATTCCTTTTGTACATGAACTCAAAGAAGGAACGGCATACTTCTACAACGCCGAAGGCAAACGAACCCATGAGGTCATTTTTCATCATGACGGTATCCAAGAAGCGTACGCTTATGGCAGTACCGGCGAAAAACAACGTATGCGTGCCGAAGCTATCAAAGAGCTGGGTTTATAGCATTAAATTTTGAACGTTTCAATATTTTTATCGAGCATGGCAACGGAGCTTTTTAACTCTTTAGCGCTGTGAGTCACCTTTGCCGTCATCTGCTCATTGACCTGCGATATTTTATGAACCTGATTCATATTGGACTGCAGCTTGTCAATGGACGTGCTGATTTGTGCATTAACATCAGATACCTTTTGGGCATCATCTCGCAAATCAATCATTAAGCTGCTTATTTGCTGCATGGATTCTTTGGATGTTTACATATTACCGACCAATTCGGGAAGTCGTTCGCTGTTTTGTTTCATATCGTCGCTCACCTTGGTAATTGACTCTACAATAATATTGACCGTGCTCTCAATGTCGTTCAGACTCTTTTGTGTCTTTTCTGCCAGCTTGCGTACCTCATCGGCCACTACGGCAAAGCCTCTGCCGTGCTCTCCGGCACGTGCCGCTTCAATCGCCGCATTCAATGCCAGAAGGTTGGTCTGATCTGCGATATCTTTAATGACATCCAAAACCAGTTTGACCTGAGCTGTCTCCACGCTTACCTGGTGAATACGCTCACTCAATTCACTCTCGGTCTCTAGATTATGCAGAATATGCGCTGCCATATTCTCAAGCTGCAAACTAAAGTTATCCACAGAGTGTTTCGTGTTAGAGATAGCACGAATACCCTCTTTGGTGTCATCACACAGCGTTGCAATGGTCTCATTAATAGACACAAGATCGTTATATGTTATGGCAATGAGCTTATCTTGTGCCTGTATCTCCTGCAGGGTTTTTTCTGAGATATCTACCAAATTGTTACTCTGCTGCTGGGTTGATCCTGAAATGCTTTTGGCATCCAAAATAAGTCCTCTCATACCCTCAACAAGATTATTGAAACTCCTATTAATTGCATTGATCTCTACAATACTCACCCGCTCCATGCTGGTCGTAAGGTCTCTGTTCTGTGCCATCGTATCTACCGTTTTTTGCGTCTGAATTAACGGCTCTAAAATTTTACGGGAAACAAAAAAGGCCAGAATTTGAAACACAAGCATAATAGGAATAAGAACCTTTAATAATGCATAAATGGTATTGGCTCGAAGCGATGCAAGTCGGCTCGAATCAAAAATCGCCTGAACCTCTCCTCCGTTCTCTATGCTGAGCTTCTTTTTTATAATCAGGTAGGCATAATCTTGTGTAAAAGAGATCTCCTGAGCAGCAGAGGCATCTCTCAGCAGCGACAACACCTCTTCTTTGGAAAGATGTTGTGATGCCCCTGTAGAACCGAGATACGTATATGCAATCTCTTTAGGAGGCTGTTTCTTTCCAAAAATCTCTTTGGCATTGCTCATTCCCCTAATAGAGATATAGAGCGCTTTGGTGGTATGATAGAGCGATTGAGCATCTTGGTTTTTAAGCCGCATCATATTGCCTCCCGCCACTGCAGTATTGGCCAGAGTGACAATAGGGGCTAATGCTACCGTGCTGATCTCTTCAAGATGCTGCTCATTTTCACGCAATTTCTCTTCGTACAAAAAATATCCCGTTACCATAAATGAGACAAGAAGAATAACAGCTACCATCAACTGAATCAAGATTTTTATAGACAACAACCTCCTTAATACCATAGCAGTTTCCTTATTGTTAATATATTAGATACTATTGAAATGAACCCATCTGTCCATTAACACCAAATGCTTCATATCCGGTATGACATGTTCGACAATCATTAGGATGCAGCCCAGAACCCTCAGCCGAAGCAACATCTTTTCCGGACGCGTCATAAACTCCATACAAAGGCTTCTGCCCTTTATAAGAAGTAACAAAAAGAACCTGCAGCTCTTTAAGATGCAAAATCATCGTATCACCGTCTTGAAACTTCCCGTCTCTGGCTTTATAGGTTTCTAGTGCACTCGGTGAGACCAATATCTCTACTGCTCCAGGGCCGCCCTCTTTGACTGCGCAATAAGTCGCTACCGTCTCCTGATAGACTTTGGGCAGGCTGCTGACATCGGCGTCACACCCCGGAAGGGCACCGCCGGCTTTCATTAACGGCGTATTGACCTTTGTAAACGTTTTCCATGATGCAGGAAATGGCGTTTCTGATCCTGCAAACAAACTGATTGATAGTACTCCTGCAACAGCAGCTATACATACTTTTTTCATTCTTTCTCCTCGAGTTGATGGTTTTACTGCGACTTACATCGACAAAATGAAAAAAAACTTTACTACAATCATCAAAAAGCAATAATATCGCATCGGCTTTTTGTAGATTACATGTAAATTTATTGGAATTCCTCTGCTATAATGAAGCCATACTATTATTGTTGGAAGCATAATGAAATTAACCCACTTAGATGAACATGACCGACCCAAGATGGTCGATGTCTCCGCCAAAGAGGCAAGCACACGTATTGCCGTAGCCAGCGGCATTATTGAAATGAGTCGTGATGCGTATGATGCCATTGTCAATGAAAAAGCCGCAAAAGGTCCGGTGATGCAAACAGCAGTCATTGCCGCCATTATGGGAAGCAAAAAAACCAGCGAACTCATTCCTATGTGCCACCCGCTTAACCTGAGCAGCATTCATTGCGATATTGAGGAGTTGCCGCAACTTCCCGGATTTAAAATGTATGTTCGTGCCAAACTCAGCGGTCGTACCGGTGTCGAAATGGAAGCGCTCACCGGTGTCGGCATAGGGCTTCTCACCATTTACGATATGGTCAAGGCCATCGACAAAGCTATGGTCATACGCCAAATACAGCTTGAGTCCAAAGAAGGAGGAAAGAGTGGAAATTATCAACGACAGCACCAAAAAACTTGAACTGGAGTATCCGTGCCAATGGACCTACAAGATTATCGGCAGGGAAAAAGAGGTGCTTGAACAGGCCGTGCATGACGTCATTTGTGATCGCACCCACACCTTAAAGCACTCCAATCAGAGCTGCAGCGGTACCTATTTAAGCATGAACCTCGATTTATTGGTGCATAACGAAGAAGATCGCAACTTTATTTATGAAGCTCTCAAAGCTCACAACAATATTAAAATGGTTCTGTAAGGAGAGACATTATGGACTACAAGCAACTCGAACGCGATATCAAAAGCACCTACCGATCTGATACACACCGCAATATTGAAGAGCGTACCAATGCGTTGTTGCAGCATATTCATGACGAATGGGACATTTCTACCGCCGGTATGACCCAAAATGAGCTCAAGATTATCACCTCAGCCATTATGGAGACGGAAGTCAAGGCTCTCCATGATGAGGTCGATGAATTGCTGGCTCAAAAAGAGCGCATTGAACGCCAGCTTGAAAAGAAAAGCGAAGCGTTGCAATTAGCAAAAGCAGAGACGTTCGATGCTATTGAAAAAGCACTGCAAGAAAGTCCGCAAGAGACTCTTACCATGCTCCATCAAATCCGCTTACAGTCCATTGACCTGTATGACATGCTTGCTGAAATGTGTGAGTCGGCTATTATTACCGCTCTTGAGAAGAGTGAAAATATTGAAGAGAGCATCAAAGGGGCTATTCAAGAGATTACCACCCATACACTTAATGAAAAAACACCCAATACGCTGCGTGTAAAAAGTATTTTAAGTACCATTTTAAACACGGCAACCTACATTGCTGATGCCACCCCCAATAGCGCCAAGGAGATTTTACGCGGTACCCTGCGAGGCATGCGTCAAGGCCTGACCAGCTCCATCAATAAATTCAACAAGCAGCTTCTGTATATGCCCGATGAAGCAAAAATGATACTGATTGAAAATTATGCCTCCTTACAAAAGGAGCTCAACCATATCGATACCCTCTTTAGCAGCATTGTCAGTGATATTGCTGCACAGAACAGCCCGATGATCCGAGATATACTCGATGACATTACCAATGATATTAAATTTGATATGGAACACCTTATTCAAGCGGCTCGCGAAACAGCAGAGACAATGAAAGAGCGCTTTAGTGATATTAAAGAAGATGCCCTGCAGCAGAGTAACAAAGTCATCAACTCCAAAACCGCGCAAGAGGCCAAACGGATGGGCATCTATGCATGGAGTGTCGCCAAGTCTGCCATTGACGGAGCCATCAAGGGAGCCAAAGAAAAGATGGACAAGGAGTAGCTTGTGCTACTGATCTTTCGCTAAAACAAACATATTCTCAAAACTGCCTTTAAAATCCTTACAGCGATCACAAAGAGGATCGCCTCCCTTATACGGGTAGGGGCAGCGACACTCATGACACATCACCATCTCATAATGCACCAGCTCTTCACCCCTGTCAAAAGCAATGGATACCAAGTCAATGCCCTCTACGGTCGCAATGGCATTGCTTTTGCAGATGTCATCACAAATGCCGCACCCGATACACATACCCGATTTAAAAACAATGCCCTGCTTATCTGATGTCGCAAACAACGCTTCCGTTGGACAAAACTGTATACAGTCACCGCAGTTGGTGCAGGTGTCAAAATCAATATGCTTGTTGAAAAAAAGCGGATGCATTCCCTCGAGAGTTGTGGTAGGAAACTGCTCAATATGCTCTTTGAACGTCTGCTTGAGTATGGTGTATTTTTGGGGCAGTGCCGTCTGCATACGCTGCAGCACACCGGCCACTTCGCTTCGTTTGTCGCCGCTATCATCTGCAATAACCTCATGCACTTTTGTCAATGCCGTTCGAAACAGAGCCCGACGTGCATTATGTTCCTCTGCTTGCTTCTCAATGATCTCAATACAAGACATCTGCGCTAGCGTATCCGTAATAGCATTGCTTTGTGCTATCTTCTTGCGAATCGCCCACTCAACATTGCCTTGCTCATTAAGCGCACACTCTTGACAGTGCGACAGATCACACTGCATACTGCTCTGACTGTTAAGACCCATGGCTATAAAATGGTGTACATCAAATACCCCCAAACAGGGGGTATTTGTCTTGCACGACAGGGTATTCGTCTCGCTTTTTGGAAAGGTCAGGGTGAACGCATTGGGGTCAAAACTTTCAATACGCAACGCCTCAGTCGGACAACTTCCAATACATGCCGCACACTCAACACACTGCGCTTCGAGCAATGTGAGCTTATTGCGCACCAGGACAAAAGCATCTTGAGGACACAGGTCCATGCAGTTGCGGCAGTCATTGTGAAAATAGGCATTGCGTAAACATGCGGTCGCACTAAAGCTGAAGAGTCCCTTGTTTTGTACAAAAGCACTATTGAGCATCGGTGCACTCTCTATGCAAATAGGCGTAATCGGCCACTAAAAATTCAACAATAAAATCACAGATATCGCGGTAAAAAGGGGTCTGTGCCATACTCTTCATTCCCAACATATAAGGAACGACCCACATCATCAGATGCTCATTCATAAAATCATACTGCGGCTGCAGTTCGTTGCGGTAAATAAGCGACTGCATAAATCCCAGCTCTATGGAGAGATGATCAGGTGCCATCAGCTCCGTTTGATCCATATTCAGCTCAAAACCGTGTTTAAAATAGAATGCCATCACCGGATTTTGCAATCCGACCAGTGTCTCATTTTTAGCATCGAGTACAAAAGCCTCTACCGGCTGCGTATTGAGAACAAACATCGAAGTAAAATCGGTATTGAGCATGGTAAACAGAGTCTCGTTATCATGCTCAAGGAGCCATGCTCTGCTGGATTCACCCAAGGTATCAAGCAGATCATCATTTGCCTTTAAATCGGCTATAAAACGCCGGTCGGGCATATCACTCATCACCCGCGACAAAAAAGCATAGATATAGCGTCGGTACTCTGTCGTCATCAGTTATCCTAAATTGGTTTGAGAACTTGTAACATATTGGCGCTTAAAAGCGTGTACAACATTACATGTAAATAGCAGAGATCCGGTTTCAAAGCCTATTGCTTTGAAACCTAGAGACACCCTTTAAAGAATGACTTTTTAGGCGGCGGCGGGGCTTTGAATTCATTCACGACAATGGTATGGCTGCTACTGTCATACTCACCTCTCACCGCCACTCCATTACGGCTAATACCCACATCAAACGATTCTCGAGGAACATTGGATGTGTCCAGTTTATAGATAATACCGTCATCATGCGAGTAGAGCACCAACGGCGTCTTCTTGTCTACTCCTGCTTCTGTTGTTCGGAAGCATCCGTCACTGCCGCAGACATAGTTCTCCATATAACAATCTTTAAATGTACCCTGTTCGGCGCACGCCTGTGTCGTTAAAAATCCCTCTTTTTCAAAAGCATCTTCATTGGCTGCGAGGCTCATACTCAAGACAATCGCTGCCATTACTATACGTTTCATTATTCCACCTCCGCTTTAAGCGTCTGCAAGTAGGCAACAATGTCATTTTGTGTCTTCTCATCAAGCCATGAAAAATCTGTCATGGTCGATACCCGCTTGCCGTTATCTAATGTATACCATGGATAGGCGCTGTGGGCATTACGATTATATCCCGGCACAATTGCTGCTGATGGCTTAATCAGCGACTCTTTAAGATACCCTGCCGTAGAGTATCCTCCTATGTTGGTCAATGAGGGCCCCATTAAGTTGGGAGCATCATCTGCTTCAATCTGATGGCACCCGGCACAGCCGTTGGCAGCTACTGCCGTTTTCCCGGCTTTTGGGTCTCCGGAGAGCGTGCCCTCAAGTGCCGCAATAAGAGCATCGCCGCCTTGCTTTCCTTGCAGTTTGACTGAAATCCACGCAGAAAGATGCTTCAAACCGTCGCGCCCCATTTTTTCTCCGTCCCACACCGCAAACGCCACGGGGATCGCCGCCGCATCAAGATTAACATAGTCGTCTTTCAACGCACGCGA
>JAJRVF010000193.1 GCA_024277395.1 Campylobacterales bacterium
ACACCCTAGAACAACATAAGGAAATTCGATGAAACACATTATTGTAGCAGCCTCATTATTGTTGGCAACATTAGTTCACGCAGAACGCGAGACAAAACTTTTTCCCATTATGACAGATGCCGACTACTGTCCTTCACCGGCAGTGGCACTATTGGTCGGGTACGGTGAGATGGAACGAGCGTATGACGGTGATTATATGTACGGTCTGGAATTCTCGTTGGCCTGTCCCGCATTGCAATTGCCGACGCTGGACATTCGTCAGCAGATTAGTTTGGTACATCAAAGTGATCACGGTTTGCGTATGACGTCACTGGAGTTGAATCCCCATCTATTGTTTAATTTGGACAATAAAGTTCAGTTGGGTGTGGGTCCGGGATTTGGTCTCATTGTTACTGATGCCGACGAGACAGACCTGATATTCGGTGTCAATGTCGGCGCTTCTATTCATTATGATATTGACAAAAACTATTTTGTCGGTGCCGAAGCACGCTACCAATGGACGACCGATGCGGAGTTAAGCAAAGATGTTGAACGTAGTTTAGACAACTACCGTACACTTGTTAAAGTGGGGATGCACTTTTAGAACCGTTTATTCCAGCAGTATCGAGTACAAAGAGGGAAAAATCTGACGTGTTCGAAGCAGCTGCATGGCACCCAGGTCATTGGCATTGGAACGGCTTTGTGCTTCTTGGTGCGGAGTGTACTGCATGGTAACCGGATACTGCTGTGCGGCACCTAAAAGCTCTTGAGAGTGATTGCGTATGCTCGCAAGATTTTGGGTGGCAAGTGTCGTCGGGTCAAGCGGTGTAGCTATATCTGTCGTATCAATCAGATTTTCCACCCCCTGAACGTTAGGACTTTCGCCTGCATCGGCATAGGGGTAGCATTCGGCCAGCGCTTCTGCACTTTGCCATCCCGTGCTGATCCAGTTGACCCCGAGATTAACAGTTCCGCTATTGTTGCCCATACACAGGTAAGCAGCTTGTGCACCTGAAGTCTCATTGGCGAAGTAGATGATGTTATTGAACGCTTCGACACGCTCTTGAGCCGGTGTGACAGGCGCCGTTTCGCTGTAGAGCCGCATATCAAAGAGTCGAAAACGCCAGCTGTCATCTCGATCTTGACGAATGGAAACACTATTGTTATAAAAATAGAGATGCCCTTTTCGTGCGAGTTCGGGGTCGTTGTCCCAGCCGTAATGAACCAGACTTCCCGCAACACTTTTGCTGCCGATATGGTTAAAAAAGTTGCCGTACACAAAAGTGCTGCGATAGGCTCTTTCGGCTGCTTGAACCTGTGCAAGCCGCGTCGCATCAATTGGTTCGCCTTCATTCGCTGCCCAGCGACGGTACTCTGCTTCTATATACCACGGTGCGGCATCTTCCACTTCGACCAGATCAAGAGAGCGGGAACTGCCGCTTTCAAACCAGTTGTAGCGAATGAGTGAACCGGCTACCCGCTCTTTGAGTGTGGTGCCTGTTGACGTCGGCTCATTAGGACCAAACCGGTTATATTGGTAGACAGCACCGATGGCCTGGATGTAAAGAGCGTGTTGTCTACCGCTGTTGGCCTGCCCATGCCCGTGGAGATAGTTGCCTTCTATAAGGATATTTCGGGTCAGATGGGCCTCATTGTAGCCTTGCGACATGGTAAAAATACCGTTGCCGCAGTTTTCAAGTTCATTATTGCGAATGACAATATTGTCGCCTGCTTGCACCCGAATGCAGGCGGCTCCCTCTTCGTAGGTGTCTACGGTTCCGTCGGTACGTGTATAGGAGAAGGTGTTTTTACCGTTTTTAATGTGCAGTCCGTCAATGATAATATTGCTGTCTTTAAGATCGTAGTCTTTATTGTAGATCATGACCACTGCAAGACCTTCCATGGGTGCGTAGTTGCTGTAGGCACTGCTGTCGGCGGGAATATTACGCGCTCCGTTACCGTCAATGACGGGAAGTTCCCCGCGTGAACCTGCGACCCCGCAGATGCGTAACGGATTTTCAACAGTACCGCCCTTGCGTATGAGGATTTTTTCGTTGTAGGGAGTCGGTTGGTAGAAAATACGCACGGTATCGCCCGCGCCGAGATCATCCCACGGAACATCAGCCAATGTAGTATAAGACTGCCCCCTGCCTACGGGATAGTCGACACCGTTGCCGCTGGGAACACATGCATTGTTTACATGTAAAACGGTTGCTTCGGAACTACTTTGACAAGCACTTAAGAAGAGAACAAGTAATGCAACAAGAGTGCAAGGAACGACACGACACATAAGAACTCCTTCTATATTGAGTGAGCATTATTTTAGCACAATCGACAATAAGGATTAATAATATAATCTCACGATGTTGTGTATTGATGAGAAACGCTTGCCAAGAAGGTCAGGGTCTACAACAGTCCTAACTCTTTTAAAATAGGACGGATTCCCGAGGCGATATTTAAGAGTTCATCGGCAATGATCCCTTCGGCTTTGTCTTCGAGTATCCACGCTTCAATGTGTTTGATCGTGTTACTTTTTTCCTCATCACTCAATTCTCGCGATTTCATGACGGCATCTTTGATCTGGCTCAATTTTTCATGGTGTTTGTGTGAACTCACAGGTTCTCCTTCAGTTTAGTAGTTGTCATACTTTCCTGCTTTAATATCACGTTTGATAGCGTTGAGGGCATCTTCTAAAATAGTAACGATGATACCGGCTGCTTTGCGGTCGTCGGCTTCGGGGACATCCCAGTCAGTGATGCGCATATTGGTCTTAAACAGTAACTCCAGCTCTTTTTGTATCTCTGCTTTACGGCTTTGCAGCTCTTTTTCTACAGCATCCATGACAACTCCCTTTTGAAATAGTATACATCAATTTGTATTAATGTTTTGTAATTAATGCAGCGGTATCAATTTCATAAAACTCGTACAGTTCATTGTAAAGCTGCGGAAAATGCTTTTTGAAAAGATGGGGAGATTCAAAAAAACGTTCGCTCAGTACGGCAAAAAACTCGGCCTCATTACTAGCAGCATAGGCACCAAAGAGTTCATGTTTTCCCAGATCTTTGGCTTTGTCAACAAGGTGACGCAGTATGGTATATTCATGAAACATCAGGTGGAGCCACTGGTGATATTTGGACTTTTCCAAGGGCGGTACTCCGTCGAGTTCCCCCGTCATAAAATCAATTTCATGGGCAAATTCATGAATAATGACATTATGGTGGCGCAGATGGTAGGCTTCATGTTTGGCTTCATCCCATGTGATGACTACCGTATGCTCTGCCGACTCTCCCTCAATAACGAGATGCTCCTTGGCGTAAATGCCGCCTTCAGATGTAATGCGCTCTACCATGACCGCAGAAGGGTAGATGATGATTGTATGCAGTTGGGGGTAACATGCTTTTGTTTTGATGTGCAAGAGCAGTATGCAAGCATAAAAAGCAATAATCACTTTCATCTCATCAGTTACTTCGATACCAATCCCGACAAATTCTTTGGTATAGACAAACTCAATAATGGATCGCTCAATGGTCTCTTTGTCGCGTGAGGTGAGGGCACTGTAATGTGGTGTCTTTTGTAGCAGTATCCGGTGTTCAGCTTTAAAAGGCATTGTACGGATTTGTTGCATACGCTCTTCGCGCTTGAGATTGCGTAAAAAGTAAAAACCCAATGCGCTTAAACCCAAACCTCCAAAGAGCAGTGCCAAAACGGTATAGTAGGTCATACTAAAGACTCCTTGGTAACGCTGCAAGAGCGCAGTGTGGCGAAAACAGTGACAGAATGCTTCTTTTTCCGTATTATACTTCATGCCGGCAAATGCAACTTAAAGAGAGGGCGGGATCTGGATTTTTTACATGTAAATTAGCGTTCGTGTGAAGCGACAATATATTCAAAAGCTCAATCTAAACCTACTTGATTATAATGCAACTATTAATTTACAGAGGTGACTATGAGCGTTCAACCCTTTACCCATCTGCATCTGCATACCGAGTATTCACTGCTTGACGGTGCCAATAAAATTTCCAATCTAGTTGAGCGGGTCAAAGAGCTTGGGATGACCTCGGTTGCCATGACGGATCACGGCAATATGTTTGGAGCCATTGATTTTTACCAGCAGATGAGAGCCGCAGGCATTAAGCCCATACTCGGTATGGAAG
Source organism: Campylobacterales bacterium (assembly GCA_024277395.1). Taxonomy (GTDB): domain Bacteria; phylum Campylobacterota; class Campylobacteria; order Campylobacterales; family Sulfurimonadaceae; genus QNZR01. The sequence continues at coordinate 4,134 of JAJRVF010000193.1, forward strand.
GCTACATTCACAACGGCGAAACGCTTAACGACAAAACCACCAAGCAACGCTTTCACATCTGCCTGTTCGCCAAAAACATGACGGGCTACAAAAATCTTATGTACCTCTCTTCTCAGTCGTACATAGACGGTTTCTACTACTTTCCGCGTATTAACAAAAAGCTGCTTCGTGAGCATACTGAAGGGCTCATTTGTACATCGGCATGCCTGCAGGGCGAAGTGAACTGGCACTTAAATCTTAACAATGAGCGTAACGTTAGAAACGGTGCCGGCGGCTATGAGGAGGCCAAGCGGGTAGCGCTAGAGTACCAAGAGATGTTCGGTGATGATTTCTACCTGGAGATTATGCGCCACGGTATTGTTGATCAGCACTACATTGACGAGAGCATTTTGCGCATTGCGCACGAAACGGGTATTAAGGTTGTGGCTACCAATGACACGCACTACACCTTTCCCGATGATGCCCAGTACCACGAAGCGTTTATGTGTATCGGCATGAACAAGCTTTATGACGATCCTAATCGTCTGCGCCACTCGGTACATGAGTTTTACGTCAAAAGTCCTGAACAGATGCAGCGGCTTTTTGCCGACATTCCCGAGGCACTGCAACATACACAAGAAATTGTTGACAAATGCAATGTAGAGCTTGATCTGGGTAATCCCACACCGCCGAATTTTAAATTTACTCAAGAGTATGCTGCCGCAGAGGGGCTGCATATAGATAACAAAGATGATGCTCCTTTAGGAGAAAAGGCTACGGAGCAAGAGCGTAAAGAGTGGCGTGACGCGGCAACCAAAAATGACATTGAGTATTTTATTCACCGCTGTCGTATCGGTTTAGAAAACCGGCTCAAGCACGTACCGCCTGAACGACATGCGGAGTATGAGGAGCGGCTGGAGTTTGAGATGGCGATCATTAACTCCATGAAATTTCCGGGCTACATGCTTATTGTTTGGGATTTCGTGAAAGTGGCCAAAGAGATGGAGATTGCCGTAGGCCCGGGACGGGGTTCTGCTGCGGGGAGTCTGGTTGCGTATGTACTTGAAATCACCGACATTGACCCCATGAAGTACGACCTGCTTTTTGAGCGGTTTTTAAATCCCGAACGCGTCTCCATGCCCGATATCGATATGGACTTTATGCAGGCGCGCCGCGGTGAAATTATTGACTACGTGGTAGAGAAATACGGGCGCAATCAGGTTGCGCAAATTATCACTTTTGGTTCACTCTTGGCCAAGGGGGTCATTCGTGATGTGGCACGGGTGCTTGACATGCCGCTTTCTCAAGCTGACAAGATGGCAAAACTCATTCCCGATGAGCTGGGTATTACGCTTAATGGCAAGACAAAAAAAGGAGAACTGCAGCCCGGTGCCTTTCAAAAAGAGCCGAAAATTCAAGAGCTTATTGAGCAGGACACCCAGGCGGCACGTGTGTGGGAGTTTGCCAAAAAACTTGAAGGCTTAAAGCGCAATGCGGGTATGCATGCTGCGGGGGTGGTCATCTCCAACGAGGAGCTGTGGCATAAAACACCTATCTATAAACCCAGCGGTGACGATCAGCCGTTTGTCACACAGTATTCGCTGAACTATTTAGAAGATATTGACCTTATTAAGTTTGATTTTTTAGGTCTCAAAACGCTTGATGTCATTCAAAATGCCATGACACTCATTAAAACCCTGCATCAGATAGATATTGATTGGCATCAGATTGACGAAAACGATCCAAAGGTCTATGAAACGATTCAGCAAGGCGATACATTGGGCATGTTTCAAATAGAGAGTTCGGGAATGCAAGACCTGAACAAACGGCTCAAGCCGGACAACTTTGAAGATCTGATTGCAGTCTTGGCACTCTACCGACCCGGACCGATGGAATCGGGAATGTTAGACAGCTTTATTGAACGTAAGCACGGTCGTGAAGCCATTGAATATACCTTTGATGCCATGGAGAACATTTTAAAGCCGACCTACGGGGTCATTGTCTACCAAGAACAGGTGATGCAGATTGTACAGACCATTGGCGGTTTTTCACTGGGTTACTCTGACATTATTCGTCGTGCAATGGGAAAAAAGAAAGATATGGCCATGTACAACGCCGAATTTTCCGAAGGAGCACAAAAGCAGGGGTATGACTACCACAAAGCCTCCAAACTCTTTGATCTAATTGAGAAATTTGCCGGCTACGGGTTTAACAAATCACACTCAGCGGCCTATGCCATGATTACGTTTCAGACGGCTTGGCTCAAGGTCTATTATCCGGCCGAGTTTATGTCAGCACTGCTTACTTCAGAGCGGGACAATACCGATAAAATTGTCAAGTATATTGATGAGGTCAAGCGTATGGGCATTACGCTCTCGCCGCCGGATATTAACCACTCACATCTTGAGTTTGCTCCGGTTCTCAAAGGGGCTCAGCGCTCCATTCTTTTTGGTCTGGGTGCTATTAAAGGGGTCGGAAGTGCGGCGGTGGAATCTATTTTAGAGGTACGCCAAGAGGGTGAATTTAGCTCCATGCAAGACTTTGTCAACCGGATTGAACCGTCTAAGGTGAACAAACGTGTTTTGGAGAGCATTTGTAAAGCGGGAGGATTTGATGCATTCCCGTTTTCACGACGCGCTGTTCTAGAACAGATCGATACCATCATGGAGACTGCCAAGAATGCCTCCAGTGCCAAGAAAAATGCTTTGGGCAGTCTTTTTGGCGACGATGCTGAAGTGACTACGGTTGCCTTGGAGCTAACCAATGCGCAAGAGTATGGACTTAAGGAGATTTTAGAGTTTGAAAAAGAGACTTTAGGGTTTTATGTTTCGGGACATCCGCTTGATGATTATCGTGAAGAGATGGATACATTGCATTATACTCTCTCTAGTGATATAGAAAATATTGCTGATGGCTCAACGGCAATATTTATTGGTAAAGTTGAAGAGATCACGAGAAAAATCTCTAAAAAGGGCAATGCTTTTGGCATTGTCAGTCTCATGGACTTTCACGGCAATATTGAAGTCATGCTCTTTAGCGACAAGCTTGAGCAGCTTGAAGCAATGGATTTGGACGAACCGATTGCCTTTAAGGTAAAGATTACTCACACCGAAATGTTTACACGTATTAGCGTGTTAAAGATATTTACCCTCAAAGAGGTGAAGAAAGAGTCGAAAAAGGTGAAAACCGCCATTGCCGAAAAGCCGCCTGAGCCTCTGTTGCTCTCTATACGTCTGCGTAGTGACACCCAGAAGCTAGAAGAACTGTACCAATTGATTCGGCGTTATCCCGGAAGGCGTCCTTTAAAACTAATGATTATTTCTAAGCTTCAGAACGTAGTGTTGGAGTCGGCCATTCGTGTCGATGGAAACATCATTGAGGAGTTGGAACGGCTTGATTACGTAGATATTGTATAAATGGGGGCAAATAATATGGCATCATGCCATATTATAGGCATACAGCAATTTTAAAGCCTATACTTCTATACATAAAAGGAGTTCGTATGCTTGGTTCATGTCCTTATTGCAATGACGGCAGTATAACGGCAGCAAAAAAGACGGTCTTGGGAAAACAGACAAAAGTTTACTCCTGCTCGAATGCTCATTTTCATACTGAAGACGGAGAGTGTTTTGAGTCAGTGGGAAGCTGTGCATACCGTATTTGGGGGAATTCACTGGCAAAATACGGTAAGCGTGCAATTGGAGAACAAGAGATCAAAAAGTTACTGCGTTATGGTAGTTTTATTGCCGTACTACACAGTAGAAACGGTGTTGAATACCGAAAAAAAATAGTGACACATTATGAGTATGGCATTTCAGTGCTTTTTAATGAAGAGATCGCATCATAGGAAAAACTTTAAACTATAATAATTTTTAATTTTTAATTTACATGTAAAAGTAAATGACCTATTTTAAAGGCTTATATATTAATTCGACTTGCTTCATACTGTTCTATTATTTTTTTCTATAATATAAAAATAGAATACAAACTTATATTAATCATAATATAAGTATATAAGAAATAACTATAGACCCGTATTTTATGGTATTAAAAGGACTTGATGAATTAATAAATATCATAATATGTTAATTATAGGTGTTGCAATGTTGTAGAAACAACACATTAATAGAAAAAATTAGTTTTATTTTTTATGTTTAGTGTAACTTTATTGAAAAATCGTGTATATTCTTTATTGAAATGAACATATGTCGCGAGACAGATAGTAAAGGAAGGATATTTTCATGGAACAAGAGAATGGAACGAAAAAGAAATTTTCTCTGGGGATATGGGTAATTATTGCATTGATTGTGGTGGGTCTCATTATTGGGATGGTAACATCATTTATTACCGTTATTGCAGTGAAGCATACATCAGATGTCAATTTTTGTGGATCATGCCACTCAATGAAGCCGATGGCAGCGGCCTACCGCAACAGTGTGCACGGAGGCTATGGTGACAGTGGAATTATGGCGACCTGTGCCGATTGCCACCTCCCGCATGAGTCTACTATTGGCTATATGATCCAAAAAGTCAAAACCGGTATGTGGGATGTATGGGTGGAGACTACGCATGATACTTCTAAAATTGATTGGCATGAGCGTCGTGAAGAGCGTCGTAATTGGGTCTATGATAGCGGGTGTTTGCATTGCCATGAAAACCTTCTGCGCGGAACGCGACCCAATAAGAAAGCATTTACGGCGCATAAAGCTTACTTTGCTAAAAAACTTATTGTTCAAGGTGAGCACGGTAAAGAGAATGCCAAATGTGTTGACTGCCACCGCAATGTCGGTCACTACGAATTAGAGAAGCATCTACCGCCACCACCGGAAGAGGCAGAGTTTTCAGATGAAAATAGTGAACACTAAGGAGCATAACGATGGAAAAGAAACATATTAAAATAGTTGTTGCTATTGGTCTGCTTGTTCTTGTGATCATTTTTCTAGCGGTGAATAATGCCGGTGAAAAGTTTGCGCGTCTGGGAACCGTTGGTGCCAATATTGCGACCAATTTGGCGCATGCGTCGCATGGGGATCCGCGTCCGCTTGAGGAGATGACGGTTGAACATATTAAAGAGACAACAGGAAGCACAAACAAGGTAGATACTAAAGAGTTGCCAAAAGCATTTGTACCATTAAAAGAGCACCTGCATCCTCCGTTTGGTATGGGAGCATGTAATGTGTGTCATGCCCCGAAGCGTTCTAAACCTGCGGCGATTGTAACGCGTACAGTGGCACAGTTGTGCTATAAATGTCATGAGCCGGTTGAAGAGATTGATGCGCGTATGGCGGCACTAGATTGCAATAAGTGTCATAGTCCGCATCATGCAGACAGAGAGAAACTTGTTCGTGAAAAAGTAACCGAAGAAGAGTGTCCTGTCGGCGAGTTTCAATAAACAGCCATAACGGTTGAACAAAAAAGAATGTGCTTATAATAGAGTTTTGGTAATGAAGGTAGGTTATGAATAAAAATGTCATTCAAACACTGTTTTTAATTCTTCTGGTAGGGTCGGGATTTTATTTTTATCAGACCTATAATGTGGGTGAAAAACTCGATCGTTTTGTAACTATTATGGGTAATATTGCTCATAGTTTACAAAATGCCAAGCATGCCTATGAGGTTGATATTAATATATCCGATGAAGAACTTAGTGAGATTAACATTACCAAAATTTCCAAAGAGATGAAAAGCTCTATCGATAAGAAAAAAGAGAAGGTGCACACACCTCGTGTTGCTCCGGTTGCCATTGCTGCCGATGAGATTCGCCAAGAAGAAAAACCTATCCATAACAAAGCGCGAGCAGTCAAGGCCAAACTGGTACGGATGGAAGATTTACCGAAAAAATTCAAGCCGCTCAAAAAGTATCTGCATGAGCCGTTTAAGATGGGTGCGTGTCAGATCTGTCATGTTGCCAATACCAACAAGCCGGGCGATCTGGTTCGTAAAAATATTCATGAGATCTGTTACGAATGTCATAAGACACGCTATACCAAGAAATTTGACCACAAGCCGGTAAAAGAGGGTAAGTGTATGGATTGTCACGATCCGCATCAGTCCAATACGAAAAAGCTGCTCAAAGCCGATTCAATTAACAATTTGTGTCTGAAGTGTCATGACAAAAAGAGTACTTTTAAAGATCGGGCCCGCAAACAGTTTGTCAATATGAAACTGCCGGTCAAGCACAAGCCAATCGTCAAAAAGAGTTGTCTGGAGTGTCATGATCCGCATACGGCAGACCATAAAATGCTGTTGAATCTGGACGCAAAGATGGATCTGTGTCTGGATTGTCATGACGACATTAAAGATAAGATTCATGATTCCAAGTACAAGCACGGCGGTGTCAACAACAGTAAAAAACGCTGTTTAGAGTGTCATAATCCGCATGCGACCAAGCACAAGAAGCTGCTCAAAAAAGATCAGGTCTCTATGTGCTTGACCTGTCATGATAAAGAGGTCAAGTCAGATGAAGACGGCGGGATGCTCATGAATATGAAAAAACATCTCAAAGAGAATCCGAAATGGCACGGACCCATTAAAAATGTTGCCAAAGAGGGTGGTTGTGTGGCGTGTAATGATCCGCACGGCTCAAATAACTTCAGTATTTTGCGTAAATCGTTCACGAAGAACTTTTATGATAATTTTGAAAACAAAGAGTTCTTCTGTTTCAAATGTCATGAGCAGAAAAAAGTGTTAGAGCAGTACACAATCAATGATAAAATAACAAAGTTCCGTGACGGTGATGTCAACCTTCACTATTTACATGTAAATGATAGAAAAGGGCGCAGCTGCCGTGCTTGTCATGATGAGCATGCTTCGAAGTATAATCATCTCATACGTGACTATACCGACTTTAACGGCATTAAGTTCCCGTTGCGTTTTATAGATACGGAAGACGGCGGCTCATGTGCTCCGGCATGCCACAAGAAGTTTGAGTATGACCGTATTGACCCCAAAGGAATTGGCAGATGAGGGAGCTAAAGGCAATTGTGAGAGCAGGAGTGCTGCTGCTTGCAGTGACAGCCTGTCTGTTCTCAGCAGAGACGCCGCCGACAGTAGTGATACTGCCGCAAGAGAATGCTTTGGTACACGAAGTGACCTTGAGCGTGGTACTGCGGGTGGACACCAAAGCGGTAGATAGCGTAAAGATTCTTAATGCAGTAGGTGAAAAACAGCTTGACATCAACCAGTCTAAGTCAATTTATTGTAAAACGGTTCGGCTTGAATTGGGTGAGAACACCCTTCATATTCGCTCCTATAAAGAGGGTGCACTCATTAATGAACAGATGCGTCATCTCTACGTAACCTCACCGTTGTACTCCCAGTATAAATATCCGCCAACAGAGTATAAGCGGCAGTTTTTTCATACTGACAATAATGAATCGACCTGTCGCTCCTGTCATGATATGAGTGTGAATGAGCAAAAAGGGATTGCTTTTATTGATGTGAGCGAATCGAACTGCTATGCGTGTCACCATCAGCTTACCAAAGCGAAGTATGCCCATGCACCTTCGGTAAACTGGCTTTGTACGTCGTGTCATAACGGCAAGGTCGGCAGTGACAACGCGTGGCAGGCAGGGCGATCAAAATTTTTAGTGGCAAAGCCGGTCAACAGTCTGTGTTTTGGGTGCCACAAAAAAAATGCCAAGTTGTGGAAATCCTACCGCTTTCGACACGAACCGCTTGATTCGGGGCGCTGTAACAAGTGCCATAATTCGCATGCTTCACCTTATAAAATGTTTGTCAGAAAGCCGGTGAACAGCATCTGTTTAGGTTGCCATAAAGACAAGCGTATGAAGGTAAAACAGCGCGATTCGGATTGTGAGGGTACAATTAAGGGTAAAGAATGTGTGGCATGTCACTCGCCGCATGCATCCGATAAGCAGTTTTTTCTTATGAGTGAGGAAGAGAAAAAAAGACTTGAGAGCAAGCAGCATGAAAGGGAGCGACGATGAAGCATGTCTTTTTGTTAATTCCCATACTCTTAGGCTGTGCGACCTCCTCGGTATGGGCGGCTACAGACCCGGTACTTGAGATCACCTATCCGAAAAAAGAGGCGATTGTTTACGAAGAAGAGCTTGTTAGTATTGTTGTGTCGCCGCAGCATGAAGATGTTGATACGATTGTAATGACAACAGATTCCAGTGAAATCTACAAAGTTCATGTAGATAAAAATCGGACTCACTATTGCCATAATTTTATGCTGCATCTGGGTGAAAATATTATTGATATTGTTGCGATGCGAGACGGTGCGGCAATGAAAACGTTTCAGCGCAAAGTATTTGTTACCTCTAAAGTCTATAAAGAGTTTCATTTTGCTCCCGAAGTATTTCAAAAAAGTTTTTTGCATACGGATGCGCAAGAGAAAGTCTGCAGCAAGTGTCATAATATGAGTGTCAACGAAATTCCCGGTACGGCATTTGAGGATGTATCTCAGTCACACTGTTTCTCCTGTCATGTCAAGATCAATTTTAAAAAGTATGCCCACGCACCTTCGGTAAACTGGCTCTGTACTTCATGTCACAACGGTAAAGCGGGGAGCTTCAACGCTAAAGATGCCAATAAAACAAAATTCCTTGTGGCCGATCCGATTGAATCGGTCTGTCTGGATTGCCATGAAAAAAAAGCGAAACTTTGGAAAAACAAGCGTTTTCATCATGAGCCGGCAGATTCGGGACGTTGCAATAAGTGTCACAACCCCCATGCCTCAGACAATACAAACTATTTGCGCAAGCCGGTTTGGGATTTGTGTACGGGATGTCACAAAGACAAGGTGGACGGGGCACATGTAGTCAAAACCTTTGGTCGCAAGATGCATCCGACACATAACATAAAAGATCCCTCTTCAAAGCAGGGTGATGAGCTCAGCTGCGTCAGCTGCCATAACCCGCATGTCTCCAATGCCCCGTTTCTATTGCAAAGCGATACGCTAATGTCTCTGTGCAGTCGGTGTCATAAAAAATAGAATGAAATTCAGTCTGTCTCGCGCAGAAAGAGCAGAACCTTTAAGGGGCTCTGTCTAACGGTGCAGTTTGGCGTTGCGACTTTCAATGTAGCTGCCAATAGGGGAAAGAATAAGTGCGAGTACCGAGAGCAGTACCCACCAAGGCGGAAAAACAGAATGATGAGCCTGGGTTTGGTGATCGGGATTGTGACTAATGAATGTTTCCTTCTTGGCGGCAGAGGCGGTATGTGCCGTTTCTGTTGATGCAGCAGAGTGTTCTGCAACTGCTTTGTGTGCAGTGGCTTTTTTTTGAGAATGCTCTTCAACTACCTTTTCTTTGATGATTGCAACGGTTTGAGAAACGTTGCTTGCATTATTCGTTGCGTCAGCAGTCTCAGGATTTTGTTCCACGTGCGCTTCAACTGTCTCCTTTACCTCAGTAAGCGGTTCAGGGACTGCAGTGACGTTAGTTTCAATTTTTTTTTCAATGAGAGCAGCGGCTTTAGGTGTTGGTTGTGCTTGAGTTTCAAGAGCCTCTTTTTCAAGTGCAATGACTTGAGGAACTTCGACTTTATCAGCAGCGACCACCCGCGGTACGGCATCTTCAGATTCTTTAATAATAACTAAAGATTCCGGAACTTTTTCGGTTACCATATCCATAGCCACCTCTTCTTTAATGATCGCTTTAGCAGGGGCAGTGGATTCTGAGACAATGACATCTGTTTCAGGAGTATAGTTGTTGACAAAAAGACCAGGATAGCGTTGTTGAATCGTATTTTTTACTTTCGATAAATTTGCTTTGTTGGAAAAAGGCTCAATGACGACAATAAAATATTTTCCGGAAGGACGACTATGCAGGGCAATACCGTTTGTATCCAACAAGGAGACAATATCAGGATATTGTTCAAGGTAGCTTTGCAGCTGTTCCAATGCCCGCTCTGCTTTTTCAGGTGTTCCTAAAGAACTGACAATAATCTTTTTTTCCTGCATTTGTGCCTGGAGTGCAGGAACGGCCAATAATAACAGTGCCATAAAGTGTAACAAGTGATGCTTCATAAACAACCTTTTTTTGTAGTGGTAATCATATTTTATCAAAATGATAATTTAGATATTATTTTATATTATATTGAATAAAAACAATCTTTAAAAGTGTTTTCTTAAAATTATAATACAATTAAGCGTTACTATTTTACCTGATTTATGTTGCAAAACTTCTGTGGTATGGGAATGTTATGATACTTTGATTTTAAAATTTTTTGGAGTATCAGAGTTTATGTATGTCATTCATAGTACAATAGTATCTGTGCCAAAGGAGGAGTCATGCCTACAATATCATATAGCAAAAGGGTTTTGGATGCCCGTCCCGACAGGCTGGATCTTCGTGACAGAGCGTATCGTCCTCCATTGCAGTCCCTTCCTCCGCAGTGGCCGCCGCAAGAAGATGCAACGCGTCTTTTTCTTGATTATACCAAAGACGGCATGATTTTAGACCAGGGAAAAGAGGGGGCATGTACGGGATTTGGTTTGGCAGCAGTTATTAACTACCTGTTATGGCGTGATCATGTACATGTAAATAATCAAAAAGCAGATATTAAGACCATAGAAACACTTAAAGTAAGTGCACGTATGCTTTACAATATGGCACGTATTTATGATGAGTTTGAGGGGGAAGACTATGAAGGTTCCAGTTGTCGCGGTGCCATGAAAGGATGGCACCGACACGGTGTCTGTAAGGAACGCACGTGGCCCTATATTCCAAACAGTGACACTCCCCCTAAAAATGAGTGGTCACATGAAGCGATGGAACACCCTTTGGGTGCATACTACCGTATTGACAAAGATTCCATTGTTGATATGCAAGCGGCGGTCAAAGAGGTAGGTGCAATTTACTGTTCGGCTATAGTCCATCAAGGCTGGTGGCTTCAAGAGAGTAAGACTCTACCGGTTATAAAGTACAGCAGCAAGAAAATAGGAGGTCATGCCTTTGCCGTTATCGGTTACAATGCCGATGGATTTATTGTACAGAATTCATGGGGCGATCTATGGGGGTTTTGCGGTTTTGCCGTCATGCCTTATAGCGAGTGGGTAGAAAACGGTAGCGATGCCTGGGTGGCAGTCTTGGGAGCTCCGGTGAGCTTGAGTGCATCGCCACGTACTTATTCACATCATTCACTTCAAACCGTTGCAGCTGACTATACGGAACGCTATAGCCCTATGATGCGCAGCACGTTGCGTTATCCTTATGAGAGCATTTTGGCTATGCCGTGGAGTGAAGAAGAGGCTTACAGGCACAGTGTAGTCATTGGTAATGACGGACGTCCCAAACTGAGAATTGTTTCAGAGCCTAATCCACAGCAGTCGGCCCGCATTGTCTGTTATGACTATATCAAAGCGTGGATGCAAGAGAGTGCGAACAATCGAAAGATTGCTATTTATGCTCATGGCGGACTCAACAGTGAAGAGGACTCTATGAATCGTATCCGTATTTTAGCACCGTATTTTAAAGCCAACGGGGTATATCCTCTGTTTATTACATGGAAAACAGGTTTTGTAGAGTCTATTGGCAATCAGATTCAAGATAAAATCAGTGATATCTTTTGGAGTGCAGGTATGGAGCCTTCGAGTACTCGTGCGCAAGGCATTATGGATCAATTCCAAGAAGCGATTGATCGTTCCATTGAGAGTTTTTCAAGAAACATTATGGTTAAAGGGGTGTGGTCGGAGATGAAAGAAAATGCCGAATTTGCCAGTGATAGAGCCGTACCGGGATACGCACAACACGGCAGCAAAACCAAACCGGGTGCTATGGTAATTCTCTCTGAAGCGTTACATCAACTGGAGTATGAGTTTGGCTGTGAGATTCATTTAGTCGGGCACTCTGCCGGTGCCATTTTGTTTGGACATTGGTTTGATGAATTAATAAAACGGCAACTCCGTGTTGCTTCACTGACGCTGTATGCTCCGGCATGTACGGTGGCTTTTGCCAATAAGCACTACATTAAAGCATGCAACAAAGCCATACTCTCCAAAGAGACAATACGCATCTATATGATGGATGATGAGCGTGAACGGGCCGACAGCGTCGCCATCTATAAAAAATCGCTGCTCTATCTGGTCAGTCGTGCTTTGGAGCGTATTCATAAAATGCCGCTACTTGGTATGGCGGCGGCATGGGACAGGGACTATGCCAAAGAGCATGATATTTTTAATGAAGCAAACGCAAATGACTTGAAAAAATGGAATGCTTTTGCTGCGGGAATTCACCGTGTTGTTTACAATAAATCTCATAGTAAAGTTGCTACGTCACGTCGCGGCGATTTTATTGACTTGGCACATGGTTCGTTTGATAATGATATTGATGTGATAGAGCAGACCTTGCAATACATCTGCGGAGTCACAACATTGGCCGTAAGGGTGGAAAACCTTAAAGGCTTTTAGAGAAAGGGTGCGTCATGAAATATATAAAATTCTTTGAAACCATAGGGATGGACGATGTAGATCTTGTCGGCGGTAAAAATGCCA
>JAJRVF010000027.1 GCA_024277395.1 Campylobacterales bacterium
AATGTGGCATTTCTTGCTAGTATCATGTCTTACCAAGTTGCTGGAGTCAGTAGTACCCTTCTTGCATACTCAATTTTTGAAAGTTTGGGGGACTATTTTTATGAAATATTGCAAGAGTTGCAGGCAAAAACAAAAGCAACATAGGTTATATTATGCGGAAAAGGTTTTGCTAATCAATCGCTATTTTCACGCATACAGAGAAACTTAAAGATGACCCCGCCGCGTATGAACAAACACTATCCTATCGGAGAGGAGAATGCAGTTGTTGGCGGTATCTACCTCTAAGCAAAGAGTGAGTATTCAGGTGAACGGCATTGTTCAGGGTGTCGGATTTCGCCCATATATCTATCAGCTTGCTCTGAAGCACCGTCTTGCAGGTACAGTAATGAATAACGGTAACGGTGTGCTAATAGATATTGAAGGAAAGCAGGCGGATGTGGCGAATTTTCTTCGAGAAATAGAAGTGTCACCACCGCCACTGTCGCGTATAGATAGTATTCACATCCAAATGCTTGTGTTTCGAGGCTTATTGGATTTTCAAATAATAGCGTCGCAACAAAGTGATGTGACTACGATGGTATCTTCAGATATTGCCGTATGCCGTCCATGTCAAGAAGAGATGTGTGATCCCCAAAATCGAAGGTATCGCTATCCTTTTATTAATTGTACTGACTGCGGACCGCGCTATAGTATTATCTCAAAGTTGCCATATGATCGCATACATACATCGATGCGTATTTTTGATATGTGCTCTACATGTAAATTGGAGTATAACAATCCTAATAATAGACGTTATCATGCACAACCTATCGGCTGTTATCAATGTGGTCCCAAACTTACTCTGCTAAAGTATGATGGTACGGCGTGCAAGCAGGATCCTATTGGGCGAGCAGTACAGCTATTGAAAGAGGGGCATACGCTTGCCGTTAAAGGTCTCGGAGGCTTTCATCTTATGTGCGATGCGACCAACGAGAGTGCCGTTGCTATGTTACGAAAACGAAAGCATCGTCCAAGCAAGCCTTTCGCAGTTATGTTTGAGAACATTAAGGCTGTTGAAAAAACGGCAAAACTTTCTGCTCAGGAGGCGTCATTATTGTGCTTAAAAGAGCGTCCTATTGTTATTGTGGGTAAACGAGAAAAAAGCAGATCTTTAGCGTTTTCGATCGCTCCTAATATTGACAGAATCGGAGTATTTTTACCTTATACATCCATACAGATACTGTTGCTTCAAGCACTGCAACGTCCTTTAGTTGCAACCAGTGCCAATATGAGTGAAGCACCGATTATTATTGATGAACAGGTATTGTGGAAGCAGCTTGGTGATGTAGCTAATTATGTGTTAACACATGATCGAGCCATTGAAAATGCATGTGATGACAGTGTTGTTATGTCTTTATCTCAACAGACTGTGATGTTACGTATGGGACGAGGATATGCACCTAAAAGTTTCTATCTTAAGCGCTGCTGTTACCGTAATATTTTAGCTGTAGGAGCCCATCAAAAAAGTACCGTAACGCTTGCTTTTGGTCACTATATTGTGATATCACCGCATATTGGTGATTTGAATTCTATAGAAGCGATGGAGTATTTTGAACGAACTGTAACAACATTATGCCGCTTGTATCGGTTTACGCCTGATGTCATTGTTTGTGATACGCATCCGCATTATGATACGACACAATGGGCTCGACGCTATGTGGCAACACACACTCAGGTGCATTTAATGCAAGTACAGCATCATTACGCGCATGCTTTGGCGTGCATGGCAGAGTATGCGTTAGAAGAGGAATGCTTGGCATTCTGTTTTGATGGTAGCGGTTTGGGTGAGAATGAAATGCTATGGGGCGGTGAAGTGTTGTTGGTATCGCCCCAAGAGTATAAACGGCTATGGCATTTCAAAGAGTTGCAACTTTTAGGAGGCGACAAAGCTGCTAAAGAACCGCGACGTATTGCATTGGCACTACTGTTTGAGTATTATGAACTTGATGTGATACTGCAGATGTCGCATCCGGTGGTGCAGAGCTATACAGCTGAAGAGATACAGGCTTATTATCAGATGTTTCAACAAGGACTGAATACACCTAAAACCTCATCACTCGGCAGACTTTTTGATGCGGTATATGCCTTTTGCGGTTTTACTGAAAGGTTGGGATACGAAGGAGAGAGCGGCTTGGTTTTAGAGACCTTATCACGTCATGTTACCACAACGCAGTGTTACCCTTATCATCTTGAGGATGACGGCACTATTACCTATGACGCTATGGTTGAGTGCATGCTTAATGAAGTAAATACTGAAGAAATGGCACTAAAGTTTATAAATACGGTAAGTATGATTATTGTAGATATTGCAATGCGTAGACCTCATCTGCCTATTATCTTAAGCGGTGGAGTATTTCAAAATGGTGTATTGGTCTCTCAGGTAACAGAAGCATTACAAAAAAGAGGACGCCGATGTTATATGCAACAGCAAACTCCGGTAAATGACGGAGGAATTTCACTAGGACAAGCCTACTATGCCATACACAGGAGTTATAATGATGCATAATATTGCGGTCATAGGATCGGGAAATACTTTTTTTAAAGATGAGGGTATGGGGCTCTATGCAGCAAAATATCTCAAAGAAAATTTTACATTTGAGCCTTCGGTGGAGATTGTTGATGGAGGAACATTGGGTTTTAGGCTCATGCCGCTGCTTCAAGAGTTTTCTCATGTTATTATTGCAAATACGGCTTCAGATGATACACGGAGTGCCGGCAGTATTGTTGTAAAATCCTGTTATGAGCTTCTAGAAGGTGTACGGATTAAAAAAACAGCTAATGAGGTTGAAATTGCAGAGATGCTGCAGATCTGTTCACTTTTAGATACTATGGCAGAGGTTGTTATTATTAGTATTGTTCCAGAAGATATTATAAGTGTTGAGGTTGCCTTAAGCACCACACTGCGTCATGCGTGGCAACAATATATCGACATAATACTTGCACAGATTAAAGCATTAGGTGTTGTGATAACACCCATGGAATCAAACATGGATATTGATACCATTCTTGATATTTTTTCCAATCCGAGTATTGCAGACTCTAAGGGTTTTTGAAATTTTCTATGATTGTTTCAAGAGACTCGAGGTCAGGGTGTGCACAAGAAGTGACATGATATTGTTGTTGCAGTATTTGTAAGATTGTTTTTATGTAAGTGTCGAAGGCATCGGTAAGGGTAGGTGTAATACCAAGACACATCTTAACGGTGTGCGGAACAATACCTATAACGAAAGATTGCGGTAACGGCTTGTCTAAAAGCTCAAGAATATCCAAACATTGCAACACGCCTACTTCATGAGCTCCTCCGCTGTTGAGTCCGTATCCCGAAAGCTCGGAAGATGGGATGCAGTAGATACTGCCGGGTGCATCACTGATTGCAATAGCATCTAAAATCAGAACAACTGAGTACTCCATAAAAATATTTAAAAGATGGATACCTTCAACATCCCCGTTAATAATGTCAATGCATGGTGTAAATGTAAAATTATTTTTAAGGTATGTCGCTGCGTATACTGCAATACCGTCATCATATTCAAGAATATTTCCAATGCCTAAAATGGCAATACTCGTTCGCATTTACTGTCCTGTTGTAAAATATTTTTGAATAAGCAGCTCTTGTGCTAATGCACGGGTGTGATTATACTTAAATTCACACTCTTTTAAAAAGTAGACAAAGTTCTTAGTAGGAATACCGCGATATTTTCGCAAAGCATCTTCTAGGTACTCCCAGAACGTGACAATATTGTTAAAGCGCTTATTTATCTTAATAATTTTACTTCTACGTTTAAATGCATGAAATTCTTGAATATAGGTGTCAGTAAGGTTGTCATCGAAAAATTGCTGTTTGTAGTGCTGCAGTGATGGCATAAGCAAAGTGTAGATGTGAGTATTGTAATCAAATGTCAAAAAGTTGTGAGCGTCAAAAATTGATTTTTTGTGTCGTTTTTTAGAGTGTTCCAAGTAAAAATACTCTTCATATTCACATGGAAAATGTCGATACATTTCATACTCCTGTTCACAGACAAGAGCCGACACTGCTCTAAATGTTTCATAATAACGGTGTACTGAAGCATAAGAGAGGCAAAGACGTTGCGCGGTATGACGAGCACTTTCATCATGAATATAGCATGAAATCAACGTTATGATTTTATTGATTTTATGTCGTGATATACGCTGTAAACATTGAGAACACTGTAGCCTTCCGTCGCTGAGATGGTACAGACCTCCAGAACAATAAAGACAGGTTGTAAGCCACTGCATTAGTTGTTATCTATCTCCTCTCTGTTTAATCCGAAAATAGTATAAGAATATCTCAATTTTAGCTCTCTTTTACATAATATAGTATAAAATCCTTTAAAATTGAATAAGTATTCATTAGTTTAAGAAAGCAGTAGTAATGGAAGTAGGGTATTTTATTATTTTTTGGTACGGTATACTGCATGCATTCGGACCTGATCATTTAACGGCAATAGCTGATTTTTCTATTGGAAAATCGGTGAGAAAGACGGTGCTAATTACCGTAATGTTTGCTTTTGGACACGGTTTAATGCTCTTCGTTTTTGCAAAAGTTCTTCAACATTATGCTTTGCCAGAATCGGTGACTTCTTACGGTGATATTATCTCATCGAGTGTGATTATTGCAATGGGAGTGTATCTGCTATATATGGTGACGACCGATCGTATTCGACTTAATCAACATTTTCATGAGGATAAAGAGCATGTTCATATCTATTTTGGCAATGCTCATTCGCATGATGGCAATGTAATGTCAGTGTCAGCATGGGGCGTGGGTGCCTTAATGGGTATTGGAGGGGTTCGTGGCATGTTGGTTACACTCGGACTGCTTCAGAGCAATACGGTCGACTGGGGAATGGTATTGGCGTTTGTAGCTGGTGTCTCTTTGGTATTTGTGAGTTTTGGAGCAGGAATTCTCTATCTTAATAAACGACTGCTTACTAGTCTTACTAATGTCCGAAGAGCATTTGCAACTGCAGGAGCCATCTCTGTTGTGGTCGGCATCAATATGCTTGCGGCTTAATTCAATGAAAAAAGGAAAATACTATGTGTAAAGATTGCGGTTGTTCTATTACCGATCATGTTCATGATCATCCTCAGGATCTGTCTCATGACCATCAGACTGCTCATGAAATGTTGCATCATAACCCTCAACTAAACGATACAAAGACTATTTCGCTTATTACAAAAATTTTAGATAAAAACAATCATGAGGCAGCACACAATCGTGCTCATTTTGACAAACATTACGTCCTCGCTATTAACTTAATGAGTTCTCCCGGGAGCGGAAAAACAACACTGTTGGAACAAATAGCAGATAAAGCAGCATTTAGATTCGGTGTCATAGAGGGAGATTTGGAAACAAACCGTGATGCTGAACGGATGCAAGCAAAGGGGATACCCGCTTATCAGATACAAACCGGTAGTGCATGTCATTTAGATGCATTCATGGTGCATAAAGGATTGCATAATATGTCCTTAGATCAGCTTGATGTCTGCTTTATTGAAAATGTCGGTAATTTAGTCTGTCCAGCCAGTTATGACGTAGGTTCTCATCTTAACATTGTGTTGGTCTCTATTCCGGAGGGAAGCGATAAAATAGAGAAATATCCGGTTATGTTTCGTCAAGCCGATCTAATTCTCATTACCAAAACGGACTTGATGGAACATTTTGATTATGACATAGAGCATGAAAAGCAAGAAGCACGAAAAATTAAGCCCGGAGTGGACATTCTTGAAGTGAACAGTAAGGATGATGCTTCCATACAAAAGGTCATTGACTGGATAGAGTTTAAGCGAAAGATGCGAAGTTAATGTGTTTATCGATACCGAGCAAAGTCATTGAAATTGATACAGAACGTAATGTGGCGACGGTAGATACTATGGGCGTGACTCGTGAAGCTGGACTAGACCTTATGGAAGAGGGTGATGTCTGTATTGGTGATTACGTACTGTTGCATATTGGCTTCATTATGAGCAAGATTAATGAGCAAGATGCTCTTGAGTCATTAAAAGTGTATCGTGAAATACTTGAACAGCTTGATGAGGAAGAACGGCGCAACAGGGTGCTTGAGGATGACAACTGCAGTAACAGGGGGTCATAGATGCAGTCACTACAGCTAAAAGATCTGTATGACGGTTTTCGCCATCCTAAAGTGATTTTGGATTTAGCAAAACGCATTCGCATGGAAGCGAAACAGCTGAGCAAGCCTATTAATATTATGGAAGTGTGTGGTGGACATACCCACTCCATTATGAAATATGGCTTGTTGCAACTGCTTTCGGAGTCGATTCATTTTATTCATGGTCCGGGATGTCCCGTCTGCATCATGCCAAAAGAGCGCATTGATCATGCTTATATTTTAAGCTTGCAACAGGATGTGATTTTGGTTACATTAGGGGATATGATTAAGGTTCCTGGAAGTCGGGGCAGTTTGCAAGAAGCACGAGCCAGAGGGGCTGATGTCCGCTTTGTCTATTCTCCTTTAGATACGATTAAAATAGCAGTAGAGCATCCTGAGAAAAAGGTGATTTTTTTTGCCATAGGGTTTGAGACAACCACTCCAATGACAGCAGCATTGATAGATATAGTTTTAAAGCGTCGTATTCCTAATATCTTTTTTCATATTAACCATGTTACTGTTCCCGAAGTTATGGTGGAGTTGATAGACAGTCGAGATCGTCATATTGATAGTTACAATAATCGTATTGATGCTTTTTTGGGACCGTCGCACGTCAGCGTTATTGCCGGATCAAAAATTTATGAGCAATTCCCAAAAAAGTATACTCGTCCGGTCGTAGTATCAGGATTTGAGCCGGTTGATATTATGGAGTCGATCTTGATGGTGGTTTGTCAGTTCAATGAAGGTCGATGTGAACTTGAAGTTGAATACAAGCGTCTTGTTTCGCGTGAAGGTAATCTTAAAGCACAGGCACTCATAGAAAATTATTTTGAAAAAGCAGATCTGTTCAAATGGAGAGGTTTGGGAAATATTCCTCAGAGCGGTTATCGGCTCAGGGAGGCCTTTGGGGATATAGATGCGGAAAGAATTTATGCCGATATATTACCTAAAGAGGAGATTGAAGATCATAAACTGTGCATTTGCGGAGATATATTGCGAGGTATGGCAACTCCGAATGAATGTACGATTTTTAGTACGGCATGCAAACCGAGCTCGCCGTTGGGTTCTTGTATGGTTAGCAGTGAAGGGGCATGTGCAGCTTATTATAAATATGGAAACTTATTGTCATGAAAACAGTAACATTGGCTATGGGCAACGGCGGAGAAGAGAATGCCGCACTGATTACTAATGTATTCTATCGCGCATTTGAAAATGAGATATTAGAAAAGGGTGAAGATGCTGCGGTAATTCACTCGGGAGCATTGGCGTTTTCAACCGACTCTTTTACGGTATCACCGCTTTTTTTCCCCGGAGGTGATATTGGTAAGCTTTCTATTTGTGGCACATGCAACGATTTGGCCATGATGGGAGCCGTACCCAAATATTTAACCTGCTCGGTCATTATTGAGGAGGGGTTTGGCATGCGGGATCTTGAGAAAATTGTATATTCTATGCAGCAGGAGCTTACCATAAACGGTGCCGTTATTGTCAGCGGTGATACAAAAGTTGTTC
>JAJRVF010000028.1 GCA_024277395.1 Campylobacterales bacterium
AAAAGGCGAGAAAATACTCCTCGTTATCGAGATCAATATCATGCAGGTAGAGTGGTGACTGGGAATCAAAGGTGACTTCTCCGTCACTGTCACAGGTGATATCCCAAAGATTGGCGGCACGAATGGGTTTAATATTGAGTTTGCTTAGCGGCATTACGGGGAATTTCTGCTTCAGTCCCCAGTAGTCGGGTAAACTTTGAAAGATAGATCCGTTAATAAGAAAATGCTCGACAAACCGTTCTTCAAGTCGAATACTCTCATTGGTAGGATTGGAGGCCATAAGGTAGAGCGATTTTTTAATAATAAGATGTACCAAAATTTCTGAATTGGAGCGATCTTCCAGGTCAATATAACCCAAATCAAACAGGGTCAAAAGTGATTCCTGGTGATCGAGTGCATCATGCATAAATTCAATACAGTTTTTAGCATTAAGCAGACGGTTAAGATCACGAAGCTCTTCAATGAGCGGTGGATTTTTTTTCTTGAAACGCAGCGATCGCTCCTGATAGTCATGCGAGAAGAGTTCAAGAACCGGCGTAATAAGAACGGCATGAGATGCGACAATAAAACGTCCCGATTCGGTAAAAATATTTGGGTGTTCAACTCCTTTGGCATTCATGATTTCACGTAAGGAGAAGATGACATCATTGGAAAACTCACTTAAGGAGTAGTTTTTACGCTCTTTCTTGCTTTGAGAATACTCTACCGCCAAACCGCCGCCAATGTTAATGCTTGAGAGGTTGTCAGCACCCATCATTTTGAGCTCGGCGTAGATATTTCCCGCTTCCCGAAGCGCTTTTTTCAGCGGTGCAATCTCTTCCATCTGCGAGCCGATATGAAAATGGATCATGGTAAAGTTCTCAAGCAGATCGTTCTCTTTGAGCAGCTGCATGGCTTGAAGAATTTCGGTTGTGGTTAAACCGAACTTTGAGCGCATGCCGCCGCTTTTAGCCCACGTACCGCTGCCGCTACTGTGAAGTCGTAAGCGGATCCCAATAGAGGGGGTTTTTAAATTACATGTAGAGTGTACTTCAATGATGGATTCGAGTTCATTAATACCCTCAATAATCAAGGTGATGTTGTGCCCCATCTGTGCGGCAATAAACCCCATGGTGATCATTTCGGTATCTTTAAAGCCGTTAACGGTCAGAGGAGATCCGATCGGCGTTTTAGACATAGCAAGGATTAGTTCAGCTTTGGAGCCGGCTTCTAGACCGTAATGGTACTTTGCACCGTAGGCAATAATGTTGTCAACGACATTGGGAAACTGATTGACTTTTAACGGAAAGACTGCATGAAATGATCCTTTGTACTGATTCTCTCCAATAGCACGATGGAAATTATTGTACAAAGAGTCGATCTGTTTTTTGATAAGATGCGGGAATCGCAGCACCAAAGGACCGCGAATATTGCTTTGACGAATTTTTTGAGTTATTTCTAAAAGCGTAGGAGAACTCCGGTAATTGACTCTAATAAATTCATTATCTACAACAAAGTTCGCATCACCCCATATTTCTACACCGTACATGTTACCGCTCATATATGAAGTTTCTGGTGAAAGTATTGATCAATATCAAAAAATATCTCACCGGTTCGATTTTTAAACGTCAACTGTTTTTTGTTAAGTTCTTGCACATGCTTTACCCCCATAACAGCAAGGATTACTTTCATTCCTTTAATAAGATTGTTGTGGTAGTGGGCAATAGATTTTGCCTGTTTGACCACCAGATATGAGGCACGCTTTTTCTCATCTTGTGTTGCCATCCCGACCGGACATTTATGCGATCCAAACCCCGAGCACATGCGGGCACGAATGCATCCGCCGCTCATCATAAATCCTCTTGCAATCCCAATAGCATCGGCTCCCATTGCCAAGGTAATTATAGCATCATCAGGTGTTAAAATTTTACCGCTGGAAATAATTTTGATATCTTCGCGTATCTGATATTTTCGTAATATGGTATCGAGGACATAAAGAGAGTTCGTGGTATTGAGCCCTACGGATTCCATGAGTTCCAACGGTGCGGTAGCACTGCCACCGTCGCCGCTGTCCACTGTGATAAAGTCAATAATAGCCTTGCCCTCATTTTTACGTTTAGAGATAGCATCAGCGAGCTCTTCAATACTGGCGGCATCAGAGATGACAATTTTGATTCCAACCGGTTTTTTCGAGATTTTTTGCAATGTTTCTACAAAATCAAGAAGGTGTTCGGTGGTATCGGCATAAGGAAAACGATTGGGGGAGAAGACGTCTTCTCCTTCGGGAACGCCGCGGTAGTAGGCAATGTCTGCCGTGACTTTGGCAGCGGCAAGCTTACCGCCGGTCTGTTTGGCGCCTTGGGCAATTTTAATTTCGGTCATGCGGCAAAAACGCATTACTTTTTCATATCGGACAGGATCAAATGCACCTTGTTCATCACGAACCCCGTAAAGTCCGGAGCTCATCTGAAAAATCATATTGGGCAGGTCTTGAGGCACCTCTTTGGGAAATGCTGAGAGTGGAGCTTTCCAGTTGACACGAAAGAGCACATGGGAATCCGGAGCATAAATATAGGTATTTTCTGTTTTTTTGTGCAGGAGTACTTTGCGATACATCTTGATAGCAACGGCCCGGTTAAAGAAAAAGGCGGACAGTTTAAATATGAGTTCGGCAACAGGAGTACTGCCGACCTTTTCAAGGTACTCGCTGTGCTGCAGATCGGGAAGGTGGGTGTAGAGATGATTGGTAGTCAGCCCGCCTTCACCGGTATTGACCGTGAGGCGAGAGCGCTCAGCACCCAGTGAAAAGGCGCGTACTGCTTCGGGACTGAGGGCACCGTCGCTCATAGCCGATCGAATAATAGGAGTATGTGATACAAACGGAATTTCTCGATTTTCTCCAAAGACAATACTCATATCGCTTGAGACCTCATCGTCATTTAATACATGAGCAGAGTGTTTAAGAATAAAGCGTGAGCCGGAAAACGGTTGTGCTACGGAAAAGGATTTGTAGTTGGGAAGGTCTTTGGCCGCTTTGTAGACCCAGTCAATTTTGTCACGCGAGTCGTAAAATGTCTCCTCGGCAAAATATTGCCGCATCGGTTCGCGCAATGCCTCAAAAAAATAGCGAAACCGTCCAATAATAGGATAGTTGATAAGCAGTGAGTGACGACGTTGGACATATTTGTCGTAGACAAACAGCATGACAAGGAAAACGGCTGTGGCGATGAGTATAAACTCTATGGACTCTTGAGCAAAATCCAATACTTTTTCTAGCATTGCAACACCTTTAATTTATAGAGAGTCGATAGAAACGACCTTCTCTTCTTTGCTAACAAGATCTTTGATCCAGATGCTGTTTTTCTGGCGTTCATTTTCTCCAATAACAGCACAGTATCTTGCAAAGACTCTATCGGCATTTTTCAGGTGCGCCTTAAGGCTTTTGGCGTTGTATTCAATAATTGTTTTCTCGCTGCGGCGTTTTTGGTGTCCCAAGCTTAAAACAAGGGGAAGTGCTTCTGCGTCCATGGCTCCGAAATAGTAGCCTTCGCGCTGCTCTTGGGGAAGTTTGATCAGCTCTAAGAGACGTTCCACTCCAATGGCAAAGCCGACAGCCGGCGTCGGTTTGCCGTCTAAGAACTCAACAAGGCG
The DNA here is from genome assembly GCA_024277395.1 of Campylobacterales bacterium. Lineage (GTDB taxonomy): Bacteria > Campylobacterota > Campylobacteria > Campylobacterales > Sulfurimonadaceae > QNZR01. The sequence goes on from JAJRVF010000028.1 coordinate 3,631, forward strand.
ATCGTAACGCCCGCCGCCGGCAATAGCACTTTGAGAACCAATCTCGTTACTGACAAACTCAAAAGCTGTTTTGGAGTAGTAGTCAAGACCGCGTACTAGATGGGTATTAACGGTGTAGGCAACAGCATTATTATCTAAAAGCGAGGTTAGGGTTTGAAATTCCAAGCGGCATGATTCGCAAAGATGGTTTATGAGTTTGGGTGCTTCCTCATAGAGAGTTTGACAACTGCTGTTTTTGCAGTCAAGGACGCGAATGGGATTGGTATTTTTTCGGCGTTGGCAATCCTCACAGATCTGTTCATGGTGAGCATCCAAAAAAGATAGAAGGCGTTTACGGTACGGCGGCATGCATTCAGTACAGCCCAAAGAGTTGAGTTGCAGTGCATAGCCAATACCCAAAGCGTTGAAAATATCGTTAAGCATCATAATTAACGAAAGATCTTCATAAACCGAAGTGACACCGAAACTTTCAACACCGAACTGGTGAAATTCTCGCAAACGCCCTTTTTGCGGTCGTTCATAGCGAAACATCGGACCGTGGTAGAAGAAGCGGTAGATCCCCCCTTTTTTATCATATTTGTTCTGTATGAAAGCGCGAACAACACCCGCAGTGCCTTCAGGGCGAAGACAGACATCGTTGCCGCCTTTGTCAGTAAACTGATACATCTCCTTACCGACAATGTCGCTTGATTCACCGACGGAGCGTTTAAACAGAGCCGTCTCTTCAAGCAGCGGAGTCTCTATATAGTGAAAACCGTAGCGTTTGGCAATATTAGCGGCAGTATGGTGAAAATAGTCGAAACGACGGTGCTGATCTTCTAAAATATCGTTCATTCCACGGAGTGAGCGGATCATCTGGCTTCCTTAATATTATTTACTATTAGTTTATGTATGGCTTCAATACTCTGCGAGGCATCAATAGTGATGATCTCTATTTCAAGCATATCGGCTGCTTGTATGAGTGCGTCTTGTATTGCTAAAAGGTATGTTATACCGCGTGCCTCAATGCCGTCAAGCACTTTTTGTGAGAGACGGTACCGCAGCTCTTTTTCGGTCAGTTGCAGTAGAAAAATTTTCTCCGGATAGATCCCATCAGTTGCAAAACGATTCATATGCAGCAGTGCTGTTGCCGAAATATCGCCTTTAACCAGGGCATAAGCAATTCCCGAGACGACGCTGCGATCCGAGATAATAAGTCGGGTGCGATTGGGCTTGATAATCTGCTCTGTGTGTTCGGCTCTGTCGGCTAAAAAGAGCAGAAGTTCGGCTTTGGAGCTTTGAAGCTCATGATGCAGCAGTATATCACGCATTTTCTCACCCACAGCTGTGCCGCCGGGCTCTTTGGTAATTATGGCAGCGGCAAAGGCATTGCGCAGCAGGGCAATTTGCGTACTTTTTCCTGCTGTGTCGATTCCCTCTATTGCAACGTACATGAC
>JAJRVF010000029.1 GCA_024277395.1 Campylobacterales bacterium
CTCCTGAGATGAGCGACGTGACTATGACAGAATATCTCATATACGATTTCATCATGCATCCTTTAAAGGTTGTTTTACATGACATTGTAGAAGAAAGTATCCCGCTTATTCTGTTAGCTAACTAACATAGTATTTAATATTAAATACTATGTTAATCTTTTTGATCGCTATTTCTCCTCTGCTGGAAGGAGGGTTTTAGCCGGAATAAATTCCATTGCAATGGAATTGACACAGTGGCGTACATTCTTTTTTGTGAGTTGCTCTCCTTCAAATACATGACCCAAATGCGCCCCGCATGCGGTACACAAAATTTCGGTACGAAAGCCGTCGGTATCTCCGACTCTCGTGACGGCACCTTGAATCTCATCATCAAAGCTCGGCCATCCGCAACGGGAATCAAACTTGTCTTCAGAACGGTATAGCGGTGCACCGCACCGTTTACATGTAAATGTACCCTTTTGGTCAAAATGGTTGTATTTTCCGCTAAATGGACGTTCAGTTCCTTTATGTACAATCACCGCCTCTTCTTGTGGCGTGAGCTTTTTGAACTCCGCAGCTGCCACTACTGTGAGCAACAAACCTATTGTAAAAAACCGTTTCATGAGAGTGCTTCTAAATTCGGCGGTGTGTGGTGGCTCTTTTAGTGTTTTATACTGCTTTCCCATAGAAAACTCCTTGATTGTGAAGTATACAACAAGATCGTGCACTGCTTTGTAACATATCTTCATCTGCGCTTCATCTTTGGATGTTACTATAACGTATTCCATTTCATGTCCAAAGGATTCTTATGCGTCTTATTCTCCCGTTTCTACTGCTGGGTGTCTCACTCTTTGCCTACACCGTTAACGATACGATTAGCCCGACCATGCAGCAAAAACTGCAGCTTGATCCCAAAAAAACCACCATCGTTGACTTTTTTGCTTCGTGGTGCGGCTCTTGTAAAAAAGAGATCCCGCACATCTCCAAAGTGAACACTGCACTCGATCAGGAAAAATATGAGATTATCGGTATTGATGTTGACAAAAAACTTGAAGAGGGCATCGCCTTTCAAGAGACACTCAAAGCCAAAGGGCATCTCAATTTTCGCGTCATCAACGATCCTGAAAACGAGATTGTCAAAGCCTTTAATCCTATAGGTATGCCGGCACTGTATTATATTAAAAACAGTACGGTGCTTAAAGTACTCTATGGTGCCGTTGATAACATTGATGAAGTCATTCTCAATGACTTGAAAGCATTGGAGTAGCCGGTGAAACTCTTAATTTTAGCTCTGATCACACTGTTTATAAGCGGTTGCAGCGGCATTAGCGATGTCAAACCGTGGGAAAAAGGACGACTCTCCGACGACAGCATGAAAAACTCGGCGGGCAATACTCTGCTTGGTAAATTTGACGCCCATGTCTACTTCTCCAAAGAGGCAAGCAAGGGCGGCGGCGGTGTCGCCGGTGGAGGCTGCGGATGCAACTAAGAACCAAACTCTCACTGTTTACATGTAGTTTATTGGCATTTGGCACGGCTCAAGCAGAAGATTACGTCAGTGTCCAGTATGTCCATTACGATGAAGACAGCGGACGCACTACGGTCATGTCACCGGCTCTTGAGGTGAGCAAAGACTTTGGTACCGACTACACGCTTAAAGCTTCATTGGTGCTTGACAGCATCAGCGGTGCCAGCCCCTCATGGTACGATGCTTCCAGCGGTGCTTCGGCATTTTCACGCGGTGACACATCTGCCAATAACGTCACCTACGATGCTATTGAATATGATGACACACGCACAGCCGGCAGTATTGCTCTGACCACCCGTTTTGCTTCACGCGATGAATTGACGGTAGGCTACAGCCGCTCTTATGAGCGTGACTATGAAGCAAACGAGCTCTCTGCAGAATATCTTTACAACCTTGACAGCAGCCGTAACCGTACCCTCTCGTTCGGACTATCATACCAATTTAATCGCGTACTGGTTGAGGAGTATAGCAGTGCCAACAACCGCCTGCGAGATGACGACGATGATGATGACGATGACTATGACTCCAGCAGCGGAGCCAGCCAATCGTTTGATATTAACGTACTAACGGCAGAAATAGGGTTTACACAGGTACTAAGCCCAACGTCACTGGCAAAAGCTTCGGTTTTTTTCATTAACGAAGACGGCTACTTAAGCAATCCGTACATGAATGTGGTACGTAACTACAATCTTAACAACAGCGGCACGGCAGAAGTGACAGCAGAGAACAAACCCGATACCCGTACCTCTTACGGGTTGACCTTGCAGTACATTACAGCGCTTAGCGATGTTCTAAGTTCCAACACCTCCTACCGTTTCTATTCCGATGATTGGGGCATCAATTCCCACACCATCAACACAGAGCTCTACTATGAGTATGGTGACCATTGGCTCTTTGGCGGCGGCCTACGTTACTATGTACAGAGTGAAGCCGACTTTTACAATGGGGCAAAAGAGTATTTTACAAATGAGACTTATGCCAGCAGTGACCGGCGCATGAGCGATTTTAATGCCGTATCGTACAAAGTAAGCGCTACCTATCATGTCAATGGCGACTGGAGTGTGAACAGCGGTATAAGCTATTACGATCAAAGTAAACATTTTGATGCAATATACTATACTGCAGGCTTAAAATACTACTTTTAGGTTCTCTATGCAGCAGTTTATCTACCGTTTTGAGAGTATGAGCACCCCGTGCGAGCTCATACTCTTCAGCAGCTCAAAACAGCAAGCCGACACAGCAGCACAGGCCATTGTAAAAGAGAGCAAGCGTCTGGAGCAAAAATACAGCTATTACCGTCCCGCTTCGCTTCTGTACCGCCTTAACAACCGAGACGAGCAGTATCTAGATACCGAAACAACAACCCTGCTCAAACGTGCCAAACAGTATTACAGCGCTACCAACGGTATTTTCGATATTACCGTTGCCACCATTAAAGAACTCTATCGAACCCTTGATAATACGCAAGAACTTGAAACACAAAAAGCCAAACTGTTGCCGTTTACAGGCTGTGAACACTTTGACATTAAAAAGAGCCATCTCTACTTTGACAATCCGCATACCCGTATTGATTTGGGCGGTTTTGTAAAAGAATATGCAGTCGATCGGGCCGCACTTATTGCCAAAAAACAGCATATTAGCGCCGCACTCATCAACTTTGGGGGCGATATCTACGCCTACGGTACCAAACCCAACGGTGATGCTTTTAAAGTGGGCATTAAAGACCCGAACAATCCGAAAGAACATGCCACATTCGTTACCCTCAACAATGAGGCACTGACCACTTCAGCATCGTATGAGCGACATTACCGTGTCGGCGGGCATACCTATTCGCATATTCTCACTAAAGATTTGGCGCTGCATACTCCCAACTCAGTCAGTGTCATCTCCCCAAACTGTGTTGAAAGCGGTGTCTACTCTACCGCATTGATGATCAATGCAAACCTCCCAACGACCAACAGAGTTATTGTATTGTAGCGAACATATCCTCGTACGTTTTCTCAATATATACGGCACACCTTTGATATGTTGCAACATGTTCCGACTCCGCCGCATCTATTAAAGGACGGTATTTCTTATACGTCTGCCATACCCGAGCAGCACTCTCGCGACCACGGCGTTTGAGTTCAAAGGCCGTGGCCGCATTAATAAAGCCTTTTAAAATATTACTTTCATCTCTCTTTCCTGCACTGCGCAATGCCTTCCAGTCTGATTCTAGCACTTCATGGGCTTGGGCAAACTCACCCTTTTGCAACATACTTATGAATGTATCAATATTATAAATGCTCTCGTTTCTCATTTGCTCTCTTTATGTCTGGATTAATGGTCTTAAAATAGTGTAGCTCGCTCCAAACAACACTGCCGTTGCCACAAAATATTTCAGACTCACACTCATAAAACTAACCACCTGACATCCGGTACATGAGATGACTCGATTGGCCTCATATTTAGCATAGGCAAAATATCCTATATTAAGTAATATAAGAGCAGCAGTGGCATAAATATCGAATTTATAAAAGAGAGCCAATGTACTTGTTTCAAATGAAAACAGTGGCGTAAACAGTGTTAGAAACTCTAACACTAACAATTTATTCATCATGCTTTTAAAGTACTCGCGACCGGAAACAGGCCCGTTTGAATCAAAAGTACCGACCACACCCGAATGTGCCAACTCCTTCTCCAGCCCTTTACGCTCTTTTGCACTCATTTTAGTAGCAAAACTGCCTCCAAAGACATAATCAAATTTCCGCTGAATCCGCAACGAGAGCATGCCCTCGGCTTGCAAAGAGTGCTGTGCACCGTGGCGATCTTGGTAGATTAGCCAGATGCGCTCATAACGGTTAATGGTTCGTTCGACATCGGGCAGATAGAGTGTCTGCTCCAGTGAGGCAATACTGCCTTGTTTTTTAATAATACGCGGGTTGATCAGCTCTAAAAAATCTCCCGCTTCATCTTTGACGACAACAACAGAAAGCGGGTAGGCAATTTGAATGGCGGCGAGTCCGTCGGCATTGTTGGCTTCAACAGTATCTTTCATATCTTCAATGAGTGAGACCAGTGCCTCATCAAAGTACCGAACATCGGCAGAGACCAGATCAATGCGGCTATCGGGGTATGTCAGTACATCTCGAACCATGGCGACTCACTTCTCTTTAGGAAGCATTATTATAAGATAAAATCATAAAAAAGGGCTTATTTCAAGGTAATATCGGCAACATTATAGACTCCATGACGGAATCTACATGTATTTTAGTAGGTAAGAATACGCGGCAGTGCTTTAGCTTGAGCAATCCAGCCCTCCACCTGAGAGAGTACCGGAACTTTACGTACTAACTTACGCTCGGCGTTGACTGCCTCCATTTTTTCTGTCAAATTTTTCGCATTGCGTGTTGCCAGCTGCGGAATAGTATTGACATTGGCAAACTCCAGCAGATCGGCATATTGCGAGCTAATGCCTTTAACCCGTGCCAAGTCGGCTTTATTGACCCAAGTTAAGATCAATTTTTGACTAATACCCGACTCTTTTGCCAAATTGGCACGACCCGAAGGCTTAGCACCGGCATCAAGCAATTTCTCTAATGTCGTCACTCCAATCTCTTTTAACTTAGCCTCATATGTTGCACCAATGCCCTCAATATCTGAAAGTTTTGCCATGTTGACCCCTTTTTTTAGATTATTATCTACACTTACAACTTAAAACTATGTTAAATTAAATTTTTTGACTAATTATTATTTAAAAATCTGAAATATAAAGTAAAAAAACGCCTACTGTTTGATAGCATAAAACACCTTCTGCAAATTCAGCGCTGATCTGCCAAACGCTTTCGAAATACTACGGCATAAAGCAGCGGAACAAAGACGAGATTAAGCACCGTCGCCCAAATAATACCGAAGCCCAGCGATACCGCCATGGGTTGCAGTATCATCGCTTGACCTGATGCAAAGAAAATGAGGGTGGAGAGTCCGAGTACCGTAGTAATGGAAGTAAGCAAAATGGGTCGCAGCCGGGTACGTGCCAGCCGCATCAGCTCCTCGGAGCTGCTCGCTTTTTTAATGAAACTCACCATAATCAGACCATCATTGACAACAACCCCCATCAAACCGACCACGCCGAGCATTCCGGGCATGGTCATATTGAGCCCCATCATAAAATGCCCAACCAGAACACCCAGCAACACCAGCGGAATGGTACTGAGCACAATCAATGAAAGTTTAAGCGAATCAAACAGCCACACCAGCGTCATAAGAATTAAAATAATGGCGGCAATAGCAGCCTGTCCCATTTCACGCTGCGTTTTGGCATTTTCCTGCTGCTCCCCTTTAATGTCAACATGATACCCACGCTCTTTTAAGGTTTTAAATGTGGGTTCAAGCTGCTGCATCAGCTCATCTGAGGTGGTGACCTTTTTATCGAGTGACGCAAATACCGAGCGGATCCGCTTGCTGTTCTCTTTGTTAATTGCCACAAACGACTGTTCAAATATAAAATCGGCAATATCACGCAGGGCTATCAACTGGGTCGTTCCGGGAATCTGCACTTCAAAACTGTAAATGGAGTCAAGCGTATCTTTCTGCTTGCCCTCAACTCTGATGCGCACCAGTCCTTCACTGTTAAACATTTTTCCATACTCGCCTTTGAGGTAGTACGAGCGCAATTGAGTGTTGAGAACCTTCTCGTTAAACCCGAGTTTCTGGCCATATTCGTTCACACGTAGCTTCAGCTCTTTTTCGCCAATATCCGCATCATCGGAAATATCATGAACCCCCTCAACCTTGCGTAGCGCATCTTCAAGAATGTGCAGCCCTGCCAACAACTCTTCATCACTTTTTCCGCTAAGTGCGATCTCGACATCATGTGCCACAACACCTGTTCCTGCCGTGGTCACGCTAAGCTCTTCAAAAAGCGGCTTATCCGATTTTTTCAGCTCCTTGAGCGGTTCGAGCCACTCTCGTACCTCATCACTAATCTCAAGTGCCGGCGTATGCCGTTTCAACACATCACCGTCATACTCAACGGAGAGAATAGGGTTAATGTACCTGTTAAAGAAGTTATCGGGTGCACGCTCATGCAGGTCAATAAAGATCTGAAAGAGATTCTCATTGAGTTCAGCACGGTTTTTGGCATCCATACGCATTCCAATGACCGACGTCACCGATGAGACATCTTCCTTGTCAAGTCGCGCTAAGAGTATCTCCTCAATTTTGGTTACGATGGCTTCGGTATCGTGCAGATCGTTATTAATATTTACTTTGCCGCTAACATATACCTGTGTCACGTCAAAGTCGGGAAAAAGTTGAAACTTCGTACTTTTTGCCAACACGACCGTCGCCGTTATAATCAGTGTTGCCATCAATACCAGCGAGAGTATGCGCCGCTTAAAAACTGCATGTAAAACCGTGTCGTACCAACGCCATAAATGCTGCCAAATACTGTGTGTCATGTGAGTATCTTGACGCACACGAAGCAGTTGGTACGAATGCAGCGGCAAAAAATAGAACGCTTCAAAAAGTGAACTGATCAGTAAAATGGAGATCATCACCGGTAAAATTTTAATGAATGTCCCCATCTCACCGGTAATGAGCAGCAACGGCAAAAATGCGAACACCGTAGTCATGGTCGCCGTCAACACCGCCGGAAACATCTCCAAAGAACCGACAATGGCCGCTTCACGGCGACTTTTCCCCTCTTCGAGATGGCGATAGATATTTTCAGCAACCACAATCGCCTCATCGACCAGCATTCCCAATGCAATAAGCGCTCCTAAAAGCGAAAGCATGTTGAGGCTGTAGCCGATGTAGTTGGTTGCAATAAGTCCTATCATAAAGCTCATAGGTATGCCCATGGCAACAACCAGCGCTATACCGCGATTAACAAAAATGAGCATCGCCAAAAAGACCAGCATGAGCCCAAAAACAATGTTGGCAAAAACAGTATTGAGACGGTTTTTAATCCAGACCGAAGTATCGGTATAGATCTCGAATTTAATATGCGGATATTTTTGTGCATACTGTTTCATTACCCCGCGGATCTCTTTGACCAGAGCAATAGAGTTCCCTGTTTTAGCCTTGTTGATATTGAGTGAAATATTTTTCAGCCCGTTATAGTGCGACAGCTCCGTCTCATCGCTCAACTCAAAAGAGATTGCAGCAATATCACCCAGACGCAGCCGCTTATCACCCACGGTAATCAGGGTATCTTCAAGTGCCGCCTGCTCTTTCTCTCCGTTATAGGTACTGATATAAAGATGCTCACCCTGCTCTTTAATGGTACCAATGGGAAAAATAGAGCTGAGGTTTTGCAATGCGCCAATAACGAGATTTATATCGAGCGAAAGCGCACGGATCTTCTCTTCATTAATGCGAATAACCAGCTCTTCATCGGCATCACCGCGAATACTGATGTCACTCAAGTCTTTAAACGCACTCAAAGAGCTCTTCAACTCATCGGCATAACGCAAAAGCTCCTGCTTGGGAACATCCCCGGCAATAGCAATCAGTACCAGAGGAATGGCGTTGACATGTATTTTTGCAATCGGTTCGTTCATATCTGAAGGCAGATCGCGTTTGACTTTGGAAATAACGTCTTTAACGTCGTTAAGAACACTGATATTGTCCGAACCGGGTTTAATGTCAATCATGATGGCAAAGACACCATTTTTGATGGTCGTTTTGATATCATCAAGTGCATTAATATTTTTAAGTTCGTCTTCAATGTTCTTTGCTGCCATTTTGTCCAGAACATCGGCACTGGCTCCGGCATACACACCGCTAATACTGATTTTATCCATCTGAACCGGCGGAAAAATCTCTTTGGGAATATTAATGTAGGAAAAAATAGAGAGCAGCATAATAAAAACCATAAACATATGGTTTAAAAGAGGTTTGTCAATAGCAAATTCAATAAAACGTCGTACCAAAAAGAGACCTTGTTGCAAAGTAAATAGTGCTATTATACTTTGCTAAAATTAATTTACTTGCAACCATCCTTTGACGAACTTATACTGCAAAATCACACAAACCTAAACCTATTAGAATATTGGGGAGGAGTGTTTTAACTTGAATCAGGATATTCCCAAATTTATTGCTTCGGCTCTATTTACTGCTGTTTTAAAAATACATGTATTTTTAAAACAGTGACTTTAACAGTCTGTTGACATCCCCATGCTGCGGTATTTCATAGCTCTTGTTTTGTATTGGTGATAATGTTTTTTCTGGATGCAATAACCTTTGCATCATTTGAGCGGCATGCTCTTTCATTGTGGAATCTGCGGTCGCATCATAAGTGATATTTACCTTTTCAAGAAGATCAAAACAGCTCATATTCACGGCCTCTTTTTGTATTGAGGTAGCTTCTTTTTTTATCTTCATTCCTAATATTGCACCGTCCATTTTCAAGACAATCGCCGTATTATGAATGGTATACGATGTC
>JAJRVF010000030.1 GCA_024277395.1 Campylobacterales bacterium
CAGAATCAACAGAATCAACAGAATCAACAGAATCAACAGAATCAACAGAATCAACAGAATCAACAGAATCAACAGAATCAACAGAATCAACAGAATCAACAGAATCAACAGAATCAACAGAATCAACAGAAAAATGATAATGAGTCTCAAGATAGACAAAAGAGCAATCCGGCACAGCAGTTGCAACAAGAAGAGAGTGTAAAAGAACAGAACCAGCAGCAATCTAAAGAGATGCGTCAAAAAGATGACATATCGTCACAAGAAGAGCGCGCGCAAGTGCCTCAAAAATCGCATAAAGACGAGTCAGAAAAAAAAGAGATGCCTCAGGCTGCTAAAGCAGCAGCAACACAAAACGATAAAATCATGAGTCGTCTTGAAGAACAAAAATGGCTTAATGAACTTAATAAAAACCGTACAGGGCACCTGTATCAACTTCAAAAACTAGAGAATAGAGATGAAAAATATAATGACAAACCTTGGTAAAATAATTTTTACATGTATATTAGCAAGCACTGCACTGTATGCTAAGCTCAATGTCTATGTTGATACTGACAATGTCACCATAGGCGAGCAGGTGCAGTTGAGTATTGTTGCCGAGGGCAATAAGGTGACACCGCCTAAAGTTAACAGTATCTGCGGTGAGGAGATTGTCTCGACATCAACAAGCACCAGCGTTCAAGGTATTAACGGTGTGTTCACCAAGAAGCAGATTTTTGAGTATCTGTTTGTCCCGACAAAGTCGTGTACCATTGAGCCTGTTGAGGTCAGTGTCGACGGTGTCAAAGAGTTGACCAAGCCAATTAACATTACCGTTTCACCGGTAAAAATCACAAAAAACAGCCGATTTATTTTGCAAATTGAAAGTAACAAAAAGCGCGTTTATGTCGGTGAACCCTTTATGCTAACCGTTATTTTTAAACAAAAACACGGTGCCAATGCGGTGGACTCTAAATTTACGTTACCTCCATTGAAGAATTTTTGGGTTAAGGAGGAGTCGGAAGGGCGAAAATTTGAAGAAAACGGCTATACCGTACAGCGCCTGAGTTATGTACTGGCACCGCAAAAAAGCGGTTATCATACCATTAAACCCGCACGCATCGAAATTGCAGCACGTACACAGCGCCAAGACACATGGGGGCAGTGGTTTGCCACACTCAAATGGCGTACCTACTTCTCGAACGAACTGGAGTTAGAGGTGCTGCCGCTGCCGGACAATCTCTCTGTTGTAGGTACTTTCAGTATCAGTGCCGAGGTCGATAAAACAGAGGTTAATGCTTCAGATGCCGTGAATGTAACGGTAATTATCAAAGGAAGCGGCAACTTTGAAGATATCAAAGGATTTAAGCCGAAGATTGCCGGGGTGGGAGTTTTTGAAGAGGAGCCGTCCACAAAGGCTTATATAGAACAGGGTGAGTATCAGGGAGTATGGAAACAAAAAATTGCTTTTGTCCCGACGCGTGATTTTACTATTACACCCTTTGCACTGCACTATTTTGATCTCGAAAGCAACCGTACCAAAACGATTCAGACCCGTCCGATAACAATACATGTAAAAAATGCTGCAACCATGAGCAGTCCGAAACCGCTTAAAATTAAACGTGCCAAGATTGCTCAGACGGCTACAGTAGAACAGGATGATCCTTCAGGTACTTTTCAGAGTGGTTTTTTTGTATGGGGTTTTGGTTTGGGTTTGGTGTTGGGGATATTTCTGGGATTGCTTCCATGGAGATCCTGGTTGCATCGTAAGCAGACACCGCAGATGAGCTATAAGAATGAACGCGATGTTTTGAGTCTGCTGTTACATCATTTAGATGATGCCGATGCCGCAGCAATGGCTTCTAAACTCGAAGCAAAGCTCTATGAAGGCAGACCCGTTCATATTGATGCGAAGCAGCTAAAAGCGCTCTATAAAAAATACATGTAAATTATGAAAAGATCTCTTGAAGCTTGTTAGCCGCTTTCATCCGCTCGTACAAGGTGTTCCAGTCGTCGTCGTGAATGGCATGTTTAAGTACAGCGAGTTCCGTTTCAAAGTGCTCAATTGCACGGAGTAAATGAGTTTTGTTTTGTCGAAAAATATCTTCCCACATCTGAGGAGAGCTTTTTGCCAGGCGGCTCATGGAACTAAATCCACCGGCTGCAAGCAGTAAAATATTCTCTTTTTCTTCTTGAGAGAGTACGGTATTGGCAAGAGAAAATGAGACAATATGCGGCATGTGGCTAATGTACGCGGCATGACGGTCATGGTCATGAGAGCGCATGTAATGCAGTTGCATATGGATGCCGCTAAACAGACGCACCGCAACCTCTTGTTGATGGGTTCCGCTGTCGTCTAAATCACACAGTACGACGACTTTGTTTTTAAAAAGGCCCTCAACTGCAGCATCGGGTCCGTAGTACTCTGTCCCTGCCATGGGATGTGCGGCAACGAAGTTGTGGCGAATATGCGGAGGAACGGCGCGTACAATCTGCTCTTTGGTACCCCCTAAATCAATAAGGGTGGTCTTTTCTGAAATATCACCAAGATTGTCCAACAGGGCAACAATAGCGTTGACGGGGATAGCTAAAAAAATAACATCGCACTGTTTAATACTCTCAAAGCTGACAATTTGGCGGACAAGTTGACGCTTTAGGGCGATTTTTTGGTGTTCTGTGTTGTGATCGTAACCGACAATTTCACTGACAAACGGAAGTTTTTTAAGGCTGAGCGCCAGTGATCCTCCTATGAGACCCAGCCCGATAATACCTATTTTCATTATGTTGCTCCGTATCTATTGAGCTGAAAGTCTACCATGTTATTCTTTATGTAATGCCGCAATAGCTACAACAACTTCGGAGGTTTTTTCTTTTACTAATGAGATATCGGATGCAAGTGTTTCAATCTCTTTGGCATTATGATTCATCTGTTGGGAACTTTTACCGATCTCTTCAACTACGGAATTAATACTAATGTCTATATCAGAGAGTGACTTTTGCGTCTTTTCTGCCAAACTTCTGACCTCGTCGGCTACCACGGCAAATCCGCGACCGTGTTCGCCGGCACGTGCCGCTTCAATGGCGGCGTTGAGCGCTAACAAATTGGTCTGATCGGCAATATCACGAATAATATTGAGCACCTCTTTAACACCGCGTGCCTGAGTGTCCAGCTCTTTGACATTTTCAGCCATTTCGCTCTCTTTTTCATTGGCTTGCAAGAGTTTGTGTGTGGTTTTATCTACGATGGTGTCGAGCTCTTTGATGGTCTCATTGTTGAGCGTTACAATCGTCTGTTGTATTTTTTTAGAGTTTGCTTCTAAGAGCTCTTTTTGATTTTTATTGTCTTCTTCAAATTTCTGGAGGCTATGGCCTAAACTGTTGACACCATTGACTAGAGCCTTCATATCGGCAGTTAGATCGGCAATGTCAATGGTATGGTCGTAATCATGGTTTTGATACTCATCGAGTCGGTTTCGGGTTTCTGAGGTAATGTGTTGTATATTGTCGAGCAGCTGGTTAAATGATCGGGTGAGTGCAGAGGTAATGTGATTGTTGGATTCACTGGTAATTCTGTAGTTAAAGTTACCGCTGCTGACTTTGCCGGAGATCAGGAGCAGCTCCCCCATGATTTTCAGATCATCGTCCATATTTTTTTTGTAGGTGTGCAAGACAAGGTTGAGCTCTTTGGCGACTTCGTGTACGATGACGTTTGCTTTCCTGTTGACTTCAAGCGGCTCAATTTCATTGGATTGAAAGGAGATATATTTGGCAAACTCCGATACAAACTTTTTGGCTTTAATAATCTCTTTATAGGAGGTATTCAGCGGAAAATAGGCTAAGAAACCGAGCAGCAGCGCTATACAGACAAAGAGAAGATTGGTTTGGACAAATGAGACGAAAAAGTTATTGGCCAATAGGGTCATATCTTCATAAATAATCACCTTCCCCGCAATGGTACCGTTCATGCGGAGCGGCTCAACATAAAAAGCATAAGTATTGTCATTATATTCATAAAACTGAACGGTCTTGGTGTTGTCTAAATGGAGCTCTTCTAAGAGATCGGCAGATATGCTACCGTTAAGAGCTTTAAGATAAAAGCCGTCTTTTTGAAAATAGGTGTTTTTTTCATGATCTTTTAGCATTGTATTGTAAGCGGCAGCATTGAGGGCATAGAGACTGTGTACCCCGAACTTTTGCAGATCTTTTGGATCAATGCTGCTGCCGCAATTGGTAATTTTGTTGAAGAGATCGACTTTGGTCTTGGCAATCTCTTTGAGATGACTCTTGTAGGTGTAGTAGGAGCTGATATTAAAGACAACAGACAGTGAGAGCGCCATAAATGCCAGCGTGAGTATAAACCGGCCTTTGAAAGAGTGAAGTATTGTCGACATGGTTATTTTCTCCCCTCTTGGCGACGCATTGCGTCATAGAGTTTGTCATATTTTTGTGTCTCTTGTTTGGTGGCCATCTTTCTGACGGAAAGATACCCATGCTCCCCATCGGAGTTAGTGTAAGGAAAAACGGTGGCATACACCCAGTAAAAGTTGCCGTTTTTGGTTTTGTTTTTGACAAAACCTCTCCAGATATCACCTCGTTTGACGGTCTCCCAGAGATCTTTAAATGCTGCTTTGGGCATGTCGGGATGACGTACAATATTGTGCGGTTTCCCTTCGAGTTCATCAACACCGTACTCCGCAAAAGAGCAGAAATCTTCGTTGGCATATTTAATGAGGCCCTTTTCATCGGTTTCTGAGACAAGAAGATGGGTTGGTGATAGAAACTTTTCCACAATAATCTCCTAGATTTGTTAAAATTAATTGTAAAGATTATCACATATTAGATTAACAAATGTTTAATTGTAAGAAAAAAATTCTTTAATATTCTTTTCTGTAAGATCTTCATTCGTAATAGGACATGATTTACGAAACATTAATCGACAAGGTGATAGAATCAGCGGTTACTTTGTTTTAAGAAGATTTTGAATGAAAAAAATTATAGTTATTTGGGTGCTTTGTGCGGCGGTGTATCTGCATGCCATAACGGTCAAAGAGATTGCGTTTGAAGGTATCGTGCATATTTCAAAAAGTGTTGCCATGCAGATATTGCCGTTTAAAGTCGGTGATGAAGTTACAGAAGCAGATATTGACCGTGCCGTACATCTGCTGTTTCAACAAGGCTATTTTAAAGATATTTGGGTTGAGGATACGGATGGACTCATCACCTTTCATTTCAAGGAAAAAGATGTCATTTCCCGCATTGAGATGCGCGGCTATAAAGAGAATGATGAAGAGGCTCAAGAGGCGTTGCTGCAGATTAAAAAGGGTGCCCTGTACGATGCCAAAAAAATTGAAGCGGCCAAGCGCCGTATTATTGAAGCTATTTCGGCAGAAGTAAAAATTGATACGGTAGTAGAGACGCGGATTGAAAAGTTGAAAAACGGCAGTATTAAAGTTGTTTTTCTGGTGAACGAGGGTGAAAAAATTATTATTGAAACCCTTGATTTTAATGGAATGCATGCGCTTAAACCTGAAGATTTTGATGAAGTGCTGGCCAACAAAGAGGTGGAAACTCTCGGATGGCTTTGGGGTCGCAATGATGGCGAAATGAAGTTGGCGCAGCTGGAATATGATCCGCTGCGCCTGCGTGATACCTACATGCAGCACGGTTATCTGGATGCCAAAGTAGATGCTCCGTTTGTTCGTGTTGACTTTGATACTTACCGCGCCCATATGAGCTACCAGATTGATGAGGGATCGGTGTATCGTATTAATAAAATCTCTATTATTAAGCAACACAGTGTTGTTGAAGATGCGGCACTGTTTAAGGTGATTGAACTTAAAAAAAATGAGGTTTTCAATATTAAGACCTTTCGTGAAGACGCCGAGCCTATTAAAACTGCTATCGCCGATTTGGGGTATGCCTATGCACAGGTACAGCCCGATCTGCAGCAAGACCGTGATACCCGAAGTGTGCATGTTATCTATCGGGTCATTCCGGGGAGCCAAGTGCGTATTCGTAATGTTATTATTGACGGAAACGGTCGAACACTTGATCGTATTGTACGCAGAGAACTCTATTTGGCTCCGGGTGACTTGTATAATCTTACCGATCTTAAAGATTCGCGCAATGCGCTAGGGCGTACCGGGTTTTTTGAAAGCACAACAGTAGAAGAGAAACGCATCAGTGAAGATATGATGGATCTGGTGGTAAAAGTCAAAGAGGCACCCACGGGCAATATTCAAGTCGGCGGCGGCTACGGAAGTTACGGCGGTATCTTGTTTAGCGTGGGCGTAGAAGATCGTAATATTTTTGGTAGCGGTATTAGTGTCGGAGTGAAGCTTGAGCGTTCGGATAGAACCGATAACTACTCGTTTAATATCTCTAACAAACGTCTTAACGACAGTGACTTTAGCGGCAACTTTTCTATTTTTACTTCTCGGAATGAATATAATGACTATACGGTCTCTTCAGAGGGGGTTAATCTTGGAAGCGGACATCGTTTTACACGTCATTTAAGCGGGTATTTGGGGTATAGCTATTCCGCGAATGAGTATGAAGATATTAATACCTCGACCATTAACTATAATTACCGTGTTTTTTTTGAAAATTACTCAAAAAGTTCGTTGACATTGGCGCTGACCTATGATAATACCGATGACTACTATCTGCCTCGTGAGGGTATTGTTTTAAAACAGAGTTTGGAATATGCCGGTTTGGGCGGCGATGCCAACTTCTTAAAGAGCCGTACCAGTTTTAACTACTACTACGGACTTCAAGATGCGGTCAATTTTGATCTGATTTTACGATACAAATCACGACTGCATATTGTCAAAGAGCGAAGCTATTTGCCACTGGCGGAGCGTTTTTACATGGGTGGTATGGGAAGTGTCAGAGGGTACGAGTCGTACTCGGTTTCGCCGCATTATGTTGATGCGGAAGGCAATAGTAAACGAGTGGGAGGAAAGAAAACCTTTTCCAATAGCCTGGAGCTTAGTTTTCCGCTGCTGCCGAAAGCAAAAATGCGCTTGAGCGCTTTTTACGACTGGGGATGGATTGAAGGGGATGTACCCGAATATGTAGGACGGTACAGCATTCAATATCCGGCAAGAACCGAGTCGCTCACCAGAAGCTCCGTGGGTGTCGCAATTGAGTGGTTTTCACCGGTGGGACCGGTCAATCTTATTTTTGCCAAAGCACTAGATGATGAGCCGCTTGACAAAACTACCAGTTTTGAATTTACTATAGGACAGAGATTTTAATGAGAGATACAAACACATTTTTGCAGCTGTTAGTAGGCAGCTCGTTTCTTTTTTTAGGCGGCTGTGGTGTCGGGAGCGATAATTTTACAGATACCTACAGTGTCAAAGTATCTGCACTGCATTATATTAAAGATGCTAACGTGACCATTGAGGGTATCCGTGGGAAGTATCGTGATCGCGGTATTTATGACTTCAATACGAGCGTTGGCGGAGTACGTCTTTCCCGTGGCGGTGTCTATATTACCAATGACACCAATGAGAGTGACACTGCACCGGATTCAACACGCTGCAGCCACTATTTACCTTCGCTTGACACTACGGTTGCGTCACTGCAGTTGAGTGCACCGGCAGAGCATGTTCCGTATGCCTATATTAATATCAATCCCTTTACAAGCCTATTGGTTCACGGTAATGTTTCTAAAGAGAGCCTGGCACTGGAGTATCCGATTGCTGCTTCCATAGAGGAACATTTCGATTTTGATACTACGGCAGCGCTTAAAGCGGAAGCGTACAATAAAGAAGATCAAAATTTGACTAAAGAGATATGTGACGCATTGCAGGCGCTGCAACAGCTTTAGCGGCAGCTGATTTTAAGAGGTTTGGGTACTGTAAGAGATTTCAGGTTTTCTTTGGCAAGATGCAGGGTTCCTGTTTTAGGAATAATCTGCAGACGGTTTGCATGCAACTCCAAAGTGAAGTCAATTTTTTGTGGACGGTGTGCCAGTAAAATATTGCACAATGAGAGTATAAAGGCTAAGTGATGCAGTGTCGCTTCATCCGGAAGCAGCATACTGTAGCGCTGATAGTGTGATTTGCTTGGTCCTTTTTTGTTTTGGTAGCGTGCCAGTGTTGCAATCAGCAGGGTCTCTTTGTGGGTATAACCGTACTCCAAAGCACTTTGTATGAGATGATAGCTGTGTTGGTGATAAGAGTAAAAATGAATCGATGATCCGATTTTTGCCAATTTTGCAGCGGTTAAGAGATAAGGTTTGTGTGTAACATCAAGATTGAATACCGGACATAACAGTTCAAAAAGTGTACTTGCAACGCGTACCATTAGAGATGAAAACTTTTTTTCAATGCCATAGGCATCTTCCAGGTAGGTCACTGAAGGGTTGTAGTTTGCCGGAAAATAGTCCTGATTGCTACGTAAGATATCGCACAAATAGACTCCCTCACGGACACCAACACCGCTGGCCATCATGGTATCGGCACCAAGACGCTTCATAATACGCAGCAAGATGAGGACACCGGGGCGAATAATATCGTAGCGTTCAGGTTTAATATGAAGTTCCTTAAGCTCTTTGGTAGAGGAGGCTTTTAGAATTTTTTTTCCATGGTGTTTGAGCTCTTTGGCCTGAAATTGGTACGCATGTATTCTGTTCAGTGGATAGCTGTTTTTCTTCATAATCATCTGACTGAGTGCCCGAAACGTACCGCCGAGACCGACAATTGTTTGAGTCTGTTTCAGCGGCAGTGAATCCAGTGCCCGATCAATATAATCTGTTGCTCCTTTGAGATCATTGTGATCAAAAAAGAGCTCTTTAAGACGAACGGTTCCGAGGTTTAATGAATAGCTATCCACCACCTTGCCTTTTTCAATACAGGCACACTCGGTAGAACCTCCTCCAATATCAACGACGACACCGCTGAGTTTCGGGAGCAAGTTAGCACAGGCGATACCACCATAGTAAGCTTCTTTAATACCGTCGATTACTTTGATTTTGAGACCTAGCTCTTTTTTGACACGCAAAAGAAATACCTGCTTGTTATTGGCATCACGTACTGCTGAGGTAGCGACACATAAAATTTTTCGAACATTATATGAGGAGGCAATAGTAAGAAAGTCACGCAGTGCATTAATGGCACGCTGCATGGCAGGTTCTTGGAGGTTTGAATTGTTTTGATAGGCATGTTCACTAATGCGGACACGGCTCTTTTCTTCATGGAGCAGATGAAATGCAAAACGGCTCGTTTTTTCATAAACGACCATACGAACGGAGTTGGAACCAATGTCAATGACAGCGGTACGTTTTGCCACAACTACTCTTGTTCTTCAGATTGCATTAACTGTTCATGTTTAAATTTTAGCTCGGCAATACTTTCGACATTGTCGCTATCAAGGACTATGCAGTCAACCGGACAGACGGCGATACATGAGGGTTCATCATATATTCCGACACATTCCGTACAGCGGTCGGGATCAATAACGTAAATGGGATCCCCTTCTTCAATGGCGTCGGTAGGGCACTCTTCACGGCAGGCATCACACGCAATACATTCATCGTTTATCATTAGTGACATTAAAAAACCTTATACAATATTTCAAACTTTATTTTATGTCCGATTTATAGCAGAAGAAAGCTTGTATTAGTTTTAAATATAAAATTATTTTGCATAAAGATTGCAACAGAGTTTGGAGTAGAGATGCAATGAAGCAATGGTTCCGTTGAGACCGTCATCTCTGTTTCTGATGGCAATATCGGCTCCCATGGCGTCGGCTGCACTTTTAGCCAGGAAAAGCCCCAGCCCGGCACCGCCCTTACTGCCTTGACGCTTAAAAGGGGCAAAGAGATCAGCACTGTCGTCAATACCGCACCCCTCGTCAATGACTTCAATCATTAAACCGGTATCGTCAAGATAGCTTTGCAGGAGAACTTTTTTACCTTCAGGTGTGAATTTAAGAGCATTTTGCAAAAAATTTTGAACAATTTGATTGAGAAGCTGTAGCTGCAGGGTCGCTGCATAGGCTCCGGGAGAGAGCAATATCTGCAACGACTTGCCTTCATTTTCTGCTAAGAGTTCAAAGTCGTTGGCTTTGCTTTTAAGAAATGCGATCACATCTACATCTTCGGGGTTGTCCAGCTGCGCTCCTTCTTGTCGTCCTATATTTAAAATAGCGCTGACGAGTTGATCCATCTCATCCACGGTCTCATTAGTGGTTTTAATAGCATCAATATACTCTTTGGCATCACGTTGCTTAATTAGTGTGACTTGATTTTTGAGTTTAATGACTGCAAGGGGTGTTTTGAGCTCGTGTGCCGTGCCAATAAAAAGCTCTTTTTGATACTTAACAAAGTTTTGAATCCGATTGATGAGGCGGTTAATGGTTTCACCAAGGGGTTCGAACTCTTCAGGAAGCTCATCGACACGAATGGGGCGAATCAGATGTTCGTTCATGTTGGAAAGTTTGCGGCTCAGGGTACGGATGGGTGCCGTGAGCATATTGGAGAGCGCAATGGCATAGATGACAATTAGAATGAAGCCGATAGCGTTGATAAGAAAAATAGAGTTGAGTATTTTTTTAAACAGTTTTTTTGTCGGGGAAATATCTTTGGTGATTTGAATGTAGCTGTGTTCTTGAAAATTAAAAGGATAAAACAGTCGCAAATAG
This sequence comes from Campylobacterales bacterium, assembly GCA_024277395.1. Taxonomy (GTDB): domain Bacteria; phylum Campylobacterota; class Campylobacteria; order Campylobacterales; family Sulfurimonadaceae; genus QNZR01. Next base: position 10,630 of record JAJRVF010000030.1, read on the forward strand.
GTGCGACTGTTTTCGGTATGTTCCACAAAGAGCATATTCTGATTGGTGTGGCGTTCGACCAGTTCTATAGAGACGCCTAGTAAAATATCGGCATCATTGCGTTTGGCATCGTGAAGAGACTGGTAGGTAGAGATATTTTGCGCCAGCTTAATGAGCTCTTGACGTTTTTCATCATAAATAGAGCTTTGAATATAGAAAAAAAGGATGGAAGAAAAAATAGATAGCAGTGCCGCCGAAGCGACAATGAGCTGAATTAAAAAGCGGTTTCTTATACTTCTTTGGGAAAACAAAAGCGATATCCGCGACGACGTACTGTCTCAATAGTGGTAATACTAAGAGGTTTGTCCATTTTTTGTCGAATCTGGTTAATAGCGACTTCAATCACGTTTGGTGTGACCAGCTCCGGCTCTTCCCAGATGGCATCTAGCAGCTGCTCTTTGGAGACAATTTGGTCACGATGGCGTGCCAAGTGTGTGAGTACCTCAAAAGGTTTGCCTTTTAGCTCAATCTCCTTCTCTTTGTAGATAATCTTCTCCTCTTCAGGATTGATGGTAAGATCTTCAATCTCAATAATATTGCTGCCGCCAAAACGTAACCGCGCCTCAATGCGCGCAATCAGTACGTCAAAATCAAACGGTTTGCGAATGTAGTCGTCAGCACCAGATCGCAGGGCTTCAATTTCGCTTTCATTGTCGTCACGTGCCGAGAGAACCACAACGACGGTTTTAGGCGTTTTGGTTTTAATATCGGGGATAATGTCAATGGCGTTGCCATCAGGAAGCATCCAGTCGGTTAAAACGAGA
>JAJRVF010000031.1 GCA_024277395.1 Campylobacterales bacterium
CGTTGACTTTATCTTAAATAAAGCTTTTCAATACTATCAAGAAGGGCGTGATATTGAGATTGTAACAGGCAATATGGAACAAGATGCCATTCTCTTTCTTAAGCGCTTTGCACAACACTACCCCAATTTAAAGGAACAGATACGACAGCGACTCGTTAGTTGGGGAGGCAATAGTGCCGGGCGTAAACTACTTAACATTAACAGTGAAGGTGATGTCCGGCCTGACCCATTTTTTCCAGTAGTGGTTGGCAATATTTTGGAGCAGGATTTTGGCGCTATCTGGAAGCAGGGGTTGCTTTTGGACAAGCTCCGCATCCATCCGCGAAATAACCTTGGCGGTATCTGTGCAGATTGTGAACAAATTGATATCTGTAACGGCGGCTCACGAGCACGTGCCTATGCCATTACGGGAGATCTTTGGAGTGAAGATCCCTCCTGCTATTTAACTCAAGAAGAACGAAGGAAAAATTCATGAAACCCGTATCACTATTGTTGGGCATCATATTTGCAATACCGCTAATCGGTAATGCTGCACCAGATATAAATGCCCTGATAAAAGCTTCCGGCAGCACTGAAAAAATCTTTGTGGTTGAACGCGAGCACGAATCGCTCGCTGTAATTGAAAATGGTCTGCCTAAAAGTCATATGAAACACATGCACAATATGAACCACGGTGTGGTAAAGTTTTACGGTCGTGACGGCTACGTTATTAGTCGTGACGGCTACGTCATTAAATTTGATCCTGAAAAAGAGGTCATACTCAAAGAGTATAAAACCAGCGACAGCGCTATTGGCTTTGTTATTAATGACTACTATGTTGCTGTAGCCAACTATGATAAAAAGAGTGTCGATATCTTAGATCGTGATTTAAATCCCATTCAATCCTTTGCTACCGGTTCTAAAAATGTCGGTATCAAAATCTATAACGACTACCTTGTCTTTTCTCAAATGGACAACGATAAAATCACGGTATTACGTGACAAAAACAGAGGAACAAAGACTCCTGATTTTGAAATATACAAAGAGTTTGAAAATGTTGGTGTCATGCCGTTTGATGCCATGATTAAAGACAACCACTTCATTACAGGGTTCTTCCAGAGTCCTTTTTTCGGTGTCGTTGACTTAGACACCATGACCTACAAAAAGATCGACATTCTCCTTGGCGATCGTAAACCGGTTCTCAAGGTGCCCCATTTTGGTTTTTGGAGTATCAGTAATGGAAACGTATTCATTCCCGCCGTCGGAGACAACAAAGTACTGGTCTATACACCTGATTTTAAATTTGTTACCAATATTGAAACAGAAGGACTGCCAGTGTTTACATCACTCAGTCCTGATGAAAAATATTTAGCCGTTACTTTTAGCGGCAAAAAATTTCCCGTTATTCAGATTATCGATACTGCAACACTTAAAGTCATTAAACGCTTTGAGTTCGACGGCAAAGTATTGCATGTGCGCTGGTCCAAACAACGGCCTAACCTCTACGTATCGGTAAACGATGCCAATAAAGTTGCCGTCATCAATACCAACGGCTGGTGGTTGAGTCGTGAAATTTTTCAGATCAACAAACCTTCGGGTATCTTTATTTACGAAAAGGCAAAGTAATGGGTATGGTCTATTTAACAGGTGCAGGTCCGGGAGACATGGAACTTCTGACACTCAAAGCACTCCGTGTCGTTAAGGAAGCTGATGTCATTATCTATGACCGTCTTGCCAATCCCGATATTCTCAAGGAGGCAAAAAACGGCTGCGAATTTGTCTATGTCGGCAAAGAAGACGGCAAGCATACACTTCCGCAAGACCAAATTAATGAGACCATCTACCAAAATGCACTCAAATATCGTGTTGTGGTGCGACTTAAAGGGGGTGATCCGTTCGTCTTTGGGCGTGGCGGCGAAGAGGCAGCCTACTTACATAAACACAATATCTCTTTTGAGATTATTCCCGGTATCACTTCTGCCATTAGCGCTCCGGCTTATGCCGGAATCCCCGTAACCCATCGTGGTGTTGCTGTCTCTTTTCGTGTCGTTACCGGTCATGAAGCTCCCGATAAAGAGAGCTCTCAGATTCCTTGGGAAAACTTCAAAACTGACGATACCATTGTCTTTTTAATGGGTCTGCACAACCTCGATAAAATTACTCAAAAGCTCATTGAAATTGGCAAAGCACCCACCTACCCCTGCGCTGTTATCTCCAAAGGAACAACACCGCAACAGCAGGTTGTCATAGGAACATTGGAAACTATTGTTGAACGTGCTCAAGGAGTAGCGACACCGGCACTGATTGTCGTTGGAAAAGTCGTAGAGTTACGTAAACAGCTACAGTGGTTCTACAGCTAGAGTATTCATTTACATGTAGATTAGTACTCTTGTAAACGGTATTTTTTCCACAGCGCTTCTGCCTGAGCGTTACCGTGCTCTTTTGCTTTTTGAGCCCACTGTTTTGCTTGTGCAAACTTCTCCTGTGCACAGTAGATCTCGGCTAAAAGATAGTACGCTTCTGTATCATTGTTTAAAGCATTCTTCTCCAGCCATAATGCAGCGTTTTCAAAATCAAGCAACTGCATATAAATACGACCAATATTGGCAATAGCTCCTTTATGCCCTTGTTGTGCGGCTTGTTCCAGCAGTTCTGCCGTCTTCGTAACATTTTGATCAGTCGCATCACCTCTATAGTACATTAACGCCAAATTATACTGAGCATCAGGATAGCCCTGAGCCGATGCTTTTTGCAGCCACTGTAACGCCGCTTTATAGTTTTGCGTTACATGATTTCCCTGCAAATAGAACATCCCCAGATCATATTGCGCTCTGGCACTCTTTAACATTGCGGCCTTGCGCAGCCATTCAAGACCTTTGGTATGGCTCTGCTGCGTACCTAATCCATTAAAATAAAGATAGCTTAACGCATTTTGAGCCGTAACATTGCCCTCGTTTGCCTGTTGCTCATAACGCTGAAATGCTGTTTTATAATCTTGCTTCTTGAAGGCTTCCAGCGCACTCTGTTGTGCATATAATCCTACCGTCAATATCCATAATACAAGCACTGTATATTGCATAAACATCCCTTATATAAATTGTAGCAAGGTCGCCAATATTAACGCACTGAAAAAAGTGATAGCAACAATAACTACCCGTTTGTGACGTTCCTGAATCTCATATTTATGCTCTAAATAATCTGCAAGTTTTATGGCAGGAAAAATGGTAAAGAGAAACATGGGAAAGGTATAGACCAAAATCATCACCACATCTTGCGCAATCATCAATTCTCCTTGACTTTTTAAAGTTAATTTATTATATTTATTATATCATACAACAATATCTACTGCTTGACTAATTTTTAGCAAAGCAGAACATAAGGGTTCATATGAAAAATACAATCAAACTGGGTGTTCTTTCCCTCTTGGCATCTTTTCTTTTAGCAGGATGTGTCACAACATCGGGAGTTTCCAGTGATGCTGTTGCACACAAAACAGTCTCTACTAAAGAGATGCATGATATCATTAAAAAAGCGGCGGAACAGGACGGCTGGCGCATGACGGAATTTCGGGGAAATGCAATGATTGCAGAACGAGACGGTGTGGTTACTACCCTCACCTACAAAAACGCCGGTATTACAATTGACCCTCCCAACAGTAGCTTGGAAGACACTGTTAAAGATGCGCTCAACCATTAAAAACTACTCAAAGAGAACGCGTAAGCCTTCTCTGCTTTTGATGCGGTAGCCGTTAGACTCTTTTTCTAACAAATCAAGAACCACAAGCTTTTTAAAAGTACGTGAGAGTGTCTCCGGAGTCATGTGCAGGTGTTCGGCAAGCTGGTAATGCTTGAGCTCTGTTAGTGCCTCGTCATTGTCACACAAAAATTTTGCCAGACGTGCTGTTGAATCTAAAACGACGTTGAGTGCAATGACGTCTTCGAGATATTTTATCTTTTTAGAGAGCGATTTAAACAGCAGCAGCGCCACATCAGGATCGTGTAAAAACTCTTTTTTAAACCGTTCAAAATCGATTTCTATGACTGTTCCCTCCGTCTCGAATGCGGCCGATGCCGGATACGGCATCCCTTCAAGCGTTGCCATTTCCGCAATAAGAGAGACCGGACGAAA
>JAJRVF010000032.1 GCA_024277395.1 Campylobacterales bacterium
ACTCTGAGCATTTTTATTTTATGTGCGAGTGCATCGTTGTTAGTGAAAACGGCACCGCCGTCACCAAAACAGCCCAGCGGCTTAGCGGGGAAAAAGCTGGTCGTTGCAATATGACCCAACGTAGAGTCCATATTCCCTTTATAGGTCGATCCAAAGCTCTGTGCTCCGTCAACAATCACATTGAGACGATGCCCTGCGGCGATTGAGGCAACGGCATCCATATCGGCAGGTTGTCCGTAGAGACTCACCGGCATCACAGCCCGGGTTTTTTCAGTAATTGCCGCTTCGATTTTAGAGGCGTCTATATTGTAGGTGCGCGCATCAATATCGACAAAGACGGGAACGGCACCCAAAAGCGCAATGGTCTCGGCCGTGGCAATAAAGGTGAAGGGCGTGGTAATCACTTCATCGCCGGGTTGAATCTCCAGCGCCATCATGGCAAGCAGCAGGGCATCAGTACCGGAGCTGCAGGTAACGGCATGCTTGGCGCGGGTAAACTCTTGCAGTGCTGTCTCAAGCTGTGCCACTTCTTCACCCATAATGTAGTTTGACTGCTCAAGCACCGCCTGCATGGCCTGATCAATCTCCTCTTTATAGCGGCGGTACTGATACTGAAGATTGGCAAAGTCTATAGTCATGAAAGGCGCTCGAGTACATTGTCTTTCAAGGCGTAGCGGCTATGGTCAAAAGAGTCAACGGCAATGCCGTTACGGTCAAACACCAGCGTATTGCCGGCATAGCTGACCCAGCCAATCTGTCGGGCGGGAACACCGACAACCAGTGCATAGGGCTTGACATCACGGTTTACTACGGCACCAGAGCCAATCAGCGCATATTCACCGACAGTAACTCCGCAGACAATGGTAGCATTAGCACCGATGGAGCAGCCGCGTTTGAGCAGTGTGGGTGCAAATTCCTCTTTGCGAACAATAAAGCTCCGTGGGTTGATGACATTAGTAAAGACCATTGAAGGACCTAAAAAGACATCATCTTCTATGGTAACACCTTCATAGATAGAGACGTTATTTTGAACTTTGACACCGCTGCCCACGTTCACGTTGGGACCGACAACACAGTTTTGTCCAAAAGAGCAGTTGTCGCCAATGGTACTGCCAAAGAGAATGTGGCTGAAGTGCCATATCTTGGTGCCGCCGCCAATGGTGACGTTATTGTCAATAATGCTGGATTCATGTACGGTGTATGCGGGCATTACGAGATGACCTTTGTGCAAAACGGATGATACTCGCCCTTGAGTCCCTGCGGTTCCAGTGCTCGGATGGTGGAGACGGTTTGAATGGAGCCGTAGGCTTCATCAAGTCCAAATCCGCTACCCGATAAAATATGTTCGTAGCTGGCAGTATGCAGATCAGTAAAACCGCCGCTGAATTCGATCTCTTCCCCATCCACACTAATGCTGCGATACGTACGTTGCTGGAGCGCTTTGATCTCTTTGGGAAGATAGTCGTAGTTGACACTTAAGAACCAGCGGACATTGGCATGCTTCAGCTTAAAAGTACCGGCATTGGTATCGGACTGTTTAAGTGTCACGACACTCTCTTGCACCTCGCCAAATATCCATGTGAGCATATCAAAAAAGTGCACGCCGATATTTGAAGCGATTCCACCGGATTTGTCCGCATCACCCTTCCAGCTAATGAAGTACCATTTGCCGCGTGAGGTCAGATAGGTCAGGTCAATATCATAAACTCTGTTTGGATTTTTTTGCAGTGCTTCGGTGACACTTTTTTTGAGAGCAATAATACTCGGATGCAGGCGCAGCTGCAAAATGTTATAGACACGTCTTCCTGTCTCTTGTTCAATGATTTTGAGCTGATCGATATTGTGGGGGTTGAGTACAAGGGGCTTCTCGCAGATCGCATCGGCACCGTTTCTCAGGGCAAAACGGATGTGGGCATCATGCAGATAGTTGGGTGAAGCAATGGCAACATACTCAATACGTTTGTCATGCTCACGGTGCCATTTGTCCACAAAACGGTCAAAGCGCTCAAATTCCGTAAAAAAGGATGCATTGGGAAAATAGGAGTCGATAATACCGACACTGTCATTGGTGTCACATGCGGCGACGAGATCATTACCGGTCTCTTTAATGGCTTTCATATGGCGCGGTGCAATATAGCCTGCTGCACCGATGAGGGCAAATCGTTTCATTTCTTACTGCTTTTTGACGTATTCTAACATATTAGGCCCACAGTGTTAAGGTAAAGACCGCTCCGACCTCACTGTTATGTGCACCTAAGCTGCCTTGGCAATGCTCTTCAATAATGGTTTTAGACATATACAGCCCCAGCCCTGTGCCGTTTTTAATCTCTTTGGTGGAGAAGTAGGGGTCAAATATTTTGTCAATCACATCATTGTCAATACCGCCGGCGTTGTCGGAGACGGTAATGATAAAAGCGTTATCGACTTGAAGCGATTCAATGGTGATGTGTTTGTCAAGTTGCTTTTCGTCAAACGCATCCACCGCATTGCTAATGAGATTGATGAGCACTTGCAGCAGCTCGTTTTGAAAGCTCTTAATCGGTGTGGTGAGGTTAAGACTTAAGGTGATCTCAACGGCATTGGTAGTGATAGAACTTTCGAGCACATCAATGGCTTTACGGATTACGTCATCCAAGATAACATCGTTGCGCTCCTTATCAGGGCGAAAAAAGTTTCGAAAATCATCGATAGTCTCAGAGAGCATGTTGACATGCGAGTTAATACTGGTCAGTTTTTCATTGAGTACACCGTTGCTGATGGGTTCACCGAGCATGGTGGAGAGTTTGAGATTTTGGCTGATAGCACCAATGGTAGCGAGGGGCTGACGCCATTGGTGTGCAATCATGCTGATCATCTCTCCCATCTGTGCCATCTTCGCTTGCTGCAGCATTAAGGCATCTTTTTGACGCAGCTGTTTGATGCCTTCGCTAATGCGCTGCTCTTGCAACTCGGTCTGTTTAATCAGTTCTACCTGGTAGTGTTTTTGTTCCGTAATATCTTTAAATGTTCCTTCAATACCGGCAAAACGATTGGCAAGGTCATAGTAGCGGTGGGCATTAACCAAAATCCAGAGGCTGTCGCCGTTTTTATGTAAGATTTTAATCTCTAAATTTTTGATATGCCCTGAGTTTTTATCGAGCATGGTGGTAAAGTAGTCACGTTCATCCTCATTGGTCAGCAGGTCAATTAAGGAGTGGTCAATCAGTTCATAGTTGTGGTAGCCTAAGAGGGCGTAAATTGAGGGAGTAACGGCAATAAAACGATACGAGGTATCGGTGCGGTAGAAGGTGTCTTGCATG
>JAJRVF010000033.1 GCA_024277395.1 Campylobacterales bacterium
CTTAGCGTGTGTAAATTTATCCATACGGAAGTGTTTATTTATTAATAAATTAACAATTTTAGTTTTCTTCAGTTTGAATTTATAAATTATTATCTATACTGTGAGTGCTAAGAAGGTATAAGTTAATATTATAATATTGACTTATAAAATTTATTAGATTGAAATTAAAAAGGGAGTGCAATATGGCAAGATTAGTAATTCTTGGTGCCGGTGTTTCAGGACATACGGCAGCGTCATTTGCCGCAAAATGGCTTGGAGACGAGCATGAAGTCGTTGTCGTAACCCCCAATTCAAAATGGAATTGGATTCCTTCCAACATTTGGGTTGGCGTGGGTGAAATGAGCAAAGAGGATGTTACGTTTGATCTGGCTCCTGTCTATGAAAAGGCCGGCGCTGTTTATAAGCAGGCGAAAGCAATTTCGATTCACCCCGAAGGCAGTGACACTATTGATGCCCCGTTTGTGACTATTGAATATACGGGACAAGGCAAAGAGGGTGAGAGCGAAGAGGGAGCGTACGACTATTTGATTAATGCGACCGGACCAAAGCTTAACTTTGGAGCTACACCGGGTCTGGATGAGGGGCACACCGTTTCGGTTTGTACGGGAGATCATGCTGCTCATGCGGCCGAGGAGCTGCAAAAGTGCATTGAAAAGATGCGTGAAGGAGCAGAGCAGACCTTTCTTATTGGAACGGGTCATGGTATGTGTACCTGTCAAGGAGCGGCATTTGAGTACATTTTTAACATTGAGCATAAACTCCAAGAGGAGGGGGTTCGTGACAAAGCCAAGATAATTTGGATTTCTAACGAATCCTTTTTGGGGGATTTTGGTATGGGAGGTTTGCATTTCAAGATGGGCGGCTATATTACGTCATCCAAAGTTTTTACCGAGTCACTCTATGCCGAACGTGGAATGGATTGGATATTGGGAACGCATGTGAACAAGGTGGAAGCGGGAAAAGTAACGTATGAGTCGCTTGATGGCACGGTGAGTGAGCAGGAGTTCGATTTTGCCATGCTTATTCCTCCGTTTGCCGGTGTAGGCTTAAAAGCGTACAATAAAGCCGGAGAAGATATTACGGGAGATATTTTTGCGCCCAACGGTTTCATGAAGGTTGACGCCGATTATACCCCAAAACCGTATGAGGAGTGGCAGCCGCAGGATTGGCCAAGTACCCTGCAAAATCCGACCTATAACAACATGTTTGCCGTGGGTATTGCTTTTGCGCCGCCACATATTATTTCCAAGCCGATGAGTTCACCAAACGGCACGCCGATCAACCCAACTCCGCCGCGCACAGGAATGCCATCAGCTATGATGGGGAAAGCGGTTGCCCAAAGTGTGTGCGATATGATCAAGGGCGTTTCTGAAACACCGACACATACTGCCAATATGTCCAAAATGGGTGCAGCTTGTGTTGCATCGGCGGGCAAGGGACTTTTTAATGGCACGGCGGCAGCAATGACGGTATACCCGATTATTCCCGATTATGAAAAATATCCTGGAACCGGACGCGATATTAACGGAACAACGGGTGAGATCGGATTGGCGGCACACTGGGTGAAACACCTGCTGCATTACGCTTTTATTTGGAAAGCACAGCTCAAGCCGGGCTGGACGCTTATTCCGGAATAATTATGATTAAGGAGTAACACATGAGTGACATTCAAGAAGAGAGTCGACACGTACAGCATATTGAACCTTACACTGCCCAATCAGGTACGATGGTTCCGTTAGGAATGCAGAAGTTTTTACGAACTTGTGTCTTGTGGCAGATTATTCGATTTGTTGCCATTAACATTCGTATGACTATTTTAATTCTCAAAAGCCATCATCAGAGTTAGTGCGTAGCAGCTTTTGCTATGCATTATCGCTTCTTTCCCCCCTTTATTTTAAATAATTACTATTTTTTATCCCATCTTCAACCATACCTTGGCATAATCGCTTACTAACTTTAATTTACATGTAGGTCTTTAATGATGCTTGATTTTGCAAAATTTACCAAATACTCCAAACCCGGTCCTCGCTATACCAGCTATCCGACAGCACTAGAGTTTAGCGATACATACAGTTACGATGCGTATATCGACAAACTTAAAAATCAAAACATCAATCGACCGCTTTCACTCTATTTTCATCTGCCGTTCTGCCGTAATGCCTGCTATTTTTGCGGCTGTAATGTTGTCTTTACCTCCAAAGAGGAGAAGATGCTGCGTTATATTGAGTATTTAAAGCGTGAAATGGAAATTTTAAGCCGGCATCTGGATATGTCTCGGGAGGTCATTCAGATGCACTTTGGCGGAGGGACACCAACCTTTTTTAGTGCTCAACAGCTACAAGAGGTTATTGCGATGATTCGCTCCTATTTTAAAAACTTTGTTGCCGATGCCGAGGTTTCATGCGAGATTGATCCGCGCCACATTAATGAAGACCAGATGAAAGTACTCAGTGAAGGCGGTTTTAACCGTGTGAGCTTTGGGGTGCAGGATTTTGACGAGAAAGTTCAGGTTGCTGTGCATCGGGTACAGTCCTATGAAATATCCAAAGCGGCCATGGAGCTGGCGCGTAAATATCAGATGAAAAGTGTCAATATCGACCTTATTTACGGTTTGCCGTATCAGACTTTGGAAACGTTTAAAAAGACGCTTGAGCAGGCATTGACACTCAATCCCGACCGTTTTGCCGTCTTTAACTATGCCCATGTACCATGGATGAAAAAGACCATGCGTAAAATTGATGAGACGACACTGCCGCTTCCCGATGAGAAGCTTCAGATTATGCAGCATACCATTGATTTTCTCAACTCGCACGGCTATAAAATGATTGGCATGGATCACTTCGCCAAGCCTGAAGATGAACTCTTTTTAGCTATTGAAAAAGGGGAGTTGCACCGTAATTTTCAAGGCTATACGACCAAGGGCGGTGCCGATCTGATTGGCATCGGGCTCACCTCCATCGGAGAGGGTGAAGACTACTATGCGCAAAATTTTAAAGATATGAAATTATATGAAGCGGCCATAGAGGAAGGAAAGCTTCCTTTTGAGCGCGGGATACTTCTGAATGAGGATGATCAAATTCGTCAGTATGTCATTATGGAACTCATGAGTAACTTTAAGCTTGACATTGCTCGATTTAACGAGAAATTCGACGTAGACTTCAATACCTATTTTGCCGATGCCATTGCAGCGCTTCAGCCGTTGGCCGATGAGGAACTCGTCACTATTACAGACCGCAGCATTGAGTGTTCACAAACGGGAACGCTGCTAATTCGCAATATCAGTATGCCGTTTGATGCCTATATGTCGAAACATGCCGCTTCAAAGAAAACGTTTTCAAAGACCGTTTAAGTGGCTAAATCACCTGAAGAGATTTTTGACTTTACGCTCACGTCTGATGCGTGTATTAAGTGCGGTAAATGTATTCCGGTTTGTACGATTCACAATGTCAATGCCGATGAGGTGACCAGCCCTCGGGGTTTTATTGATCTGCTTGGTGCCTATAAGCGTGGAGAACTTGAGCTTGACAGCACGGCAAAAGATATTTTTGAGAGCTGCTTTTTATGTACCAATTGTGTTGATGTCTGTCCAAAGTCGCTGCCCACGGACATGATTATTGAGCAGGTACGCTCCGATATTGCGCAACAATACGGGATTGCCTGGTTTAAAAGAGCCTTTTTCTATCTGCTGCGTCATCGAACAACAATGGATTTCCTCTTTAAACTCGGTTATGTGTTTCAAACCTGCGGCTTTAAGATTAAAAAAGAGATTGAGTCGATGGAGCCACGCTTTTCACTGCCTATTATTAAAAAAGACCGTCTGCTCCCGTCCATGGGAAAAACGTCATTTTTAAATGCAAATCCGGAATATATCAGCAACGGCGGCAAGCGTCAGGTTGCCATTTTTATCGGCTGTTTGGGAAATTACAACTACACGGAGATCGGTTCGGGTCTGTTAAGTATTTTAAAACATCTTGACATTGATGTGTTTATTCCAAAAAAACAGCTTTGCTGCGGAGCGCCGGCATACTTTACCGGTGATTTTGATACGGTAAATCACAATGCTAAAAAAAATATTGAGTATTTTGAGAGTTTTATCGATGAGGTGGAAGCCATTATTGTGCCTGAAGCGACCTGCAGTGCTATGCTTAGTGTTGACTATGAACATTTTTTTCATGATCAGCCTAAGTGGCTGCAACGCGCCGTGGCGCTCAAAAGCAAAATCTTTATGGCCACAGAATGGCTTGAGAAGCATACGGAATTAAATGCACTGCTTGCATCCAAAAACAGAAGTGATCTGAAAGTGACCTACCATGATCCGTGCCATGCTAGAAAGATGCAGGGTATTTATGAAGAACCGCGAAAACTCATAGGGTACAATTACGATATTGTCGAAATGAGTGATCCCAACCAATGCTGCGGTTTTGGCGGGGTGACGATGCAGACAGAGAAGTTTCATTTTGCCCAAGCTGCGGGAAGACCTAAAGCCGCTATGATTGAGAATACCAAAGCAGACATTGTCTCTGCGGAGTGCAGTGCATGCCGAATGCAGATAAACAACTCCTTGTATGAAGCCGACAGTAAGACCGTCTTTAAAAACCCGATTGAGCTCATTGCCGAGGTTTTGGAAAGATGATACCAAGAGTGTTAATATTTTTGCTGGGTATTGTGCTGCTGGCAACAGCACAAAAGCCGCAGCAAATTACATGTACAAAAATCTCCGAGGCTTCAGGACTGCTGTTTTCCAAACAGTATCCGAATGTATTATGGATACATAACGACTCCGGAGACAAGCCCTATTTGTATGCTATAGATCGTCATGACTTGACACTCATTTCTCGCATCAAGATTAAAAAAGCAAAACACCGTGACTGGGAAGACCTGAGTTATTATGAGGGAAGTCTGGTAATTGGTGATTTTGGGAACAATCGAAGCAACAGAGATGATCTGACTCTCTATTTTATTGATGAACCCAACCCTTATAAAGAGAAAAAAGCTAAGGTCAAGAAGACAGTGCAGTTTATTTACTCGGACCAGACCCGAAAGGATCGGCGTAATTATGATTGTGAAGCTATGTTCAACTACAACAAACGACTCTACCTCTTAACCAAGCATCGTGAGGATCGCAATACAACACTGTATAAGCTTGAGGGAAACAGAGCACAAAAAATTGTCGACTATCCCATAGACGGCAAGGTGACCGGTGCCGATAGTAACGGCCGCTATATAGCAGTGTTAACGTATGATATGCTTTATGTATTGGAGCCCACGAAGCTAAGTGACAATATTTTTGACGGAAAAATCTACAAAAAGCATATTAATGCCGGCCAGGCAGAGGGGGTCGCTTTTGTAAAGCATCAGATTGCTGTTGTCAATGAAGCCGGTGAACTCTTTACCTACCGCATTGAAGACATTCTCAAAGGATAGTTGATATGGAATTTTGGAATCATATCTACGAACAGTTTGACCCCGTAGCGTTTCATCTCTTCTCAATTCCGGTGCACTGGTACGGCATGATGTATGTTTTAGCGCTCATCAGTGCACTCTATATTGCCAAATGGATGGTAAAAAAAGACAAAATAGCCATCAGTAAAGATCAGCTCGATGACTACTTTATTTGGGTTGAGATCGGTGTGATTTTGGGAGCACGCCTGGGATATATTCTCTTTTACGATACGCATACGATGTACTATCTTACCCACCCGTGGCAGATTTTTAATCCGTTTATGAACGGTGAGTTTGTCGGCATTCGGGGTATGAGTTTTCACGGTGCTGTTATTGGGCTGCTGGTGGCTTCATACCTCTACCACCGTCGCCATAAGCTGCCTTTTGGACGTTTGATGGATTTGGTGGCACTTTCAGTTCCTTTGGCGTATGTCTTTGGGCGTATCGGCAACTTCTTAAATCAGGAGCTCATTGGGAAAGTGACCGAAGTACCATGGGGAATTTATGTACACAACACTCTGCGACACCCTTCTCAATTGTATGAAGCGTTGTTAGAAGGGGTGGTTGTATTTGGTATTATTTACATGTATCGCAAGAGAAAGCATTTTGAAGGAGAATTGATTTTGCTCTACGGTGTTTTGTACGGTGTGGCACGTTTTATTGCTGAAATATGGAGAGAACCGGATGTACAGATTGGCTATATCTGTTGTGGCTGGTTCAGCCAAGGACAGCTTTTAAGTGTGCTGATGATTATCGGTGCTGCAGCAACTTGGGCGTGGATAATGAAAAAACGTACTACTCGCTAAAGCGGCTTTGTTGCTGATGTTTCTCGACAATCGTCAGCAGAGAGAGGAAAAAGACGGTAATTGCCGGTCCTAAAATCATACCCCAGAATCCAAACGTACTCAATCCGGCAATAATAGCAAAAAAGATGACAATCTCATTAAGCTTGGTTTCGGTTGCTACCAGTTTAAGATTGATGTACTTTATAATCATTGGCTTAATAATGGTATCGGCAATAATAGAGATGACAATAATGGTATAGAGTGCGATGAAGATGGCGGATTCCACATTGCCTTTAGCCAACTCATAAATCATAAACGGAATCCACATTAATGCGGCTCCGACAACGGGAATAAGCGAGGCAAAACCGTAGAGAATACCAAAAAGAAGCCCGTCATATCCCATAAATGAAACGGCTACACCAAAGAGTGCCCCCTCGAAAATAGCGGTGACAATAATAGAGTAAAAGACCACACTCATTACCGAGCTGATCTCAAAGCCCAATAGAGTGGCGTCTTGTTTGGGCAGCTGAATGACCCGTTTTAAAAAATCGGAGATGGCACGACTGTTGTATTGCGCAAAAAAGTAGAAGATAATAATCAAAAAAGACGTTTTCACAAATGATGCACTGTAGCTGCCGATTTTCCCGGCAATCAACAGAGCATTGGAGGCGAAACTCCCAATGTTAAGCTCTTCCAGCCAGCTGTGCAAATAGAGTTTTACCGGGTCTAAAAAAGGCGGGGTGCTGTCAATAAGTGCCGTGATCTTTTCGAAAACAATTTTAATGGATTCCGGGTCAATATGGTTGAGTTGAATAGTGAGTGTTGTTAGGGTATAGCCCAGCGGCGCAAAGAGCATGACAAACAATAATGTTGTCGAGAGCGATGCGGCTAATAGCTTGGAGCCTAGCATGATTTCGAAGCGGTGTTGAATATTGGTAGTAGAGATAGCAAGCAGTACGGCAATGGTAATGGTAAGTAAAAAAGGCTGATATAGAATATAGAGCATATAAAAGGCAAACATAAACAATGCAATGAGAAAATACTTTGGTTGCATTACAAGAGCCTTGGTGTCTCTATGGGAGAGTGTAACTTTAGGAGTTCGTAGGCCTTGGGTGCGGCAATGCGCCCTTTTGCTGTGCGTTCAATAAAACCGTTGGCAAGCAAAAAGGGCTCCAAGACATCTTCAATCGTGCCCTCATCTTCGCTAAGTGCTGCGGCAATGGTGCTTAGTCCCATGGCTTTGCCTTTGGCATGAACCAGCAGTTCTAAAAGACGAATATCCATCTCATCGAATCCATTGTCGGTGATGCCCAGTTCATTAAGTGCATAGCGGGTACGACTGAGATTGATATGGTCTTCATTATTGACATCAGCAAAGTCACGTACCCGTTTTAACAGACGTAAAGCAATACGGGGAGTGCCGCGACTGCGTTTGGCAACCTCGTGTGCCGCCTCATCATGAATCGTTTTGTCCAGTTTTTGAGCTGCTGCAACAATAATTTCAGAGAGCTCTTCACTGCTGTAAAACTGCATGCGAAAGTTCATACCGAAACGGTCCCGCAGAGGGTTGGAGAGCATGCCGGCACGGGTAGTTGCTCCAATAAGAGTAAATTTTGGCAGATCAATTTTAACACTTTGCGCTGCGGGACCACTGCCAATGATAATATCGAGACGAAAATCTTCCATAGAGGGGTAGAGAATCTCTTCAACTGCGGGAGAGAGCCGGTGGATTTCGTCAATAAAAAGAATATCACCTTCATCGAGATTGGTCAAGATAGCGGCTAAATCACCACTCTTTTCAATCATGGGTGCGGCAGTAACTTTAATGTTGGTATGCATCTCATTGGCAATAATAAGAGCAAGTGTTGTTTTGCCCAATCCCGGAGGACCGTAAAACAGCACATGATCAAGCGATTCGGAGCGTTTTTTACTGGCTTCTATAAAAACGCTAAGGTTTTTTTTAATCTGTTTTTGTCCAATGTAGTCGTTCCAGGCACTAGGACGTAACGAATTTTCAATGCTCTCGTCGGAGGTGAATTTTTCAATCTCTACAATGCGTTCCACTCAATGATCCTAATACGTGTGCGTTGCATCGGGAAAGGTTCGTGAAATGACGTCAGCTCTGTATTGCGCCAAAGCCTCTTTGACCTGCGTAGCTCCCTGAAGGTACTGCTTGACAAATTTTGGTGTAAAAGCTTCGAAAAGTCCAAGCATATCCGAAAAGACCAATACCTGCCCATCAACACCGTTGCCCGCACCAATGCCAATAACCGGAATGGCAATATTTTGTGCAATATGTTCAGCAACGTCGGCTTTGACCCCTTCAATGACCATACAGAATGCTCCGGCAGCTTCAACAGACTTGGCATCATGCAATAGCTGTGCTTTGCCCGCTTCATCTTTTCCTTTAACTAGATAGCCACCTTCGCCGCGAACCGATTGCGGTAACAGCCCGATATGTCCGCAGACAGTAATGCCGTTGCTGACAAGGTGTTTAATGATATCTGCTTTGTCGCTGCCGCCTTCAATTTTAACCGAATCAACAGGCGTTTCTTGAAAAATACGTACTGCATTATGCAGTGCTGTAGTGCTGCACGTATACGTGCCAAATGGCATATCGCAGATGGTAAAGGTATGGGGTGCACCTTTGCAGACGGCATTGGTATGGTAGATCATCTGTTCCAAGGTAGTACTGAGGGTGTCATTTTTCCCTGCAAAACTCATATTGAGACTGTCACCGATGAGAATGATATCGGCACTTTCTTGAAAAAGATTGGCAAAAAGGGCATCATACGCCGTCATCATTACTAACGGTGTTGTGTTTTTAGATTTTTTAATAGTATTAATTGTCATTTTTTTTATCATCGCCAAACCTCAGTGTCAATTAGATGGATTTTAACAAAACTTTATACAAATGCGGTATAATTTTGCAAAATAGGAGAATTTTTTATTATGGGCGTACGCAGAGAGCTTGAGACTAATTATGATTTTGAGATCGTCGACGAGTTCTTGGATCATTATGCGATGATGGTCGATATTGTAGAGCCGCTCATTATCGATTTGGAAAAATCAGAGTTGTATGACCGCAGTGTTGATGAGCTGTTTCGGATTTTTCATAACATTAAATCGGCTGCGGGTTTTTTAAAAATGGAGCCAATGATACGTCTTTCCACACTGGTAGAAAATGCTTTGGAGACCCTGCGTACACAATCGGGACCGGCAAACAAAGAGACGGTGAACTGGATGCTCTTGATTAGCGATACATTTGTGCAGTGGCAAGAAGATTTAAAGCTTGATAACGAATTGAGTAAAATAGATTTTGCTCTGTTAAAACTTCCTGACCTGGAGACCATGTGAAACAACTTGTAGCATACATTACTTCAGGGTATCCTGACACAGCATTTACGACTGATTTGGCACTTGCTTTGGGTGAAAGCGGTGTTGATATTTTAGAGCTCGGCGTTCCTTTTTCTGACCCTGTTGCCGATGGTCCTGTTATAGAAAAAGCCAATTTCATGTCGCTGCAAAATGGCTTTAAATTTAAAGATCTGCTGGATATTTCCAAAGAAGTGGCTCCGCATATCGATACCTTGTGGATGGGCTATTTTAATCTTTTTTATCAGTATGGCATACAGACACTGCTGCAAGAGGCAGCCAATTTACATGTAAAAGGAATGATTATTCCCGATCTGCCCCACGAAGAGGCACAGCGTTACCACGCACAGTTTGAGGCACATGATTTGGCCAATATTGCATTTGTTGCGCCGACAGACTCTCAAGAACGTATTGAGCATATTGTTTTTGATGCGAAGCAATTTATATATTTGGTGGCATATACGGGTATTACCGGTTCAGGAGAGCATGAAGATCTGCAAGAAATTTTACACAACATTAAAATGTACAGCAATACACCGGTTTATGTCGGTTTTGGAGTCAATATAAATACGGCTAGAGAAAAGGTTCAAGGTGCCGATGGTGTTGTAGTCGGTTCCGCTTTTGTCACCATTCTTTTAAATGAACGTTTGAGTCATACCGCAAAAATTAAAGCGTGCAGCACATTGGCATCGAGTATCAAACAGATCATAAATGAATAATATGATACAATACTTCTTACATGGGGCTGACTTGGTTTCGACAGGAGCCAATCGCCTTTGATTGCAAGTCCGGTTGAGCACTCCGGTTACGCGGCTCATTTTGCTTAAATGCAAACAATACAAATTATCGCCCAGCTTTAGCAGTAGCTTAAGTTTTTAACCCCTCGAAAGAGGCGGGCTGCTTCACCGTTTGATTCTATATAGAACGGATTCGAAGTATCACCCTTATATAGATATACTGTTCGTGTGTCTCCGCGAAACAGTGAACTCTCGAGGCTCGTCTTGTGTAGCTTTGCAGGTTGTGTGAAGCAAGATTAAACCAAACAATCTCTCTAAGCTTGTAGACGTCATTGGTGGTTGGTTTTTGGACTGGAGTTCGATTCTCCACAGCTCCACCAACTTTTTAAATACGTTTCTTCCTCCATTTTTAAATAATAGCGCTATCGTAAATTAAAATACATGTAAATTTTCCGTCCTGATAAAATAACTGAATTGGTTTTAGTATATTAATAGGCATAAAAAAAATGATTTTTTTGTTAAAACTAGATGGTTTCAATTATTTTTATGCTACTATAACAGATAAAGTTTTATTATAGGAGAAAAAATGAAAATGAAGCGAGATGGTTCGAATGTGCTGATCACGTTAATTGCCGGTCTAGCTATTGCGGCAACGAGTCTGCATGCCGGAGAAGATTTAAGTAAATGGTTGCGTCCCGATGCGGTTCCTGCACCTAAAGACAACCAGATAACACCGGAGCGTGTTGAACTGGGAACGTTTCTCTATTTTGACACGCGACTCTCACGCGATGGAACGGTTTCATGTGCTACCTGTCATAATGAAGCGAACGGATGGAGTGATGGGCTCCCCAAAGCCATTGGAATAGAAGGACGTGAAGGGCCTCGAAACTCTCCGACCGTACTCAATACCGCGTACCAGATCCGCCAGTTTTGGGACGGACGGGCTAAAACACTTGAAGAACAGGCATTGGGTCCTATTGAGGCTGATGTTGAGATGGATATGGATCTTGATGAACTGCTGAAACGTCTTAATAAAATTGAAGGCTACAAAGCACTCTTTGAAAAAGCCTATCCGGGTGAAGGCATTACCAGAGACACCCTTGCCAAAGCCATTGCCACATTTGAGCGTACGGTAGTTTCAACCGAGGCGCCGTTTGACCGATATATTAAGGGGGACAAAAGTGCCATTGATGAGAATGCCAAAAAAGGATTTGCTCTTTTTACCGGCAAAGCACATTGTACTGATTGTCACGACGGTTTTAACTTTACGGACGGAAGTTTTCACAATTTAGGTTTAGGAGATGCCGATGAGGGCCGATATGGTCTGAAGAAACGTGCGGCTTGGTTCCATGCGTTTAAGACACCGACATTACGTGATGTGACTAAAAGCGGTCCCTATTTTCATGACGGTTCTATTAAAACGCTTGCAGAAGCCACTGCCGTATGCGGAAACGGCGGACGTTTTCCAAACAGCGAGAAAGTTTCACCGCTTATTGTCGATCGCGGATTGAACCAAGAAGAGCTTGAGTTGTTGGTTGATTTTCTAAAAACACTAGAGGGTGAGCCGCTTAATATTAAAGAACCAACAGAGTTCCCACAATAAAATTAGGAGAAATAAGAATGATGAAACCAGTAGTAATGCTAGCAAGTGCATTAACATTGTCCATGTCGCTGTATGCAGCAGAACATGTAATTAACCAAAAAGACAAAGCGTTTGCTCCAGGAACCATGAAAGTGAAAGTAGGCGATAAAATTATATTTAAAAACAATGACGGATTTGCCCATAATGCATTTAGTGACAATGAAGCCAATGAGTTCGATATCGGCATGCAAAAACCGGGTCAAGATGTCTCCATTGAGATGAAAAAGCCGGGCAAGGTAGAGGTTGAGTGTGCGATTCATCCCAATATGCACATGACCATTGAGGTTGTAGAATAACTGCCAAAGCACATAGCACCGGATATCCCGTGCGGTGTTATGGTCAGAAAGAATCAAACCTCTTGTAAAAGCTACATGTAAATTTTGTTGCTTTTAGAAGAGGTTGTATGCTATTGAATAGTTTTAGTTAAAGAAGAAAAGGTACCGTATGTTTAAAGACACTACAATAAAAGTTAAAATCTATGGGTTAGCCATTTTTATTACGCTGTTAATGTTGAGTTTTTATGCACTTTTTCAATATAACAACAGCATTATGGAAGAGATTGATGACGAGGCGGCGTTAGCGCTGCATATTAATACCATTTTTTTTGAAGATATGGAAAATCGCGACAATCTTTTATGGAGAGAAGATGTCACTAAAACAGACTCTACCGTTGCCAGTGTCACGTCTGCAGAAAAAGTCAGTGAAGAGCTGACCCGCAGTCTTGAGGGTAGAGTTTTAAGTGAACATGCTGCAAAAATCAAAAAAATCACACAGAAGATGCAGGATTCATTTTTACGTTTTAAGCAGAATGTTGAATTGACGCGGTCAACCGAAAAAGTTTTAGCAGAAGAGTCGAAGCAGGTGACCGATACTATTCAAACACTCAATCAGCGTATTGATACCGCAACCGTTGAGCTGGTTCAAAACAGTGCCGAGATCAAGCAAATTCGCAACAGTGTTGTGGCGGCATCGGCTGCAAATAATCTGCGTGATATGTTTAAAGACTTAAGTATGAAAGAGAAAGATACGGCACTGCTGTTGAGCAAAGAGGGCAATAGCACAGTAGAGGCTGAGTTTGAAGAGGTGATGAACTATACGGCCTATTTAAAACGCAAGGTGAGAAAACAGCCGGAAAACAAAATTTTAGTAGCCAAGATTCAGACGATGTTAGTGCAATATCACCAAGGGTTTAGCGAGTATATTGTTCAACTACGTGAACTGCATCATCAACGTGAGATTATTTTTGGGCAGTTGACTAACGTGACGAGTATCGCACAAAAGGTATCAAAGAGCTTGAGTGAAGAAGCTGCCAATATTCGCAGCAGCATGAAAATTCAAGTTATCACACTGCTCTTTTTAATTATTGGTTTGGTTGTCGTCAGTATGCCCATTCTGGCACGATCAATTTTAAAACCCGTTGGTCAACTGACCGCAACAACGCGTGAATTAAGTACCGGTGACGGTGATTTGACGAAACGTCTTGATGTTGTTTCGCAAGATGAAGTGGGCATAGCAAGCCAGTATATCAATCGTTTTTTGCAGATTGTACAAGAAGTCGTTGCCGAAGCCAAGGAGTCCGGTTCTGAAAACATGAACATTTCGAAGCGCCTTAATGAGGTACGCCGTCAGTTTGAATCTATTATGGACAAAGAAGCGCAAATGCTCTCTTCTATTACACAAACGAGTACACAGGTGCGAAGCAGTTTGGATAAAAATATTGAAGATGCCGCAGATACTCGCAGAGATGTGCAAAAAGTCAATACGACACTACAAGAGGTACATACCGAAATTACCGGTATGGTAGAGAGTATTCAGGCTAATGCTGTGACTGAAGTAGAACTTGCTGAACGATTGAGTCTGCTGCTAGAGAATGCCCATGAAGTTAAAGGGGTCTTGCAGGTGATTGAAGATATTGCCGATCAAACGAATCTTCTTGCCCTTAATGCTGCTATTGAAGCGGCGCGGGCAGGTGAGCACGGGCGTGGTTTTGCCGTTGTGGCCGATGAAGTACGCAAACTTGCCGAGCGAACGCAAAAAAGTGTCAGTGAAATCAATACTACGGTCAATACTATTGTGCAGGCCGTTGCCGATGCCAGCGGTGAGATCAATAAAAATGTAGCAAAAACACAGCAGCTGGCTGATACATCCAATGGGGTTCAAGAGAGCATGCATTCCATGGCAATTATTATGGATGAAACTACAAAGTTTGTAGAAAAGACAGTAGATGACTCCATTGAGGTCTCCAAGCAGACCGGAGAGGTTATTGAGCAGATTGAAATACTCTCAAAAGAGTCGCACGCGTCGCTACAGCAACTGCATGAAATCAGCGATGTCTCCGATAAACTGCTGTTGGTTGCTAACGAACTCAGTGGCAAACTAAATACATTTAAAACGTAACACAGGAATACAAATGAAAAAAATTGCAGTAATGATAATGCTGATGACCTCGGGGGTCTTTGCAAGTGAAATGAATGAAGCACTAATGAAGCATGGTAAAGATATTTTTCAACAGACCTGTATTGGTTGTCACGGAGCTGACGGCAAAGGAATGGAGCAAGGCGGATTCAATGTGCAGCCTCGAAATCTTTCTAAAACAATTTTAAGTGAAGAACAAATTTTTCATATCGCTAAAAAGGGAGCCTTCTATTGGGGAGCTGTAGTCACTGGAATGCCGGCATGGGAACAGGTTTATGATGATGCATCGCTTCGTGCCGTTGCACACTATATTCATCATACCTTTAGTAAAAAGAGCAGCGACTATGCAGCAAACTTCAAATATGACTCCTCCTCTTTGAGTGAGAAGATTCTTAAAAGAGGAAAAAAGATTTATGGGCGCACCTGTGCTTATTGCCATGGAAAACAAGGACACGGCCAAGGTGTTGCAACGTACAATCCGGAACAGTCAATTTTCCCTTATGATTTAACGAAAATCATACTGAGTGAAAAACAGGTATTTTTATTTGCAAAACATGGCGGCGAGCATTGGGGTTCTCAATCGGATGATATGCCGGCATGGGGTGTCAAATATGATGATGAAACGCTTATGGGTATTGCCAAATATATAGAAACAAAATTAAAAGTACAACGTTAAGGTGTAAAAAGAGGTGTTTTGGAGGGTAAAAATGTCAAAAAAAGACAAATTCCAAAATTCTTCCAAGAAACTCTTGACAAAGGGTGATGATTTTTCTATAATTCCCGTCCACAAACGAGATGGCTTTAGAGTAATAAAGCGGTTGAGAGAAGTTTGCGATCATTGACAACTAAGCAAGTTTGAC
>JAJRVF010000034.1 GCA_024277395.1 Campylobacterales bacterium
CGGCGATGATATTGAGGCGGCATATGACTGTACCGCGGAGGCAATCGGTGCGTATGAAGGCAGCAGCGAAGTCAATACCTTTAGCTCCAAATTTGATTATGTCATGGCGGGGAAAGCCCAATTTACACGTCAAGAACGCCGCGGTATGATGCTCTTTAATCGTAAAGGAAAATGTGCACAGTGCCACACAACCGGTAGAGGCATGGGTATGGGACGCGCTGGACGCACCAACAGCTCCGAACCGGTTCTGTTTACTGACTTTAAATACCACAACTTAGGACTTCCTAAAAATACCGAGTATCCGTATGATCAGTTTGAAGCGAAAACCGACTTGGGTCTGGGCGGATTTTTGGACGATGCCTCGCAAAACGGAAAATTCAAAACACCGCACTTGCGCAATATTGCTTTAACACCGCCATATATGCATAACGGTGTATTAAAAACCTTAAAAGATGTAGTGCATTTTTACAATACACGCGATGTATCGGATCAGTGGGATACTCCTGAAGTCACCGAGAATATGGAACGACGTCTTCTTGGCAACCTGAGACTCAGCGATGCTGAAGAGGATGCTATTGTCGCGTTTATGATGACATTTACTGACGGCTACGTACCAGAAGAGGATGTCACCGGCGATAACAGCGGCAACTTTGGCAACGGTCGCGGTAACGGCCCTCGCTTTCACGGTGGTCGCTAACTGCTCCCCCCGCAACGTCTCATCTCCTGAGGCGTTGTAATATATATGTACATTAGCTCAACATACAAAGCTGCAAAATCGTGCTACAGCACCTTTGGCTTGGCATTTCGCAGATACTCCAATACCGCAATAATGATATCGTCATCATCTTTGCTTGCAGAAGCAATACGCTCTTTAGAACCGTTCTGGTACTCAATATTGATATTTTGTCCGTAATTACTTAAGACTTTAATGTTCTTTTCTAGACTCAACATCTTAATAACCATCAACTCAAAAAACTGCTTGGTCGGCATGTTGAGTTTACCAAAACGGTCAATACACTCCTCTTCAATCTCATAGATCTCTTGAGGAGTCTCACACTGGCTCAATCGCCGGTACAGCTCAAGGCGCAAACGGTCTTCACTGATAACCTCATCACAGAGATAGGCACTTATGGTGAGTTTAATATCTACCTTATCCCGACTTGCGTTCGCCTCATTGCTGAGTGTAGTAATGGCCTCTTCAAGCATTTTCAAGTAGAGCGAATAGCCAATGTTTTTAATATGGCCGCTTTGGGCATCGCCCACCAAGTTGCCGCCGCCGCGAATCTCAAGATCATGATACGCCAGCACCGAACCGCTTCCCAAAAAAGAGTTGGACTCCAGCGCTATGAGACGTTTTTTTGCTTCAGGCGTAATGGTCTCTTTATCTTCTACCACAAAATAGGCAAATCCTTCTTTGCTTCCACGACCCACACGTCCGCGAAGCTGATGCAAGTCGGCAATACCGAAACGATCGGCTCCGTCAATAATCATGGTGTTGACATTGGGCATGTGAATACCCGACTCAATAATGGACGTCGCCATCATCAAGTCATACTCGCCTGCTTGAAACTTTAGGAGTTCTTTCTCTGTCTGTACAGCTGAAATCTTGGAGTGCAGCATGACTATTCTCAGCTGCGGCATGAGCTTGCGCAGCTGCCCCTCTTTAATGGGCATGTGGTCAATGGAGTTATGCACGTAAAAGATCTGACCGCCACGACGCAACTCCCGCATAATAGCCTCTTTAATAAGCTTATCGTCATATGCTTTTACAAAGGTACGTACCCCCTGACGCTCACTTGGCGGTGTCAAAATAGTACTCATGGTCTTAATAGAACTCAACGCCTGATTGAGACTACGCGGAATGGGAGTGGCACTCATGGAGAGCAGGTGAACCTTTTCGTGCATCTGCTTGAGCTTCTCTTTTTGTTTGACACCAAACTTATGCTCTTCATCAATAATAACAAGACCCAAGTTTTGAAACTCCACACCAAAAAGTGCATGAGTTCCTACTACCACATCAATATCACCCGCTGCCAATCCTTTAACAACGGCATTTTTCTCTTTGGTTGTAACAAAACGGTCAAGCTTGTTCACCCGAATCCCCCACGCTTCAAAACGTTCTACAAGAGATGTATAGTGTTGTGAACTCAGCAGCGTTGTCGGTACAATAATGGCACTTTGAAAGCCTGACTTTACCGTTGCAAAAATGGCATTCATCGCCACTTCGGTTTTTCCAAACCCGACATCACCGCTAAGCAGTCGATCCATAATACGACCGCTGCCAATCTCAGAAATAATCTCGGCAATACTCTTTTCTTGATCGTCGGTGTACATAAACCCTGAAGCATCTTGAAATGCTTTTAACAGTTTTGTATCTACAGTAATCTTAGGTGCTTTAATAAGGGCACGCGTTGCAGCCGTACTGACAATCTCAGATGCAATCTCAAAGAGACGCTTTTTAACTTTCTCTTTGAGGCGTCCAAAACTCCCTTTGCCAAGACGATCAAGTGAGGGAAGCGATCCTGCCGAAGCGATGTAACGGTCAATATATTCCAAATTTTCAACAGGCAGCAGCACTTTGTCCTCACCCATGTATTTAATAACCACAAAATCTTTAACGCCGCCAAGTATCTCAACTTGTTCGATTTTTTCAAAGATTCCGACACCATAATCTTCATGTACTA
Organism: Campylobacterales bacterium; assembly: GCA_024277395.1. GTDB lineage: Bacteria > Campylobacterota > Campylobacteria > Campylobacterales > Sulfurimonadaceae > QNZR01. The sequence continues at coordinate 2,685 of JAJRVF010000034.1, forward strand.
CATAATCATCCGGTTTCAAGTCATCTAAAACAATGGAAGTACGTCTGCGTCTGCGTTTCTTTTCCGGTTTATTCAGTGAAATTATCACCTCATCATCACTGATAACGTTGACAATATAGGGTTTATAAATTACATGTAAATTGGCAGTATCATAAATTCCGGCCTGTTTGATCTGTGCTTCATTGGTAGCAATCAGTGTAATTTTTTTAGCATGATGCACCTCTATCAACGTCTTGACATTGGTTACGGTTAAGGGCTTATAGTGCTCCGGTTCACTAATAATTTCCACATCAAACAGTGCTTGTTCGGTACGTGGTGAAAGAAGTTCATATGCCTCTTCAATCAGTGGTGAAATATTTTTTATATGAAGAGACGCTTTGCCCTCCAAAAAAAAGCTGCTGTTCTCGTTGAGATACCAAAATCCAAGCGATGCCATATCTTTTAAAAAGCTGTCACTTTCACTGGATTCAATCGCTTTCATTATGGCATGATAACCCTGCTCGTCCAAAGCATAAAATGCAGGAAAAATTTCAACGGAGTCCAGCTCGTCTTTTTGGGTTCGCTGTGTCTCAATTTCAAAAATTTTAATATCTTCAATCTCATTATCAAACATGGAGATACGGTACGGTGCAGGAGTATTGGGAATGAAGATATCAATAATATCACCGCGAAACGAGATCTCTCCCTCAACCTGGACAATATCGACAAAGCTGTACCCCCAGTAGAGCATTTTCTCTTGAAACTCTTTTAATTCCAGTGTCTCAGCAAAAGAAAGTATCATAGAATCTAATAGACGTGCATTGGGAAAGGCAAATAATAAAGTTTTAAAAGGTGCAATAACCACAGGCTTTGTCTCGGCACGATAGTATGCATTCAGAGCACCAAAAAGCTGATGCAGCTCTCGTTTATAGGAACGGAGGTCATCTAAATACGCAGCACGAAAATCGGGTAAAACAATCACGTCACGTTCAAAATAATAACACACATCAGCCAGTTCCGCTGCTTCAGCTGCATCTTCACACAGCAACAGTTCAAACGTAGCTTCTTTATGAAGTGTCAGATACTCAAACAAACGACTTGCTACCATCAACC
>JAJRVF010000035.1 GCA_024277395.1 Campylobacterales bacterium
GCAAAAAATATGATTGAGGCTCAGACCAATGAAGTATGGGAGTGTCTGAATGAGATTGTTGACGGGTATCCGATTATGCTTAACCGTGCTCCAACCCTGCATAAGCTTTCAATTCAGGCATTTCATCCGAAGTTGATCGACGGTAAAGCCATTCAGCTGCATCCGCTTGTCTGTGCAGCATTTAATGCCGACTTTGACGGGGATCAGATGGCAGTGCACATCCCACTCTCTACCGAGGCCATTGCCGAAGCCAAAGTGTTGATGCTCAGTACTATGAATGTCCTGCTTCCGGCTTCGGGTAAAGCGATTGCGACACCGTCACAAGATATGGTTTTGGGTATCTACTACATTACCTTAGAGAAAAACGGGGTCAAAGGTGCCAATAAGCTGTTTTCCAACGTCGATGAAGTATTGGTGGCAATTGAGCACGGCGCGTTGGATATTCACGCTAAAATTCGAACACGTGTTGACGGTCGTGTGATACAGACTACGGCAGGGCGGCTAATTTTAAAATCAATTATTCCCGACTTTGTTCCCGTTGATTTGTGGAATATTGTGATGAAAAAGAAAAACATCTCTGCTTTGGTAGATTATGTCAATAAATATGGTGGCTTGAGCATCATTGCCATGTTTTTGGATAACTTAAAAGATATCGGTTTTAAATATGCAACCGAAGCCGGAGTATCAATTTCCATTGATGACATTATTATTCCCGACGCCAAAAAAGAGCTGATTGTCAACTCAAAAAACCGTGTTAAAGAGATTCAAAAGCAGTTTGAAGCGGGTTTGTTAACGGAGCAAGAACGTTATAATAAAATTATTGATGTCTGGACTGATACGAACAATACGGTAGCCGGTATGATGATGGATCTGGTTGAAAATGATAAAGACGGTTTTAACTCGATTCACATGATGGCGGACTCGGGTGCTCGGGGTTCAGCAGCGCAAATTCGCCAACTAGCCGGTATGCGGGGTCTGATGGCAAAGCCAAGCGGTGATATTATTGAGACACCGATTATCTCAAACTTTAAAGAGGGTCTGAATGTTCTGGAGTATTTTATTTCTACTCACGGCGCACGTAAAGGACTTGCCGATACCGCACTCAAAACAGCCAATGCGGGGTATTTGACACGTAAGCTGGTCGATGTGGCGCAAAATGTGAAAGTTGTTGAGCATGACTGCGGTACCCATGAAGGGATTGAGCTGACTGAAATCTCTATTGGTAATGAGATGATTGAGCCTTTAGAGGATCGTATTTTCGGTCGGGTATTAGCAGAAGATGTTATTGATCCTATTACCAATGAAATTCTCTTTAATGAAGGAACCCTTCTCGATGATATTAAGGTGCAGAAAGTTTCTGAAGCCGGTATCAAGGCTGTGCATATTCGTACGCCTACAACCTGCAAATCCGAAAAAGGCATCTGTGCACTTTGTTACGGTCTGAATCTGGGAACAGGAGAAATGGTACGTCGCGGTGAAGCGGTGGGTATTGTCGCTGCTCAATCCATCGGTGAACCGGGGACACAGCTAACGCTTCGTACCTTTCACGTTGGGGGTACGGCATCAAGTACGCGTGAAGAGCGTCAGGTTATTGCGGAGAAAGAGGGATTTATTCGTTATTACAATATGAAAACCTATACTTCCAAGGAGGGTAAAAATATTGTAGCCAATCGTCGTAACTCGGGTGTTCTTTTGGTTGAACCAAAGATCAAAGCACCGTTTGAAGGAACGATTGAAGTACAAAATATTCACGATGAAGTACTGATTAGTCTCAAAGGCAAAAAGGATACCGTGCGATATACGTTGCGAAAGCATGATGTAGCCAAAGCCAATGAGCTTGCCGGTGTTAGCGGTAAGATTGAAGGAAAATACTACCTTCCGTATAAGAGTGGAGATACGGTGCATGAAGATGAGTCAATCGTCGAATCCATCAAAGACGGCTGGAATGTTCCTAACCGTATTCCGTATGCATCAGAAATTATGGTTGAAGACGGTGCTCCCGTAACACAAAAAATTGTAGCTCAAGAGAGCGGTGTGGTGAAATTCTTTCTTCTGAAAGGAGACTACCTTGAGCGGCATAATGACATTCAAAAAGGGCATGAGGTTGTTGAAAAAGGTCTGTTTGCCGTTGTTGTGGACTCAGAAGATCGTGAAGCGGTTCGTCACTATATTGCCCGAGGTTCGATTGTTGAGATTGATGATGATGCTAAGGTGGAGAACGGAACACTCCTAGCCAAGCCAAGCTCTGAGGAGAGCATTGTTATTGCCGAATGGGATCCGTACTCGAATCCGACTATTTCAGAAGCTGACGGAACAGTCACGTTTGAGGATATCATTCCGGGTGTGACGGTCTCGGAACAGTTTGATGAGTTGACCGGCAAAACACGCCTGATGTTAAATGAGTATATTTCACCGGAATATAAGCCGACCATTTTACTCGCAACTGTTGACGGTTCGATTTTACGTTATGCTCTGGAGCCCAAAACAGCGGTCTATGTGCAAGACGGTGCGGAAGTTAAAATTGCCGACACCCTGGCTAAAACACCAAAGGCCCTGCAAAAATCACGTGATATTACCGGAGGTCTTCCGCGCGTTTCCGAACTCTTTGAAGCCCGACGACCTAAAGAGACGGCACTGATTGCCGAGCTTGATGGTGTTGTGAGTTTTGGCAAACCGTTACGGGGCAAAGTACGTATTATTATCAGTTCAGATAATGGTATTGTCAAAGAGTATTTTGTAGCTAAAACATTGACGGCTCTGGTGAAAAACGGCGAATTTGTCCATGCCGGCGAGCGTCTGACGGATGGTATTGTCTCCTCTTATGAGATTTTGCGTATCTTAGGGGTCAAGGCGCTTTACAACTACTTGGTGAGCGAAGTGCAGCAGGTATACCGCCGCCAAGGGGTCAATATTGCCGACAAGCATATTGAAGTTATCTTTACGCAGATGCTGCGTCAGGTTAAAATTGTCGATTCGGGTGATACCAAGTTTATTGAAGGTGACCTGATTAGTAAAACTAAATTTATTGAAGAGAACAATAAAATTTTACGTCTTGGCGGTGAGCCGGCCATTGCTGAGCCATTTTTGGTGGGGATTACACGAGCCTCGGTCAGTGCTGACTCGATTATTTCTGCGGCATCATTCCAAGATACGACTAAAGTATTGACTGAAGCAGCAGTCAGTGCTAAAATTGATGATTTAACCGATCTTAAAGAAAACGTTATTATCGGTCGTACTATTCCGGTGGGTACGGGAATCTACAAAGATGACATCATCTCTTTTGAAGAAGAGAAACTTTAAATTACATGTCAATGTGAGTGAAACGTAGATTCGTTCATTCACAGTGCGTGTATTGCTCTCCCGGTTAACTATTAATTTTTCCTTAAAATAAGCTGTTTTTTATGTTGTTTTTACTATAATTGCGCGTTTAATAGTCCTTTATTTTAGAGACTATCATTCTACTGGAAAAAATTCATAAAGGAATTCAAGTATGCCTACAATCAATCAATTGATTCGTAAAGAGCGTAAAAAAGTGGTGAAAAAATCAAAATCACCTGCGCTTGTTAATTGCCCACAACGTCGTGGTGTCTGTACGCGCGTGTACACAACAACACCTAAAAAGCCTAACTCGGCACTTCGTAAAGTTGCCAAAGTTCGTTTAACATCAGGTTTTGAGGTAATCTCATATATCGGTGGTGAAGGACATAACCTTCAAGAGCACTCCATTGTTCTTGTTCGCGGCGGTCGTATTAAAGATTTGCCGGGTGTGAAGTATCACATTGTTCGGGGTGCACTCGATACTGCCGGTGTCGCTAATCGGATGGTAGCACGTTCTAAGTACGGAACGAAAAAGCCTAAAAAATAGAGAATGAATACTGCAGAGGTCGTTAAGGCTTTTGAGTAAATTATTATAATTGAAGAAGGAAAAATAAGATGAGAAGAAGAAGAGCTCCCATTCGTGAAGTAATGCCGGATCCGATTTACAACAGTAAATTGTTGACGAAGTTTATTAATAAAATTATGCTTGACGGCAAAAAAAGTGTTGCTGAGAAAATTATTTACAGTGCGATTGATATTATTAGTTCCCGCGGTGAGAAAAAAGGGATTGATGTTTTTAATGAAGCTATTGAAAATATCAAACCGGTTATTGAAGTAAAAAGCCGTCGTGTCGGTGGGGCAAACTACCAAGTTCCAGTAGAAGTTCGTCCTGTGCGTCAACTCTCTCTAGCGATTCGCTGGTTAGTTGATGCTGCACGTAAACGTAACGAGCGTACCATGGCAGAGCGCTTGGCAAATGAGTTAATGGATGCGGCAACCGAAAAAGGTTCCGCATTTAAGAAAAAAGAAGATACGTACAAAATGGCTGAAGCAAATAAAGCATTTGCTCATTACCGTTGGTAATTAGGACAGATTATGGCAAGAACGCATAAATTAGAAGATGTAAGAAATATTGGTATTGCTGCGCATATTGATGCCGGTAAAACAACAACAACGGAACGTATTTTATTTTATACGGGCGTTGAGCATAAGATTGGTGAAGTACACGACGGTGCCGCAACCATGGATTGGATGGAGCAGGAGCAAGAGCGTGGAATTACCATTACCTCTGCGGCAACGACCTGTGAATGGGCGGGTAAACAGATTAACATTATTGATACTCCGGGTCACGTTGACTTTACCATTGAAGTTGAGCGTTCCATGCGGGTTCTTGATGGCGCTGTATCGGTATTTTGTGCTGTTGGCGGTGTGCAGCCGCAATCAGAGACGGTATGGCGTCAGCGTAACCGCTACGAAGTACCCTCTATTGTTTTTGTAAACAAAATGGATCGAACGGGAGCTGATTTTTATGAAGTTGAAAACCAAATTCGTGACCGTTTGAAAGGGAATCCGCTTCCGATTCAACTGCCCATAGGTGCAGAGGAGAACTTTCAGGGTGTAGTAGATTTGGTAAAGATGAAAGCCATCGTATGGGATCAGGATGCGGCAATGGGTTCAAATTACCATGTTGACGAGATTCCCTCCGACCTTCAAGAGAAAGCGGAAGAGTACCGAGAAAAGATGATTGAAGAGATCTCTTCTGTTGACGGCAATGAAGCGCTGATGGAAAAATTTTTAGAAGGCGAAGCGCTTTCTGAAGAGGAGATTGTTGCCGGGATCAAAGCAGCCACTATTGGAATGCATATTGTTCCTATGACCTGTGGAACAGCGTTTAAAAACAAGGGGGTACAAACCCTCTTAGATGCAGTCGTTGCCTACATGCCGGCTCCGACAGAATGTGCCAACATCAAAGGTACAATGATGGACGATGAGACCAAAGAGGTGGTGGTTGAATCTACCGATAACGGTCCGTTTGCATCACTGGCTTTTAAAATTATGACTGACCCGTTTGTCGGTCAACTGACGTTTATCCGTGTTTATCGCGGCAGCCTTGATTCGGGTTCGTATGTTCACAATTCGACCAAAGACAAAAAAGAGCGCATCGGCCGTATTATGAAAATGCACGCAATTAAGCGTGAAGAGATCAAAACCATCTATGCGGGTGAGATCGGTGCGGTTGTCGGACTTAAAAATACGACAACGGGAGACACTCTGTGTGATGCCTCTGACTTGGTAGTATTGGAGCGTATGGATTTTCCGGATCCGGTTATCTCGGTTGCTGTGGAGCCAAAAACCAAAGCTGACCAAGAGAAGATGGGGATCGCACTGGGCAAACTTGCTGCTGAAGATCCATCATTTCGTGTTCATACTGACGAAGAGACCGGTCAGACAATTATTTCAGGAATGGGTGAACTGCATCTTGAGATTCTTGTGGATCGTATGTTTCGTGAGTTTAAAGTTGAAGCGGAAGTGGGTGCACCACAGGTTTCATATCGTGAAACCATCAAAAAAGAGGTTTCCAAAGAGTACAAATATGCGAAACAGTCGGGTGGTCGCGGACAGTTCGGTCATGTCTATCTTACGATTAAACCGGGAGATGCAGGCACAGGATTTGTCTTCCACAACAATATTAAAGGCGGGGTAATCCCGAAAGAGTTTATTCCTGCAGTTGAAAAAGGATGTTCTGAAGCGATGCAGACCGGTGTGCTTGCGGGTTATCCGATTGAGGACATTGATGTAACCCTTTATGACGGTTCGTACCATGATGTTGACTCGAGTGAGATGGCGTTTAAACTGGCAGCTTCTATGGGATTTAAAGCAGGATGTCGTGAGGCGGATCCGGCAATTCTGGAGCCACTGATGAAAGTTGAAGTTGAGGTTCCTGAAGAGTATATGGGTGATGTTATTGGTGACTTGAACCGTCGTCGCGGACAAGTTAACTCTATGAGTGACCGTTCCGGAAATAAAATTGTCGATGCTTTTGTACCGCTTGCAGAGATGTTTGGTTACTCGACTGACCTTCGTTCTGCAACGCAGGGTCGTGCTACATATTCGATGGAATTTGACCATTATGAAGAGGTGCCGCGTAACGTTGCCGAAGAGATTATCAAAAAACGTAACGGCTAGCTGTTTCTCTCCTTCGGGAGAGATTTTACATGTAAATTTACCTCTGTTTCTTCTCATCTTTCTTAAAAAATTTTACGAGAGTATTGCCAAGAATACGAATCACAACCGTTATAAAATAGAGTACTCCCGTGTAGAGTAGCGGGTGTGCAAAATTAGCACGACGACTCATCATTTCAAAACGTTCTAGCGGATTGCTCAACATATCGGGATGCATGAGGAGTGTTAGCACTATCAGGAGTATGCCGAAAATAATGAGTTCTTTTCTAATTTGAGATATCATAGGCGGATTTTAGCACGATGTGTCTGATGAAATCCATAAAGGATGATTATACTCTGAGGGTCTTCCTTGCAGTGTCAGATAGGGTTTGTAGCGATTTTTATAGTTAAGGCTCTGACATGCTTCGACATAGTAACCCAGATAGATCCACGAGAGGTGATGCTCTTGCGCGAGTTCTATCTGTTTTAAAAGAGTATAGGTGCCCAGGGAGTAGGGTTCATAGTCGGGGTCGTAATAGAAGTAGATTGAGGAGATGCCGTCAGGAAGAATATCGATTAGATCGACACCGATAAGTTTCTCTTGGTCATAGTAGAGTATTTCATAACCAAAGTCGTTATAGCCATGTACAAATGAGGCGTAGTAGCCGTTAGCGCTGACACCGTGATTTTCCCACTGGCGTTTTTGTTCCATGTGGTCATGATATTTTGTAAACAAGGCAAGATGCTTTTTGCTTATGGTTGGAGTCTGCATTTGAGAGTGAAAATGTGCGGATTTTTTAAGAATACGTCGTTGTGATTTACTAAAAATAAAGTTGGCAACATCAATTTTGATACTGTCACAGGCAGTGCATTCTTGGCAGATGGGGCGAAAAAACATATTGCCGAAGCGTCGCCATCCCCGCTCTATTAGTGCCGCACACTGCTCTTTGGAACACTGCTCTATAATCTTATAGTGCGTTGTTTGGGACTGATCTGGGAGATAGGCACACGTCTCATCGAGTGCGCACTCTTTTAGCAGACTGTTCATAGAGTGAATTATGGCATAATAATGGTTAGAAGAATGTTTAGGTTTTTTAAGATGAAAAGATGGTTTTATGAGAATCACATTTTAGTAGTGCGATTCATCGGTACGCTTTTGCTACTTGGCGGATTGATACTCTTTTTTTGGGGTAATGCTACCGCTGGAACGATGCGTATTGAAGAGCAGCGTGCTGCTGAACGGGTAGCACGCATGGAGGCACGTGTTCATGGTGCAGTTGTGCCTTCAACATCAGTGCCCAAGGTCGATTATGCCAAGGCCTACAGTGAGCATACCAGGACGCAGACGCGTTTGATGCTGATGATGGTGATGGTTTCAGGAGTCCTCTTTCTGGGATACAGTTTCATTAAAAAGAGGCGCAGACCTGACGATTAATTTCGGCTTTGCGCAATTAAAACCCCCTCAATGAGCTGGTCAATATCGCCGTCTAAAATAGCACTGACATTGGAGAGTGCAATATTGGATCGGGTATCTTTGACCTGCTGGTAGGGCTGCATTACATATGAGCGAATCTGATGTCCCCAGCCAATATCGCTTTTTTCTTTACCGGCCTCTTCGGCTTTTTGCTCTTCAAGCCGCAATTCATACAGCCGTGACTTGAGCATTTTCATGGCCGTGGCTTTGTTTTGGTGTTGAGATCGGTCGTTCTGGCACTGCACCACAATACCTGTCTCAATGTGGGTAATACGAATGGCTGATTCGGTCTTATTGACATGCTGCCCGCCTGCACCGGAAGCCCTGTAGGTATCAATGCGAATGTCCTTGTCTTCAATGACAATGTCAATATCATCATCAATCTCCGGAGAGACCATAACCGAACAAAAGGAGGTGTGACGTTTGGCATTGGAGTCAAAGGGGCTAATGCGTACCAGACGGTGAATACCGTTTTCCACTTTTAAATAGCCGTAAACATTCTCTCCCTTAATGAGAATGGCGGCATCTTTGATACCTGCTTCTTCTCCACTTTGGTAATCTAAGGTCTCAACGCTAAAATCATGACGTTCTGCCCACCGTTTATACATACGCAGCAACATGGCAGCCCAATCTTGACTTTCGGTACCGCCGGCACCGGGATGGATGGTTACAATGGCATTGCTGTCGTCGTTCTCTTCGCTGAGCAAGACGGCAATTTCCATGCTCTCTACAAGGCTCTCTAGGGTAGCGGCATCATGAAAAAGAGCCGCAATAGTCTCTTCATCGTTTTCTTCTTGTGCCATAGCATAAAACGCTTCTGCCTCAAGCAGTGCATTGGCGGTTTGGGTATATTTGTCACGTTTGCGCTCAATTTGGGTCTTCTCTTTTTGGATCTCGGCGGCGTGAGCGGCATCATTCCAAAAATCTTGGCTGTTTTCGAGTGCCTCAATTTCACGAAGACGGCTTGCAAGAGCCTCGGGCTGAATAACTCCGGTAATATTTTCCATTTTGAGGGTTAATGTTTTTAAAAGCTCGGAATATTCGTAATGATCCACAATTGTCTCCAAATAATATATAATAGCGATTATATTCTATAGAGGCTTAAAATATGAAAGTTTTTCGTGATCCGATCGCTTTGCAACAAGAGTTGCGAGCATTGCCTGAAAGCATAGGATTTGTACCGACTATGGGCGCGTTGCATTTAGGGCACCGCACTCTTATAGACGAAGCACGACGTGATAGCGACATAGTCGTCGTCTCCATTTTTGTCAACCCAGCTCAATTCTTAGCAGGAGAAGATTTACAGAGCTATCCGCGTAAAGAGGAGGCAGACCGACGTATTTGTGAACTCAGCGGTGTGGATTATCTCTTTTACCCCGATGTTGAGGCCATGTACGGCAGTGATGAGGTCTGGGTGAGTGCACCGGATGTGCGAGGTTTTATTTTAGAGGGGTATTCGCGTCCGGGGCATTTTGACGGGGTATTGACGGTGGTGCTGAAACTGTTCAATATTGTTGCACCCACACGTGCTTATTTTGGGAAAAAAGATGCCCAACAGCTCGCGCTGATTGAGCAGATGGCAGAGAACTTTTTTTTACATGTAGACATTGTCGCCGTCGATACCGTTCGCGATAGCGACGGTTTGGCGTTGAGCAGCCGCAATGTCTACTTGAGTGACGTTGAGCGGCGCGAGGCACTGAAGATTGCTTCAGCCCTCAAGCATGCCGGCAAGATGATGGCTCAAGGGGTACGCGATGCAACGCGACTAAAGCAGGAGATGCAGCATATAATGGCCTCGTTGGAGGTGGAGTATATTGCGTTTCTCAACAGAGAATTTCACCATATTGATCAGGTTGAAATTGGTAATACTATTGTCTTAATCGCTGCAAGAGTCGGCGATACGAGGCTTATAGACAACATGCAGCTATAAAATTTTTCGGCATAACCGATATTGCATCAATTACCAAAAAAAGTGAACAGAGCATTGAAGATCAATTTTTTACATGTATTTTTACTCTACTTCGGGATTGTTTTTACGGCGCATGCAACTGCTTCGCATACTGAGTCACTGGGGTGGTCGCACCTGAGTGCAGAACAGAAGCAGTATGACTGGATTGAGCTTAAAAGCAGCGAATATCTTATTGGACGTTTTACTTACTACTACAATGACACGGTGACATTTAAAAGCCGAAAACTCGGTCTGTTTAAACTTAAAATTCGTGATATTAAGCGGTTTGTATCGAGCCGACCGGCGAGTTTCAATATTGAAAACCTCGCGATATTGCACGGGAAGTTTATTTTTCAAGATGAGAAGATGACCATCTATACTCGTGAAGGCAATGTCACCATCGGCTATGATCAGATCGTCTCCATCTATCACGGCGAAGCCAAGGAGAGTAATTACTGGAATATCAAGATCGGTTTTAATACCAATATTCGCGGCGGAAACAGCAAGCAGTTCGATTACGGTGCCAGTGTTGACATGACACGACGCACGGCCAAGTCGCGTTTTTTGGCCAATTATATTGGCAATATTGCCAATGTGAGTGATGCCAGAACCTCAGAGAGCCACAGTGCCACGAGTTCATTTGACTACTTTAAGACCCGTCACTTCTTTTTGCGACCGCTCAGTTTTAGTTTTTACCGTGACCCTTTTCAAAATATCAGTTCGCGAATCAGTTACGGTGTGGGTGCGGGATATGATATTATTCGCAATGCGGTAACGACATGGAGTATTACCGGTGGTCCGGGGTATCAATATACCCGTTTTACCACCTCTTTAGATGATGAGAGTGAGTATGACGAGACCTTTTCACTTATTCTCGATACGCTCTATACCACCCGGCTGATTCATAATATCGGCTTTACGTTCGGCTACAAACTCTCTTTTCTCGATAAAGAGTCGGGGAGCTACACGCACCATATGGTGACTAAATTTGTCAATGCAATTAATAAGAATTTTGATATTGGCGTCTCATTTGTGTGGGATCGTATTGAGAGTCCTTCGGCCGATTCAGACGGTGTGGTTCCGAATAAAGACGATTACCGTATGATGTTGGGTATCGGCTATAAGTATAATTAAGATTTAGTCGCCTGTAACGGTTACAAGTGTTTCATTGGGGATAAGATACTCTTCGTTAACCATGGTATCAATAATCTTTTTGAACGTTGGCACTGCGGTTTGAGAGGCAAAATAGACTTTTTTAGGGTCAAATACCGTTACTCCGATGGTGTAGCGGTGATCTTCATCATTGGCAAAACCAATGAATGAGGTGTTGTAGCGGTTAATATAGCGTCCGTCTTTGGCAATATGTGCCGTTCCCGTTTTACCACCAATCTCCAATCCCGGTGTAATGGTTTTTTTGCCGGTTCCCTCATTCACGGTTTTAATGAGGATTCTTTTTATCATATGAGCCGTGGAGGTAGAGATGACCAGATGCTCTTCATCATTCTCAATGGGAATGATGGTACCCAGTTCATCTATAAGCGCTTCAGCAACACGCGGAGAGACCTCAATGCCGTTATTGTTAAACGCATTGTAGGCTTTAACGAGTTGTACTAAATTAGCGCGCATGCCGTAGCCGTATGCAGCAGTTGCTTTGTAAATTTTGGCATTAAGCTGTTTGGCAGAGGGGATGGAACCTTTTTTTTCATACGGCAGATCAATACCGCTGTGCTTTGAAAAACCGAAATTGAGGAGCCCGTCATGAAATTCAAAGCCTTTGAGCTTTTGTGCCAGTTTTGCAATACCGATATTAGAGGAGTGAACAATGATATCTACGGCACTGAGCCGGTCATATTTGTGCTCATCGGTAATCACTTTACGTCCAAGCTTATAGCGTCCGTTATGGCAAAATACCAGATCATACGGATTGATACGCTGGAGCTCAAGCAAGAGAGCGAGCGTGATGGGTTTAAGTACGGAACCCGGTTCAAAATGGTACTCAATAGGATTGGTATTGAGTGATGGGTAGTCACGTTTGCGAATGGCCTTGGGATAGAATTGATTGGAGCTTGCCAACGAGATGATTTTACCGTCATCGCTTTTCATTACTACGGCAATAATCTCTTTGGCATCAAGCTTTTTTTTCATCTGTCGCAATACCCGTTCTATGCGTACCTGAAGCGTGAGTGGAATATTGATTTTGACATCGAGACCGTCAATTTCACGTTTGGTAAAACTTTTTTTGTTAAGAATCATATACCCGTTGACATCCCGAGGTGCCCGTTGTGAACCGTTTTGAATAGGGTTAAGCTCCTCTTCGTATTGCTTTTCAAGCCCTTTAATACCGTGAATACGGGTATAGCCCTCAACTTCTATTTTGCGAGGGTAGCCTATTAATGGGGTGAGAACCTTGCCGTAGGGATATTCACGGGTTTCTCCGCTTTCAATAATATTAAGACCGTGTAAAATCGTGCGACCTTGGCTGTTTTCATACTCTACAAAGACCTTGAGGCGACGCAGTTCAAAGGCAAGTGTCTTTAGGTATTGAGCATTTTTAGGGTTAATAAGGTAACTCAGCACTACCGTACCTTTGCCGGAAGCCAGTTTTTTGCGAATACTCTTTTGATCAACACCGCTGTAGATACTAAAAAGCTGAATGAAAAGTTCTTTTTTGTTGGGGTCAATATTGCGGGTATTGACGGTAGCTTTGTAGAGTTTCTGTGTTGTAGCAATATGAAAACCGTCTTGAGAGATAATGTTTCCACGCTGCGCTTTGGTTGATTCAGAAGCATATTTGGAAGGGAGGTGACGCTCTCGTATCGCGGTATAGAACATAACACTTAAAAAGATAACAAATCCGATAATAATTAAGAGAAACAGGGTGACAATTTTTTTGGAGCGGTTCGTATTGATCATGGGTACTCTTAGGTGAAAAAATTGTGCAAGGATTGTACCCAGAGTTAGGTTATAAAAATGTTAGAGCACCCAACTTGTTAGAGCTGTGTTCTTGTAATCTCTTTATACGCACTTAGTGCCTTATTGCGCACTTCGAGCATCAGCTTCATGCTGGTTTCGGCTTTGCTGATGGAGAGGGCGGCTTGATGCAGGTCTTTTACCTGTCCTGTTGCCATGTCTGCCATGGATTTTTCAGCACCTTTTTGTGCGGCATTGACATCTTCTATGGCACTTTTAAGCTGGTCGGCAAAGTTAACATCACTAGAATTTTTCGGTGATGTTGAGGTTCCTTTTTGGAGTAGTTCAGCAGTCGAAAGTGATGGTATGTTATGAATGTTTGCCATAAAATTACTCCTTTGCTATTGCAGCAGCGTCAAGGCACTGTTTGCCATATTTTTGGCACTCTCAAATGCAGCCACATTGGCTTGATACGAGCGTGTCGCCTCTACTAAATCGGCCATTTCAACAACCGGATTAATGTTAGGGTATGCCACGTAGCCTGAAGCATCTGCATCAGGGTGTGCGGGTTCATACTTCATTTTTGGCTGGCGATCGTCTTGGACAATCTTATCAACAATCACGCTCATTATAGCAGGATTCACCTTTTTATTGAAGTCTCCTTCGCGTAACGGGTCGCTATATCCGAGGGATTGTGTGGTATCTTGCAAGGCACTGTTTAAAAGCGCATCAAAGTTTTGTGCTTTAAAAACCACCTCTTTGCGGCGGTAGGGACCGCCCTCATCAGTGCGTGTGGTATGGGCATTGGCAATATTGGAACTGATGGTGTTGACACGAACCCGCTGTGCCGAGAGTCCGTAACCGCTAATATCGAAACTGTTTAAAAAAGCCATGATGATTTCCTAAATTTTTTGTGATGCTTCAATAACACTTTTAAAGGTTGCCCCGCTCTTTTTAATAGAGGCAATCAGCGCATTGAACATCACGGAATTTTTTGACATTTCAGAAGTCTCTACATCGAGATCGACACTGTTACCGTCGTTGCGTGCCATATGACCGTCACGAAAAAAAAGCGTTGCTTTGGTATGCGATGGAGCACGAGAAGCCTGTAGATGTGACGCGTCTGTCTGAGCCAGCCGTAAAGCAGGCTCATCGGCGGTAAACATGGCTGCTTTTTTTTCTGCCAACATGCGCTCAAAGTCGATGTCACGAGGACGGTAGAAGGGGGTGTCGGCATTGGCAATATTTGAAGCAATCAGATCTTGACGCTGTGCGCGGTAGTTGAGTGCCTCTTTCATCAGCTCATGTGCTTGAGAGATAACAATGCCCATGGAAAACTCCTTGAAATTTACATGTATTGTATTACAAGCATTTTTTATTCCATAAATTTACATGTATGTTAATTATGCCATTGTTGATGACCTGACATTACTCTTTGGGGATGAGGTTTGTCTTGTGTCCGTTCTCATTGTGAAGTATGGCAGAGAGAATCTCGCCATCATCATCCAAGGTAATGACATAGGTGTCATTGCAAGTACGATAAATTTCAAGATGTTAGCTGGTTTTGACAATATGCGGCTTGCAGTTGCGATCTTCAATATAGCGATCAACCCGTTCAATATTGCTGGGTTTGGCATGCAGTGCCGTTGCCAGGAGTAGGCATGCAAGGAGAAAGAATTTCATAAAAAAGGCTCCAATAAATTGTTGTAAACAATTATATCACAGAGTTTTAAACAAAAAAAGGTACAATTCCATTAAAAAAGTAGTGGCGGGACAATGGTTGACAGACGGCTTTTTATGATTACATCGCTTCTTATTACGACAGGGATTGTATTTAGCTATTCGCTTTCGTCGTACGTTGTATTGCATTTTGACTACAGCCCCTACCACTTCTTGATTCGCCAGAGTATTTTTGGTATTGCTGCAATCGTTATTATGTGGTCGATTGCGCAGCTCGATCCTGAAATATGGTTGCACCGTATTGGTCTGACACTTTTTTTAGGAGGCCTTGGAGCAATGATTGCCATGCCGTTTCTACCTGCTAGTTTGGTCAGTGAAGTTGGAGGGGCTTCTCGTTGGATCAAGCTGTTTGGTCTCTCGCTTGCACCGGTAGAGTTTTTTAAAGTGGGCTTTGTCTATTTTTTGGCATGGAGTTTTTCACGAAAGCTCGGGCATCAAACCCAGATGAGTCTGCTTAAAGAATTTCAGCGTTTCGCACCGTATGCTTTTGTTTTTGTGCTAGTGATGTTTCTCATTGCCATTATTCAAAAAGATTTGGGTCAGGTGGTCGTCCTTGCCATGACACTGCTGTTTATGCTCTTTTTAGCCGGCAGTAGTTTTCGTTTTTTCTTGGTGCTCATTGGCGCGGCGCTGCTCTCTTTTGTCTTTTTTGTTATGACAGCAGAGCATCGCATTTTGCGTATTCGTTCGTGGTGGTCTCAGGCGCAAGATACGGTGTTGACCATTTTTCCCGAGTCTATTGCCTCGTCACTGCGTGTCGAATCCTTTGAAGAGCCCTACCAGATAGGGCACTCGCTCAATGCCATTAACAACGGGGGTATTTTTGGAGCAGGTTTGGGAAACGGCACCTTTAAGCTGGGGTTTTTAAGTGAGATTCACACCGATTTTGTCCTATCCGGTATTGCCGAAGAGTTTGGATTTTTGGGTGTTATGGTAGTGACACTGCTGTTTATGTGGATGATTAAACGTATTTTTACTGTTGCCAATCGTGCACCGAAAAGTGTCTATTTTCTCTTTAGTATCGGGGTGGCACTGCTGCTCTCCTTTGCTTTTTTAATTAACGCGTACGGTATTAGCGGCCTAACACCGGTCAAGGGAATTTCAGTTCCGTTTTTAAGCTATGGGGGTTCGGCAATGCTGGCTGCTGCCATTGGTGTGGGAATGGTACTAATGATATCTAAAACCCTAAAGGAGGAGGCGTGAGAGTGGTTATCACCGGCGGCGGTACCGGCGGTCATCTGAGTATTGCTTCGGCACTCTTGCAGGTTTTGAAAGGGCGAGGTGATGAGGTCATCTATATTGGTTCAACATCAGGGCAGGATCAGAGATGGTTTGCCAATGAGACGGCATATGAAAGTGTTCATTTTTTACAGACCAGTGGCGTGGTCAATAAAAAAGGTCTGCAAAAAATAGTATCGTTGTTTCACATCTTTAAAGCGTTTCTGGTCTCGCGCTCCATTATTAAATCCGCTTCTGTTGATGCGGTCATTAGTGTCGGAGGATTTTCAGCGGCACCGGCATCATTAGCGGCGCTTAGCCTGAAAATCCCGTTGTTTATTCATGAGCAAAATGCCGTTACGGGCAGGCTTAATGCCCTGCTTAAACCCTACGCCGCCGCTTTTTTCAGCTCGTATAATGCAGACTCCGCAGTAAAGGGGTATCCGATTAACCAAAAGCTTTTTGAGACGGCCCGTGTTCGAGAAGAGAAACGTACTATTATCTTTTTGGGAGGTTCTCAAGGAGCAGAATTTGTTAATAATTTGGCACTTCAAATGGCACCGCAACTCCTGGAGCGGGGCATGCACATGATTCATCAAGCCGGTGAACGGGATTATGAGCGTCTTAAAGCGGCATATGCAGCGCAACATTTACATGTAGAACTGTACGGTTTTACCACAGAGTTGCCGAAGTTGCTGCAACGAAGCGATGTGGCAGTTTCACGTGCAGGGGCAAGCACATTATGGGAGTTATGCGCCAACGGTCTGCCGGCATTTTATATTCCATACCCCTATGCCGCGGGTGACCACCAGTATTACAATGCTCAATTTCTGGCTGAACGGGATCTCTCATGGTGCCGGCGCCAAAGGGATACAACTCCAGAAGCCGTTATGGCGATATTAGATGAGGACATTGTACCGATGAGCAGAGGGTTAATGCTGTTGGGTGAACCCGATGCGAGTGAGAAGATAATTAGACACATAGAAGGAACAGTACAATGATAGCAGAGATGGCACAGTGGATGGTTGATACCATCTTTCAGTTTGGATATGCAGGGATTTTTGTTTTAATGGCCGTTGAGAGTTCGTTTATTCCGTTTCCCAGCGAAGTGGTACTGATTCCCGCAGGTTACCTGGCAAGCAAGGGCGAGATGCATTTGGCCATGATCTTTGCGATGGCATTGCTTGGTTCACTTGTAGGGGCTTTTATTAACTACTTTGGTGCCATGTTCATTGGAAGAAGAGTTCTTGAAAAGTATGGTAAATATGTTCTGATTAAGCCTGAAACACTGGATAAAATGGATCGTTATTTTGAAAAACACGGGCATATTTCTACTTTCACCGGACGACTGATCCCCGGTATTCGTCAGCTTATTTCCATTCCTGCGGGTATTGCTAAAATGGATTTCAAAGTCTTTACTTTCTATACATCGCTCGGGGCAGGTTTGTGGGCAGCTATTTTAATTGTTTTGGGGTATGTTATCGGTGACAACGAGACCCTCATTAAGGAGTACCTCACGCAAATTACCATAGTGGCGGTAGTGGGAGTTGTTGCACTGCTTTTAATCTATTTCTATATACAAAAAAGGAGTGCTTCAAAAGAGTAAAGAGAGATACTATTTAAAGAGTGCTTCGAGAGACTCGACACCCTCTTTTTTCTCTTCATTTCGGTTGGCATCCTCTCCGTCAAGCTCGACAAGTTCAATATTCATTCCGGTGAGCATGGAGGCAAGACGAATATTGATACCGCTGCGCCCAATCGCTTTGGATTTCTGATCACTTGGCAGTGTGACGATAGCTTTTTTGGTCTCATCCTCATCATTTCCTTCAATAATTACTGAGCTGATAATGGCAGGGCTCATGACACGAGCAATGAAGAGTTCGGGAATGGTTGTGTATTCGATACAGTCAATATTTTCACCGCACAACTCGTCACTGACGGCATTAATACGTACCCCTTTGACACCGACGGTTGCACCGACAGGATCAACTTGAGGATGGGTAGAGAGCAGGGCGATTTTAGCGCGTTCACCCGGAATACGAGCACTTTTTTCAATGATGACCATACCGTCTTTGATCTCAGGAACTTCCAGATGCAGCAGCTCCTCCAAAAACTTTGGAGAGGTACGAGAGAGTTCAATACTAATACCGTTGGCATTGTCAATATTAACACGACGTACGACGGCTTGGAGCACATCGCCTACGTGAAAAACCTCTCCTTTGATACGGCTTTTCATTGGCAGCACTGCACGAATCTCATCCATCTCAATAAAAGTGTTTTGCTCGTTATCTACATGTACCACCCGACCCGAGACAATACTGCCAATTTGGCTTTTGTATTTATTATAGAGTTCATCTTCAACCAGACGTTGTACATGAAACTCAATTTCACGGTGCAATGAACTGGCTGCAGTACGTCCGTAGTCTTCCAAATTGTGGTCAATTTGCAGTTGGTCACCGACCTCAACATCGTCATCCATCTCTTTGGCATCACTTAATGAAATGTATTTGTTGGACTCCTCTTCGTCGGTCAACAGGGCATCATCATCTTTGACGACGGTAATGGACTGAAAGAGTGTGAGTGATTTGGTCTCAGGGTCTATGTCAGCTTCGTAGTAGAGTTCGGGGTCAATGCAGCGCTTGGCTGTTTGAATAAAAGCACGCTTGAGTGCTTCAGCAACACTTTCAGGTTGCAGCCCTTTTTCATGGGCAATTGCATCAATAATATCTAAGATTTTTTCCATAATAGTCCCTGCGTAATAATTTCAAAATGTTCATAAAAAGTTATATAGTATGTGAAATGCCGATTTATGAAGACGATAATTATACACTAAAAATGCTTAATAAGATATTTACCCAAAGAGAGATATAATGCAAAAAATTTGATACATAATACAAGGGAGCATATATGGAGTTAAAAATAGCGCGTACGGAAGAGAAAGAGAAGCCTAAAAAAATCGACTTAAAAAAGATTGAAGATACCATTAGCAAAGAGGAGTTGGCTATTTTTTATTTTGACCGTGACAATTCCCATAAAGATCTGCTTGCATTGCAAGATCATATTGAAAGCAGCGGCAAAAGCTTTTATATGCGTGAGGTAAAGTACGGTCTTTTGGAAAATGAGTATATGTACGAAGTGCATATTATCAAATAGAGATATTAATGGCGAAAAAATTATTTATAGAGACGCTGGGATGCGCCATGAATGTTCGTGATTCAGAACATATGATTGCTGAGTTAAGTCAAAAAGAGAGTTATGAGCTCACGACGCAGGCACGTGAAGCAGACCTGATTGTTATTAATACCTGTTCAGTTAGAGAAAAGCCCGTTCATAAACTTTTTTCGGAACTCGGGGTATTTAACAAGCTGAAAAAAGAGTCGGCAAAAATTGGGGTGACCGGCTGTACCGCATCACACCTTGGAAGCGAGATCATTAAGCGTGCACCCTATGTTAATTTTGTCTTGGGAGCACGAAATGTCTCTAAGATTACCGAGGTACTGCATCGTGACAAAGCGGTAGAGACGGAAATTGATTATGATGAATCCGAATTTGCATTTAAAGATTTTCGTACCAGTCCGTATAAATCATTCATTAATATTTCTATTGGCTGCGACAAACAGTGTACGTTTTGTATTGTACCGCATACGCGCGGTGAGGAAATCTCTATACCTTCAAATCTCATTGTTGATGAGGTGCGTCGCAGTGTTGCGCGTGGTGCTCATGAAGTTTTTTTGCTGGGGCAAAATGTCAACAATTACGGCAGACGTTTCAGCGGCGATCACAAAAAGATGAATTTTACGCAACTGCTTCGTGAGGTGAGTGCTGTTGAAGGTGTGGAGCGCATTCGGTTCACATCACCGCACCCGCTGCACATGGATGATGCGTTTATTGAAGAGTTTGCTACCAATCCGAAAATCTGCAAAAGTATGCATGTACCGCTTCAAAGCGGTTCCACTGCTATTTTGCAGCAGATGAAACGAGGCTACAGCAAAGAGTGGTTTTTGAATCGTATTGAACAATTGCGTACTCTTGCACCCAACGCCTTTATCAGTACCGATATTATTATCGCGTTTCCGGGTGAGAGCGATGCCGACTTTCGAGAGACGATGGAGGTGGTAGAGCAGGTCAGGTTTGACCAGATTTTTAGTTTTAAGTACTCTGCACGTCCTCATACCGAAGCTGAGCATTACACCGATGTGGTAGACA
>JAJRVF010000036.1 GCA_024277395.1 Campylobacterales bacterium
CGGCAGTGCATAAAAACTTCTAAAAAAAAATCCAAACGTATCAATGACCGTGAGGACTTTACCCTTGTATATACTCATGCACGCATTGTATCAACAAGTTTATTAATCTCTTCTTCTAACAAAGAGACATCATAACCGGCCTCTTTTGCCTTAAAAAGTCCGGCGTCAATTACGCGCTCACTTAAAGGCTCGTGTACCGAAACGATGGTTTTAATAATATTGAGTGCAGTGGCATACTCTTTAATCTCTTCAGGTGCATTTTTAAAATCATCAACATGCGCAATTATCTCGACAAAATCCGCATCAAACTTCCAGTGTTCAAAAATTGCCGCCGTGACTTCTGATGTCGTGACGCCGGTAAAAGATTTCTCTACCATGGCAATATTCATTGCCATGGTAATTTCCGATCTAAAGCTATCTTCCAAATGCTCTAAAACAATCTGGTTGGAAATTAAAATTTTGCCTGTCTCTTGCAAAAAAGCTGCCAAATAGAGCTTGTCGGCTTTCTCTTTGTCGATACGTTTATACCAGTTCATCATAAGTGATGCCTGAATATTCGAAATTTCGGCAAATTTTTCGGGAGTAATGTCATAGGGTTTCATATCGACCTTTAACAATTTGCGAATAGAGCTGTTGAGCACAATAGAACGGGTCATACTCATACCAAACAGTGAGACAGCAACGGAGACCCGGTTAATATCTTTTCCCATAAAGTACAGCGGTGAATTAGCAGCTTTGAGCAGATTGGTTACAATCATCGGGTCATTTTCAACAACCTTGATCATGTCAGCAATAGAGGCGTCCGGATCATTGTAGATACGTTGGACATCAAGAATGGTTTTTTCAAGAGGAGGCAGCGATTTAACGTTTTTTATGATTTCATTTTTCATTTTATTTAACTACTTTTTAAAAAATATTATAGCCTCTCTTAACTTTTTTTTCTCTTTGACGGAAAAATTGTTATGATTACGGTAAAAAAGTTGCCATTTTGATGCAATCTATTGAAGTTCTCTTTCAAAACGACGATTTTATTGTCATTAACAAACCCGCCGACATGAATTTTCACAGTGAGAACGAGCCCGGTGTGGTAGTTAAAACTGAGCAGATACTCGGCATAAAGCTCTACAGTGTTCACCGCCTTGACAAAGCCACTTCCGGACTGCTCATTCTAGCAACATCACCACAGAGTGCCGCACTCTTTACCACTTTATTTGAGACGCATCGCATCGAAAAGTATTATTTGGCAATCTCCTTGCGAAAACCTAAAAAAAAGCAGGGATGGATTAAAGGAGATATAATACCTGCACGCCGTGGCAGCTACAAGTTTGCACCAAGTTCCCGCAATCCTGCCGTGACCCAATTTGTCAGTACTGCATTACGCCCGAATGAGCGGCTCTTTCTTCTGAAACCTCATACCGGAAAAACCCATCAAATTCGTGTAGCACTCAAAAGCATTGGCGCTCCTATTGCCGGAGACACCCGTTATGCCAACGCTGTAGATGCCGCCAAAGAAGAGCGCGCTTATCTGCATGCCTATGCGCTTCGCTTTAGGTTTAAAGAATATACTTACCAATTTACATGCAAACCTACCGAAGGGTCACGATATGGTAGTGCAGAATGTTCTCAATGGCTGAATATATCCGCACAACCCTGGGACTTTTTCACTTAACCTCCACCATTGCTGACATCACATTCTGCAACAACATCGGAGTCTTTGGAGCTGTTTGCTAAAAAGTCTATATTTTCTGCTGTCATGTATGTGAGAAAAATATATAACTTTAGTGAAACTTGTACCATTTGCACCGTTTTTTATTTTTAATATTATAAATATTGTAACTAAAGTGACGGCCGCACTCTTGACATGCGAAAGTCGCTCGATTTTTATATTTGTTATAACGCACAAACAAAAAATTTCCCACCTGCTGCCCTGCCCTGTAAACGATTTTCTCTTTGTATTCCAAGGCCTGCTCTGCCAGGAGTGCATCTTCTCGTTGCTTAAGAAGCCATAAGGGTTCATTGTCCTCTTCAAATTCCATACTCATAATTGTTGACTCGCCCGTGAATAGAGCCATGCTCCCAATGAAAGTATTGCATAGATTCCACCAATAAAATAGAGCTGCTCTATTTGTGTGGTTGCTTCATAATAGAGAATAAGCATTGTACCCATCAACAATCCTGCCATCGCCAATACAGTTAATAACAGTGAGGAATGCGTCTGTTTATAAATTTTAAAATTTGCATATGCCATCAGCAGTGAAACGAGCAAAAAAGTAACACTTCCAAACTCTAAAATAACCTTAAGATCTCCGGCTAAAATAAGTGCACCCGCCAATAAAGCCATAGCAATAATGGCTAAAACGGGAATATGACGACGTCGTTTTACTAAAAATGAGGGGAAATAACCGTCTGACGCAATGGCAGCCATCTGACGCGATGCACCAAAAAGTGTACCGCTAATGGCACTGCTTGTAGCAAGAAGTGCGCCTAAAATGACGAGTTCGGTTCCCCAATGTCCTAGAATTTTGTTGGCACCTGCAGCTAAGGCATACTCCTGTTTTTCAATAATATCGTCCAAAGGTATTGCCATAATAGCGCCGAGAGAGAGTATAAAATAGACGCCTATTACAATAATAACCGCCAAATAAATAGATTTTGGAATATTTTTTTCAGGTGCTTCCATCTCGTTAACTGCATTAATAACCAACTGAAACCCTTCGAAAGCGACAAATGTCAGTGAAGCTACCACCAAAATAGAGAAGATATTCATCTCGCTCTGAGCCATATCTTGCATCATGTGAGGCAGTGAAGTATGTGAATGTGTCATCAGCACAAGTGAAATACCCAGCAAAATAAACAGTTTCGTATAGACCATGACATCTTCAATCTTGCCCATTCCTTTAACACTCCAGACATTAATACATGTAAATCAAGCAATAATAAAAAGTGCAACAGCTTTACGTATCCACTCATTGGATGCAAAATCAAAGCCGCTAATGGCATAAGATGCAAAAGTATAGGCATACAGCGCCAAGGTACTGATATAGCCAAAAATCACCCACCAGCCAATTAGTGCCGCAGCAAAGTCAGAATGGGGAAAAGTTCGTTTAAAAAAAGCGTAGGTAGCACCCTCATCTTGATAATAAACTGCCAATTTAATGTAAGAGTATACTGCCAGTATTGCGAGCAGACCGCCCACAAGAAAAGCAATCGGTGTGAGTATGCCGATCATCGCAACCGAAATACCCAGTACGGTAAAAATACCGCCGCCGATCATGCCTCCCAATGCAATGGCAACCAACTCCAAAACACCCAGCGCTTTATTGCGTTTTCGGTGAATTCCGCCTGTTTTGCTACTCATTGACATTCAAATCGCAACTAAACCTAAAGGTGTCGTTTAAGTCCACAGGCAACACCAGCGTGTGAAACTGCAAGGTTCTGCTCTGCTCACACAGAGCATCACGCGCTCCATCGATATTGAGAACATATTGTTCTGCATATTCGGCATGAAAGACCGGCTTACCCGCATCTACAAAAGGTTGAAGTGCATCACATTCATTGTAGTAGTGACACTCCTCATTCACGGCAAAATCAAAAAACGGTTCCAATGCGACAATTTGGTCAAGATCATTTTTCAGCCCGACAAGCAATCCCCGCTTTCTGGCTTCATTGGCAATAAACTGATTATAGGCTAACTGATCATCCCCACTGAGTTCAAAACCGGTATTATTGGCATACCCGTCCATATTATCGGGCTCAACCCCGTCACAACCTTTCTCTGCCGCTAGGTTAAGTCGGTTGATCATAATGGTTTTAAGTGATTCATGACGGACATCAAGCCATCGTTCACCCTCCCAGCCATCAAGACTGTTCCCTAATGCTGCCGTATCAAAGAATATAGCATCTTCACGCCAGTCTTCATAGCTTCCCGCACTAAAATAACAGATGACAATTTTGCCGCTATTGTGAAGTGAGGTAATGTTCGAGACGTTATTATCA
>JAJRVF010000004.1 GCA_024277395.1 Campylobacterales bacterium
AAGAACGTTTTTATCACCGACATTCGAGCGATAGAGTGTTAACTGGTGTTGTTCTAGCATATCTTCAAGCCCCTGGTTGCTCATAACCGTAGTCACAACACCCTTGCCTTTAAGCATACCACACTCTTGAAAATAGAGCGCTAAAGCACCAATAAGATGATCGCCGTCTACCACATCGCCTTTTTCATCTATCACCACCAGACGATCGGCATCGCCGTCAAGCGCAATACCCAAATCGGCACGATACTTCAATACCGCATCGCTCACATCTTTGGTATGCAGTGCGCCGCAGTTTTGGTTAATATTGTGTCCGTTAGGGTGATTGTGCAGTACAATGACTTCGGCTCCGAGTTCTTCAAGAACCGTCGGACCCACAATATAACCTGCTCCGTTGGCCGTATCTAAAACAATGCGCAATCCGTGCAGACTGATGTCTTTTGGAAATGAATTTTTCAGCTGTACAATATAGCGACCGATCACATCGTCAATACGTTTTGCCGAGCCAATCTCTTTGCCCACGGCGTGCGACTCTTTGATTAGCCCTTTTTTACTGTTAAAAATCTTTTCGATCTCAACTTCAACCTCTTCGGGAAGTTTGTTGCCGTGTGCATCAAAAAATTTAATCCCGTTATCTTCAAACGAGTTGTGCGATGCACTGATCATAATGCCCGCGTCACAACGCATATTTTCCGTTAAAAAAGCAATGGCCGGCGTCGGCATGGGGCCGATTTGAATAACATCGTAACCGACCGCTGTCAGACCGCTGACAATTGCCGTCTCAATCATATAACCGCTGCGACGGGTATCTTTACCGACCAAAATCTTTTTGGTACTGGCATCTTTTTTAAAGTAGATTCCTGCCGCCATAGCCACGCGCATAGCACGCTCTGCATGTAAAAAAGTACCCGCCTCGCCACGAACACCGTCGGTTCCAAATAACTTCATTTATACTCCTGAGTTTGCATTTTTCGGACAATCGTTTAAACATAACTTAAATTTAAGATTATTTAAGGTAGTATTCTACCCTAAAAAAAATTTGATAAGGATAAATGCTATGGCAAACCATAAGTCAGCATTAAAACGTATCCGCCAGACTGAAAAACGTACTGAGCGTAACCGATACTATCGTACGCGTTTGAAAAACATCGTCAAAGCCGTTCGTACAGCCGTCGACGAAGGAAATAAAGAAGAGGCTGCGGCAGCATTTAAAGTTGCAAACCAACAAATTCACAAATTTGTCAGTAAAGGTATTCTCAAAAGAGAGACTGCATCACGAAAAATTAGCCGTTTGCACCACGCTGTTAACGCTTTATAGCGGTTTTTTAGAGCTTCCATGCTAGCTGAAAAACTCACTCCCTTTATTACCCGCTACAATGAGCTGAGCGAACTGCTCAGTGCTCCCGATATTGCATCTGACATTAAAAAAATGACCGCACTCTCCAAAGAGCAGTCTGCACTTCAAGACATCGTCGATAAGGCCAAAGCCTATCAGCAAGTACTCCAGGACATTAGCGACAACAAAGAGATGTTGAGCGATCCCGAACTCGGTGAACTCGCCAAAGAAGAGATCAAAGCGCTTGAAGCGCAGGTACCGCTTTTAGAAGAAGAGATTAAAATTCTGCTCATGCCGCGCGACCCCAACGATGACCGCAACACCATCATTGAGATGCGTGCAGGAACCGGCGGTGATGAAGCCGCCATTTTTGTCGGAGATCTGTTTAACGCCTATTTGCGCTATGCCGATCTCAAGGGGTGGAACGTAGAGCTTATGAGCTCCAGCCCTTCGGACTCAGGCGGCTACAAAGAGATTATTGCGCTCATTAAAGGAGAGAATGTCTACAGCCGCATGAAATACGAAGGCGGTACCCATCGTGTGCAGCGGGTTCCTGCGACCGAATCCCAAGGACGGGTTCACACCTCGGCTATTACCGTTGCTATTATGGCGGAAGTAGACGATGTAGAGATTGAGATTGATCCCAATGATCTTAAAATTGATGTCATGCGCTCATCCGGATGCGGCGGACAATCGGTCAACACCACCGACTCGGCAGTACGTATTACCCACCTGCCTACAGGCATTGTCGTGACCAATCAAGATCAGAAATCACAACACAAAAACCGCGACAAAGCCATGAAGGTACTCAAAGCCCGTCTGTACGACCTGCAGATGCAAGAGGCAATGGAAAAAGAGGGTGCCGCCCGTAAAGATCAGGTCGGTACCGGTGATCGAAGCGGTCGCATTCGCACCTACAATTATCCGCAAAACCGTATTTCCGATCACCGCATCACCTTAACACTCTACCGGCTCAATGAGATCATGACCGGAGGGCTTTTAGATGAGATTATTGACCCGCTCATTGCCGATACCCAAGCTCAAAATATTGAGGCTGCCGGCTTTTAAAGTTTACATTGCGCTACTGTGTTGTCAAACGTCTCAAAATTGTATCGTTCTACCTCTCATTCCAGCTGACTTCAAAACACGCTTTTACCGCTCCTTTAAAAGCAATGGTATGCTCGCCCATCTCCAGATAGAGGGTCTCATTGCTTTTGGGAAATACTTTGCACGCTCCATCAACGCGCGCTTCCGTAAGCGCTCTGTAATAGACCGCCGCCATGCCGGTTCCGCATGCCAATGTCTCGTCTTCTACACCGCGCTCATAGGTACGCACCCGTAAACTGCCCTCAGGCAGCACCGCCGCAATATTGACGTTGGCATTGTAACGCTTGCGAAGCTCACGCGCCTCTTGCAAATCAAAATGTTCAATGGGCGCATCAAAGGTGACCAGATGCGGTACGCCCGTATCAATAAGCCACCACTCTTTGCCGTTTACATGTATTTTTTTTTCTCGGATATGCGGCGGGGTTAGATCACTGCTGACCATTGTCCCTTG
>JAJRVF010000037.1 GCA_024277395.1 Campylobacterales bacterium
AACAGCATTTTATCAACAGCTAAAGACATTGGGTTTTGAAGCCACGCTGTATCTTGTTGATAACACAATGGTTGATGGACGTTTCATTAAGACGCTCGAACACGGTATGAAGATGTCTATTAAAGAGCTTATTAGCAGAGAGCTGCCCAAAGTCATGGCACCATCACAACGAAAGCGAGCAAATGTTATAGATTTTACATGTAAATGTCAGACGATGTTGTATCGATTTGCAGTGCGGGAAAATATGTTGCAGGGGAGTTGTATTGCTGAAACCTAATGTCGCATATTTACCGTTTTTGGGCAGATTTAGCCGTAAATTCTACACATAAAGTAAAATAGGCCGATATAGTCTTTAAGAATAATATATATTATAAAGGAGATATCATGGGTATCAGTTCCTTGGGTGTGGGGTCGAGTATCTTGACGCAAGATGTTTTAGATCAATTGCGTGCCGCCGATGACGCAAAGTTTGTAACCCCGGTAGAATTGGAGATTGCCAATGAGGGTGATAAGAAATCTGCTTTGGAGATTATTGATGCCAATATGACAAATCTTGCCGACAGTATTGGTGCCATTAAAAGTCATGGTCTATTTGATGAGCGATCTACCGCGGTGACCGGAACATCGGTGGCTGTGAGCGCATCTTCCAATACCGATATTCAAGAGTTTACTTTAGAGGTTCAAAACCTTGCGACCAAACAGATTGAGGAGTCGGGTGCATTCGCTTCAAGAAGTGATACTATTGCCGGTGGTGCGGGAAGCATGAATCTGAATATTGACGGGCAAGATTTTACTATTGACTATGATGCTACTACAACGCTCGATGATTTGAAAAAATCAATCAACGACATTGCCGGCGATAAAGTGGATGCCACCATTGTGCAGATTAACAGCGGGGAGTTTCGCCTTTTTGTCAGCTCCGTTGACACGGGAACAACGCAAGACATTACTATGAGTGACAACAGTGGAAATCTTTCAGATTCACGATTAACCGGCGGTATGAGTGTCATTCAGACGGGAATTGATGCTAATTTCACTTTTAACGGACAGGCAATTACGCGTACAAGTAATAACGTTGATGATCTTATTGTCGGCTTGGACATTACATTGCAAGAAGTCGGTAGTTCTACGGTCAAGATTGAGCAAAACCGTGAAAATATCCTGGAGAAGATGAACAGTTTTGTTGACAAATACAATGCGACCATGACAGAACTAAACAAAATGACCAAATCCAGTACCGACAGTGATACCCGTGGTATCTTTTCCAACGAGAGTACCATAAAAAACATGAAGCGTACTCTTGAAGATATGATTTCAAGTGTCGGCGGCGGGGTGGGCTCTATGATTGATTACGGGTTTGATGTGGACAAAGAAGGAACACTCTCCTTCAATGAAACGATGTTCAAAGAACAGCTTGATGCCAATCCGAGAAATGTGGAGGCATTTTTAGCCGGAGGTACCTTTACCAATGCCGACGGAACAACAGTAGAACTGGACGGCGCTTTCACAGAGCTCTCAACAAAAGTGGAAGAGTATACAAAATACAATGCGACCTTAGATCGCTTTGACAGTGCGATTCGGGACAATCTTCAGTCTCTTGAAGACCGAAAGCAGAGCGCTGTTGAGCGGCTTGAGAGTAAGTATGAAATTTTAAAAAAGCAGTATGCGGCATACGATTCGATGATCAGTCAGTACAACTCGGTATCAGCCATGTTTACCAGCTTGACCAATGCAGAAAACTCCAATGGCTAGCACTGCACAGCAGTGGCTTTCTCAGCTCAAAGTAGCGCTCATTGAAAAAAACACAACATCCTTAGCCGCTCTTGCAGCAGAGGTGCCTTCCTTTTGTAATGCCCAAGAGGCTGAGGCGGCGCGATATCTTTCCCAAGAAGCGGTACTGTTGCTTCAAACGTTACAAGATGAAGCAGGTTTGTCGATGCAGCAAATTAAAAAGAGTTTGCAATTTCTTCATGCAACCGAGCGTCCAAAGTCGCGACGTCTTGATATTACTTCCTAGTTTTTTTACGAATACCGAAACGTTGGGAGCGCAGTGTCATTTCGGTAACGACGACGCCGTGGCGCATGGTAAGAATCTGTTCGAGGGCATCGGCAATATCATTGCTTTGCAGCCGGGTGTTGGCTTGTGAAACCGTGTCAAAGTTGAGCGTATCGAAAAATGGGGTGTCGGTCATATCGGGATTAATCGTAACAACACTGACGTCACTTTTTCGCAGCTCTTCGAAAAGGGCAGCGCCAAAAGCGCGCAGACCGGATTTTGTAGCAGAGTACAGTGCTGAAAATTTGCTTGATCGTGTTGCTTCAATGGAGGTGATGTTAATAATATGACCGGCATTTTTTTTGAGCGTACGCAGCAGAGCATTGGTAAGCAGCATGGGTGTGGTCAGATGCAGGTGAACCATGGCGTCAATGGTTGCGGCACGGAGCTCTTCATGGGGTTCAAAAACACCAAATCCCGCTGCATTGACAAGAATGGCAAGGGTGTCGTCTTGTTGCAAGGTCTGTATAAGAGCAAGGGTGTCGCGATTGCTGGAGAGATCGCAGCGCAGCGCACTAAAGTGTGGATGCTCAATAGCAGCATCACGTCTGCTGATACCGACAACACGGTAGTTGAGTGCTAACAGTCGCAGGGCAATAGCATTTCCTATGCCTGAACTAGCTCCGGTGACAATGGCTGTTTTCATGAACAATCTCCTTTAGGGTGCTAACACCGCGATGAAGCAGTGCTGCCATAGTACGGGTAGATGCCGCCTGTGGTTGAAAGTGATCTGAAACCACCTTAATGCAATAGCATCGAGCAAAGCGCGGCAGGGCTTTTTGAAAGAGTGCAAAACTTTCCATATCGACTGCATGAGGCTGTTCGGTATCGCACGGTGCATCGTGTGTCTGCAAGATACATGTATTTTTAGAATCAAGGCGGAGTGATTGACGGCGGTAGATGAGATGATTGCAGCGCAGCACTTCGCCGATAGCATATGAAACCGGTGCCGCACAGATACCAAAATTGATAAAACAGTCTTGCGGTTGTGGGGGTCGGTAGCACAGCAGTGCTTCCAATGCACGCTTGGCATTTTCTTGTCCCATTTGGGTAATGAGCAGGTAGATGTGCTTGGCAGCATAGATGGTGCAGGGCGCGTTTTTGTCACGCTGAAACTGCCACTGCTGCAATAAAGGTTTTGCTTCTTCTTTAAAGGCGACGCTTATATAAATCATATGTTATTATATTGGAAAATTTCCAATTTTTAGGTATAATTCCTCCGCAACTTTCAAGCGCTGAGAACATTCTGATGTTTTGAGCGCTTCTCTTTAGACCTGTGCAATGGTGTTTTAAGACACTGTGTCAGGGTAGGAATACAGCAGCACACCTTAGTTCGCTATGTGCCGCAGGTATCTGAAGGGGAGTACTTCATTCATGCCATCAACAATATTATCATTTTACATATAAAGAAGGTTTTTGTAGTGCATTATCTGTTATGGATTCTTTTAGTCTGTCATAATGTTGCAGGAGCGCAATATTCTGCCGATGAACGCTCGTTGTCCGAGCGTCTTTCTAAAGAGGAGAAGCTGGCTTATACCAACATTGCCATTGCGTCGGGCATATTGGTATGGGGGCTGACGCAGTGGGGTTATGGCGATGAAAATTTCCATTTTCGTAATGAAGGATGGTTTGAGCGCGATACCAGCAATGGCGGTTCGGATAAACTGGGTCATTTCTATACCAACTATGTGGTGACGCGGCTTCTTGCCCCACTCTATAAAAGCTGGGGTTATAGCGAGCATCATGCCGCACTCTACGGTGCCTTAACGGCGGGGATGCTCTCGGGTGTACTCATTGAGCTGGGTGACGGTTTCAGTGAACATGGTTTCTCTCGAGAAGATTTTATTGCCGATGCCCTCGGGGTCATTGCAGGATATCTGTTTGCTACAACCCCGACGTTGGAGCAGAAGATCGATTTTCGTGTGGCATACAACCCTTTTTTAAAAAGTGATAACGTCACCGACATTACAACAGATTATGAGCGAATGAAACATCTGTTTGTTCTCAAAGCAAAAGGGTTTGCGCTGTTTGAGCATACTTTAGCCCAATATTTGGAGTTGCATTTGGGTTACTATACACGGAACTTTAACCATGACACCCTGCCGATTGAGGGGCGTAAACGCTATCTGTATGCAGGTATTGGTATTAACCTTTCTCAGCTCCTAGCGCCGTATATCGGCAGATATGCCCGCGTTTTCAACTATGTGCAGATGCCCTATAGTGATGCAGGTTACAAGCATGCCTATTAGCAGTGATGTGATGCGTCATGTGCTCTACGGCATCATTGCAGTGCTGTATGTCATTGCAATGGCTACCGTCTTTATAACCGCGTACAGTGATGCCGCACTGCTGCGAATGATGACACAAGAAAACGGTTTTTTTGAGAGTGTGAGTGTTGTTGTGTTGCTCAGCATTGCGTTCTACGGTTTCATGACGGTTTATCGAGATTGCAAACGGTTTTCAAAAACAGTCTTGTCGGCTGTAGTGCTGTTTTCGTTGCTGGTATTTATTGCTGCTATGGAAGAGATCAGCTGGGGACAGCACCTTTTAGAGTTTCAAAGCGGTGACTTTTTTGTGCAGAACAACCGACAGCACGAAACGAACCTGCATAATCTTATGGATGCTAATCTTTTTAGCTCGACGATCTACACGGCCGTATACACCCTTTTGGTCTTTATACCGTTGCTTTACAAGGCAGTACTGCATCGGTATGCTGTGTTTGAAAAATTTTATTGGTTTGATGTGAACCCGCACAGCATTCTGGTTGTATTGTTTGCGTCATCGTTTCAGATCTATTTTTATGATGATGTCGGGGTGATCGTCGATATGATAGCTTTGCTGAGTGCTTTGGTTCTGTTTGGATACTATCTCTATGTGCAATCTGCTTCTCGTTACGTAAAGCTACACTATTTTACAGTGCTGAGTACCACAGGAATTGCCATGTTACATCATGATATTTTTGATTTTTTTAATATGCAATATGAGATACGTGAAATGTTTGTGATGCTGGCAGTCTTGTTGCTCTTCAGAGAGGCGATACAGCGTTATCGCAGTAGTTTGTCACAAGATAACGTATACTAACGATTATCTTTTTTCATATATCATGCTTTTGACGATTTACAAACCCATAATGAAGGAAAGTTACGATGAAACATCTTAAACTAGGAACACTGCTTATAGCGGCAGTACTTTTTACCGGATTCGGCGCGACGACTTTAAGCGCTGAAGGTATGAAGTGCGGCGCCGGAAAGTGTGGTAATGCCAAAGAGGCTGTGAAAGCGGTAAAGTCTGCCTGTTCGGACTGCAACAGCAGTAAAAAAATTGAAAAAGCTGCCACAAAAGCCAAAGAGGTTATGAAGTGTGGCGCGGGCAAATGCGGCACTAAATAATTTTACATGTAAAATTGTAAAATCAAAGAGTCCGCCGACTCAATTCTTGCGGTATTTTGAAATACCGCAAGGCTGATTGGGTGCAGGCGGATGCTCTTGCAAATACTTCAAGTCTTCTAGCGTTTGTTTTAGGACTTTTTTCTGTTGCAGTATCGGCAGCATCACATTATCTTTTTGTGTTAACGAAAGCGACAGGTTCGTAAGAACAGCTTCAACCTCTTTGTCTAAATCTTTCAGTGCATTTTCAATATGTTGTATGGATTTCATCATTGCCATTATACTAAAAAAGTGTTGCTTCTAAAGCTTTAAGACGAAAAGAGCGACGGTGAATATTGCAATAGCCGTGCTCGCGAATCTTTTGGATGTGCAGTGCTGTGCCATATCCCTTGTGACGTTCGAATCCATAGCATGGATAATGCTGTGCAAACGCAATCATCTCACGGTCACGAGTTACTTTGGCAACAATGGAGGCGGCGCTTACTTCAGCAATGCTGGCATCGGCTTTAATTTTTGTAGAGAGATTGGTAACGCCAAAATTGGAGTTGCCGTCAAAAAGGTAGTGCTCACATGAGATGGTTGCCATAATCTCAAGCAGTCCCTCGCGCAGGCAGTGTGATATGCCGTTGGTGTCGATTTTTTGGGCAGAGAAAGTGACTGTATGGCAGGTGCTGCAAGCAATGATGCGTTCATAGAGCAGCTCGCGCTGCGCAGCAGTAAGTTTTTTAGAGTCGTTGAGACCCCCAATGTGCTGATGCAGTACTACCCCAGCCATTACCAAGGGACCCGCAAGCGGTCCGCGACCTGCTTCATCAATGCCGCAGAGCATTACATATCAACCCCGAAGAGTCCAAAGAGCAGCCCGGAGACAATCAAGTAGATGCCAAAAGGGGTAAAGTTATACTTAGAGACAATGGCCAAGAACCATTTTACCGCAATCCAGCCGACTATAAAAGAGACGACAAAACCGACTACCAGGAGTTCCATATGGTCAAAGCTGAGGCTGTGGTACTCTTTAAGCAGCATATAGCCCGAAGCCGCCCCCATTGTCGGGATGGCCAACAGAAAGGAGAATATCATGGCAACGTCACGGCGCAGTCCGATGAGCATAGCACCCAATATGGTGCTGCCTGAACGCGAAACGCCGGGAATAAGAGAGAGTACCTGAAAACATCCCACTTTTAAGGCCTGCATATAGGTAACGTTTTGAAGCAGCGTAACATCATGATCGCGCTCTTTGTAGAAGAACTCAATAGCTAAAAAAGCAATACCGGTAATAATCATCAGTGCTACAGTAGAGTTGGCACTGAACATTGCCTCAATCTGTTTGTGAAAGAGCAGACCGACAATACCCGTGGGAACGAAAGCAACCATAAGTTTGTACCAAATATCCAAACTCTGCATCAGCCGTTCTTTAAAAATGATCATGACTGAGAAGATGGGAGCAATTTGAATAATAATGTCATAGGCAGTTTTGAAATTGTCCTGCTTGACATGTAAAAGTTGACCTACTAAAACCAGATGTGCTGTTGAAGAGACAGGTAAAAATTCGGTTAAGCCCTCAACAATTCCTAAAATAAGCGAATCAAAAATTGTCATTAGTGTCCTATTTATTTTTGTGAAAGTGTAGCATAATTTTCTTCTTATAGATTATTGGATATAATACGCGGTTTTGAAATCATGTGATGCGAAGGAAAGATAATGCTTCTTTTTACCCCAGGACCCACCCCGGTTCCTGAAAATGTTCGTCAGGCGATGGCAACGGTGAGTATTCACCACCGTACACCGGAGTTTGAGGCAATTTTTAGACAAACCCGCGAAGGGCTTTTAGAGCTTTTAGCAACCGATGAGGTAGTGATGCTCGCCTCGACGGGAACGGGTGCTATGGAAGCGGCGGTGAGCAACTTGTGTCACCATACTCTGCTTAATATCAATGCCGGAAAATTTGGCGAACGTTTTGGAAAAATCGCCGTAGCGATGGGGCTTGAAAAAGTCGAACTTTGCTATGATTGGAGTACACCGGCTTCAGTAGAAGAGGTTATGGCGGCGCTGCATGAGCACAGTGATATTGATGCTATTGCCGTTCAGATATGTGAGAGTGCCGGTGGGTTGCGTCACCCTGTAGAGGAGATTGCTGCGGCTGTAAAAGCATTTAATCCCGATATTATGGTGATTGCTGACGGCATTACGGCAATTGGTGTGGAGCGTATTGACGTAAGCCACATTGATTGCATTATTGCCGGCAGTCAGAAGGCGTTTATGCTGCCGCCGGGTTTGGCAATACTGGGTTTGAGCAGTGCGGCAATCGGTAAAATTGGAAGCGGAAGAGGGTACTACTTCAATCTGGCTTCGGAGATACAAAAACAGCGCCAAAACACGACAGCATATACGGCGGCTACAACACTTATTATCGGTCTTTTAGAAGTGTTGGAGAGTATTAAGCGCTATGGTGGTGCAGGCAAGTTGTATTGCGATACTGCGCGCCGTGCCAAAGCAGTACGTTTTGCTTTAGAAGCTATTGGTTTGCACAGCTATCCTAAAGTGCCTGCCAAAGCGATGACTACTATTGCCGATGCCGATGCCACAGCAATTCGCACCTTGCTTAAAGAGGAGTTTGGTGTGAGTGTTGCCGGCGGACAGGATCACCTGAAAGGCAAGATTTTTCGTATCAATCAAATGGGTCTGATTGATCTCAATGAAATGGTATGGGTGCTCAATTGCATTGAGTTGTCATTGGCACTTTTGGGACGACGCCCTTATGATGCAACGGCAAGTCGTATCTTTAATGAAGAGTACTTCAAACATAAATTGTCACCTAAAGAGCAGTAGATGATTTTTGAACATGAGATACCTGAGGGCAGTAAGCTGTATTTTGCAGACTCGGCAAGACAGAAGCGCCATATTGAACAGGTGGCGAGCGAACTCTTGAGCGGTCGCGGTTTTTTGGAGATTGTAACACCGCTGTTTTCGTACCATCAGCACCAAAGCATCTCTGATGAGAAGCAGCTTGTTCGTGTTAACGATCGGGCCAACCATAGCATGAGTTTGCGTGCTGACTCAACCATTGATGTGGTGCGTATTTTAGGCAAACGACTTGATCGTAATACGGCACATAAGAAATGGTTCTATATTCAGCCGGTATTTCGCTATCCTGCTGAGGAGCAGTACCAAGTCGGAGCCGAGTACCTTGACAAGAGCGATTTGAGTCAGGTTCTCAATATTGCGTTGGATATTTTTGAAACACTGCAGATGCAGCCGCTGCTGCAAATCAGCAATATTAATATTCCTAAAAAGCTTGTCGAAATGTTTGATATTGCCCTTGATGATTTTCGCCATATCAATATTGAAAAATTGCTTGATTTAGAGTTGGAGTGGCTCACTAAGCTGGTCTATTTACAGCACGTTGAGCAGATTGATGAAGTGATTGCTTTAGTACCCGATGCCATTAAGACCGAGCTGTTAAAAATTAAAGAGATGAGTTCAAAAATAGCCTACAGCAACAGTGTGATTGCGCCGCTTTATTATGCGGAGATGCTCTATTATGACGAACTCTTTTTTAGGATCATTGAAAATAATGACGTCTATGCCAGCGGCGGACGCTACAGCAATGAGGCAAGAACTTCGGTGGGCTTTGCTATTTATATTGATGAGGTTCTCGAAGCAAAAATGACAAAGGGAAACAGATGAGAGCAGATGTAATTGTTGGTGTGCAGTGGGGAGATGAAGGGAAAGGCAAAATTGTCGATATGCTGGCACAACGGTATGATATGGTCTGTCGCTCTCAAGGCGGACACAATGCCGGACATACAATTTGGGTAGATGGCATACGGTATGCATTGCATCTGATTCCATCGGGCGTGCTGAACCCCAAAGCAATTAATGTTATTGGTAACGGTGTTGTTTTGTCGCCGGAATCTATTATTGAGGAGATGCGTCAGTTTGACAACCTTGAAGGACGGCTTTTTATCTCCGACAAGGCACATTTAAACCTGCCGTATCACGCACTTATTGATCAGGCACGGGAGCGTCTGAAAGGAGCAAAGGCTATTGGCACGACGGGAAAAGGGATTGGTCCGGCCTATTCGGACAAGATCAATCGTGTCGGTCATCGTGTCGGCGAATTGTTGCATCCGATGCAGCTGTGCGAGACAATTTTAGATTATTTTGCGCAGAATCGAGATATTTTTGATGTACTTCATATTCCTACTCCCGACCGTGCAGCGCTGCTGAGTGAACTCGAAGGCTATAAGGCGCAGATGGGTTGCTATATTACCAATACCACCAATGTGGTCTGGAAGGCGCTTGACGACGAGAAAAGAATTCTTCTTGAGGGAGCACAGGGAACCATGCTCGATATTGATCACGGAACCTATCCGTATGTCACCTCAAGCTCTACCGTAACAGCGGGAGCCTGTACGGGACTCGGGCTAAATCCCAAGGATATAGGGAAGGTTACCGGCATTGTCAAAGCGTACTGTACCCGTGTCGGAAACGGACCGTTTCCGAGTGAAGATACTACTGAAGCGGGTGTCCGCCTTGGAAAACAAGGACATGAGTTTGGTACTACGACGGGCAGAGCGCGTCGCTGCGGCTGGTTTGATGCCGTTGCCTGTCGCTATGCAAGTCGTCTTAACGGATGTGATGAGTTGGCACTGATGAAACTTGATGTTTTAGACGGGTTTGATGAAATTAAAGTCTGTGTGGCGTATCAATGTAACGGTGAAGTGATTGATTATCTGCCGTCAAATTTAGAAGATGTCACGCCGGTATATGAAACGTTTCAAGGGTGGGAAAAATCTGAAGGTGCTCGGCATTTTGGTGATTTACCGCCGGCAGCGCAAGCGTATGTTAAAGCCATTGAAGAGATGACTCAGACAAAAGTGGGTATGATATCGACATCACCGGATCGGAATGATACAATTTTGATGTAGGAGCGAAGTGATGCACACACGGTTTACGCAACTGGTTAAATATAAAAATAATGAGATGCAGCAGTGTGAGCAGAAACTTTTTCAAGCCAACAGCGAACTTTTAAAAGCCAAGGAGGCGCTGCAGCGTTCCTATAAGCTGCTTTATGCATTAGAAGTTCCGCAAGAGGGTGATATTACCGTTTTTTTACAGTCACGGCTCTCTTTTTCTATGCAGCAAAGCGTTATCCGATCCCATTTGCAACAGGTACAGTTTCAGAATACTTTGGTAAAACAGGCAAAAGAGGCGCTAAAAGCATCACTGATAGAGTATGAAAAATTTCAATATCTTGAGGCCGAACAAATCAAAAAAATTATTAAAAAGCAGAAGATGGAAGAGTCCAAATCGCTTGATGAAGCGGCATTGCAAACCTTTATTAGCAGGTCCCAATGAAGCTTCTCTTTATTGCTGTTTTAGTGGGCTTTAACGTATTGTGGGCGCTAGAAGGTACCGATAAGCTTTTTGATTGCACCAAGATTTTTGAAGAGCGCAAAGGTGAGCTGCTGGTTGAGTTGGAACGTCTTGATGAGCAGCGTCAGGCATTAGAAGCATTGAAAACGGCAACAGATGAATTGCTCAACAAGAAACAGAAGATGCTTCTGGAAAAAGAGCAGGCAGTCGAAGCAAAACTTGCAGAAGTAAAGCAGCGTGAGGCAAAGATTCAACAGAATTTAGAAGAAAACAAAAAAGTTCTCAAAGCATTAAACAATGCTAAAATGGATCGCGTTTCACAGACCTATTCCAAAATGAAAGCCGGTGCGGCGGCACAAATTTTAAATGATATGAATGTTTCGGAAGCGTCAAAAATATTGCGTTCGTTAAAACCAAAAACTGTAGGAAAAATTCTCTCTAAAATGGAGCCGAAAAAAGCATCAAGTATTACCTTGGAGTTGACGAAAACAGTGAAATAATGAAATATTTACCTTATCTACTGTAGAATACGAAAAATTATAACTACAGGGCAATGGTATGAAAGTTACTCTCTCACATGTACCGCATATATCAAACAAAATAGCAATCGATCTCAATAAAAGCGGATTGGTTATGATGACCAGTGGTTTAGAGGCGGTAGCACAAGAGGCAGAAAAACTGCTCCTTGCCAGTGTAAAGCAAGAGGCGGCTCTGGAAGAGCGTGTCAATGAAATTGTGGATGACAATGAAGAGCAGATCGATTTTTACCTTGCCGATGAGCGCCAGCTTTTTTGGATGATTAAAAAAAAGCTTGCTGATGAGTACGGTGTTATTCTCTCTTATGAGGAGCGCTTTTCAGATCTGGCACATAAGATTCTTGATGCACTCTATGAAGAAGATCTGATCAATTACGATGTCAGCGAGAATCGTATTAAAAATATCATCTATGATGCTATGACCTCATTTGTTGCTGAGAATAGTGACATTGAGCAGAGTGTCATAGAAAAAATGAAATCGTACAAACGCCAACTGCTTCCCGGTACGGATGAGTATGAGATTTTATATGAAAAACTTTACCACGAAGAGTTGCAAAAAAGAGGAATGTTATGATGCGTGATGCATGGATCTACTTAGAAAACGGTACGTTTCTACAGGCTAAAAGTTTTGGTGCCGATACAACCAGTGTCGGGGAGCTGGTTTTCAATACGTCTATGAGCGGATATCAAGAAATTATCACTGATCCTTCTTATGCCGGGCAGTTTGTGACATTTACTGCTCCAGAAATTGGCAATGTCGGTGTCAACGAGGATGACATGGAGAGCAGTTGTACCCATGCCAAAGGAGTGATAGTGCGCAAATACCAGCAGCGCTACTCCAACTTTAGGGGAGAGAAGGCATTAGACCTTTTATTAAAAGAGCACGGCTGTATGGGAATTTGTGAGATCGATACACGCTACCTGACAAAAATGGTGCGTTCCGAAGGTGCCATGATGATGGTTGCTTCATCGCAAATCAGCGATAAAGAAGCGCTCAAAGCCATTTTGGAAAGCAGTCCGCGCATTGAAGAGATGAACTACATAGAAGAGGTGAGTACCAAAGAGGCGTATTTACATGTAAATGGAACGTACGATACCGCGCGCTTTACATACAATAAAGCACCTAAAGCAGAAGCAACTGTGGTCGTAGTCGATTTTGGTGTCAAACGCAATATTCTCAATGAGTTGACACAAGCAGGCATTGCCGTAGAGGTGATTCCCAATAACTTCAACGCTGAGGTATTAATTCAGAGATACGAACACAAAGAGATTGACGGGGTCTTCCTTTCGAATGGTCCGGGAGATCCTCTGGTATTGAAAAAAGAGCACAAAGAGATTCGAAAGCTTATAGACGCCAAGGTACCCATGTTCGGTATCTGCTTGGGTCATCAGCTGCTTTCAATTTCGCACGGTTATGAGACATTTAAACTTAAATTTGGTCACCATGGCGGGAATCATCCGGTAAAAAACATGAAGAGCGGTCGTGTTGAGATTACAGCACAAAACCACAACTACAATGTACCTGACTCCATTGCAGCCATTGCCGAGATAACGCATGTTAATCTGTTTGACAATACTATTGAGGGGCTTAAATACAAGAGTGCGCCTGTATTCTCCGTGCAGCATCATCCCGAAGCGAGCCCCGGTCCCAAAGAGAGTCATTATATTTTTAGGGATTTTTTAGAACATATCAAGCGATAGAGATCGCTCCTAAGAATATAATATTAGTTTATATTATATTACATTTTTTAAAACTCCTTTTTCTAGTTTTTATATTATAAATTTGTAACCAAAGTGTTAAATTTAAATAAATTATTAAGATTTAAGATTAGATAAAACCCTTTATAGCTAACATAATGCTGTTATATATTCTATTTCAATAGATTATTACGCTTTGAATCTTAAGGAGGCTGTATATGGAGAATCGTCCATTAGAGTACGACTATACGGTTGCTAAACTGTTTATGTTTACAACAATTGTACTGGGTATTGTGGGTATGCTTGTGGGTGTTATTTTAGCATTTCAACTGGCATTTCCAGAAGTGAACCTGTTGCTAGGTGAAGGCCTGGCAGAGTATACAAATTTTAGTCGTCTTCGTCCACTGCATACCGATGCAGTAATTTTTGGTTTTACGGTAAGTGGAATTTTTGCTACATGGTATTATATAGGACAACGCGTCCTTAAAGTATCGATGGCAGAATCGCCGCTTTTAATGGCTTTGGGTAAATTGCAATTTACGCTTTACGTAGTGACCGTGGCCGCGGTAGTAGTGTCACTTCTTGCTGGGGTTACCACATCAAAAGAGTATGCTGAGTTCGAATGGCCGATTGATATTGCCATTGTTGTAGTATGGGTACTTTGGGGTATCAATATATTTGGTTTGATCGGTATTCGTCGTGAAAAATCGCTTTACATCTCTGTTTGGTACTATATTGCAACATTTTTAGGTGTCGCAATGCTCTATCTATTTAACAATATGGCCGTACCGACCTATTTTGCTTCAGGCGGTATTGGTGATTGGTACCATTCGGTATCGATGTATGCCGGTACGAATGATGCTTTGGTTCAATGGTGGTATGGGCACAATGCGGTAGCATTTGGTTTTACCGTGCCAATTGTTGCAATGATCTACTACTTTTTACCTAAAGAGTCGGGTCAGGCTGTTTATTCATATAAACTCTCACTTCTCTCGTTCTGGGGCTTGATGTTTGTCTATCTCTGGGCGGGCGGACACCACTTGCTGTTTTCAACCGTACCGGATTGGATGCAGACCATGGGGTCGGTATTCTCGGTGGTGTTGATTCTTCCGTCATGGGGTTCAGCGATTAATATGCTTTTGACTATGAAGGGTGAGTGGCAGCAGGTGGCATCATCTCCATTGATCAAGTTTATGATTTTGGCATCAACATTTTACATGTTCTCAACGCTTGAGGGTCCAATTCAGGCAATTAAGTCGGTTAATGCGATTGCACACTTTACAGACTGGATTGTGGGTCACGTACACGATGGAGTTCTTGGTTGGGTTGTCTTTATGATTATGGCATCGCTTTTCCACATGGCGCCACGTGTCTTTAAGCGCGAGATCTATTCTAAATCGATGATGAACACACAATTCTGGATTCAAACGTTAGGTGTAATTTTATACTTTACATCCATGTGGATTGCGGGAATTACACAAGGTATGATGTGGCGTGCGCATGATGAGTTTGGTAATCTTGCATACTCATTTATTGATACGGTAACCGTATTGCATCCATATTATACGATTCGTGCAATTGGCGGATTGCTATACCTTATCGGTTTCTTTATGTTCGCTTACAATATTTACAAAACTATGACGGTAGGTCGTCGCGTTGAAGAGAATGAACTTCAAACCGCTTCACCTATGGGCGCATAAGAGAAAGGGGTAAAATATGTTTCATTGGTTAGAAAAAAACCCGTTCTTTTTCGCGGTTGCAGTATTTGTCACCATTGCGTTTGCAGGGTTGGTAGAGATACTTCCAAACTTTGCACAAGCATCAAGCCCGACGGTGGGTACCAAACCCTATTCAACTTTGGAGTTGACAGGGCGTCATGTCTATATTAAAAACAGTTGTAACGCATGCCACTCTCAGTTGGTGCGTCCGTTTAAATCGGAAACAGATCGTTACGGAAACTATTCACTCAGTGGAGAGTATGCATACGATCGTCCCTTTCTTTGGGGTTCTAAACGTACCGGCCCGGATTTACACCGTGTAGGGAATTATCGAACTACAGACTGGCATGAAAACCATATGTGGGATCCGGCGGCGGTCGTCCCGGGTTCTATTATGCCGGCATATCGCTGGATGTTTGTTAATGAAGCAGATGTCGATACGGCGTATGCAGAGCAGATAACGATTAAAAATGTATTTAATGTGCCCTACAACAAACCGGTTCCTATGAAAGACGGCAGTACGGTAACGGTAACATTGGAAGATTCATTAGAGGGTGCTCATGCCGCAGCTTTAGCGGAAGCAAAAATTATTGCTGCAGATATGAAAAACCAAGATGTAAAAGATGCCATCGCGGCAGGAAAAATTCCTGAAATCGTAGCACTTATTGCATATATGAATCGTTTAAAATAGATAGGATTGAACGTGGATATTGCTGAACTGCAGGCTTACGGCTACTTTTTTCTGACAGCGTTTTTGGTATTTGTACTCTATGGGTACATTTATCATCTTTACAGCTCAGAGCGCAAAGGTAAACGTGATTACGAGAAGTATGGCAATATAGCTTTAAATGATGAAGTAACCGATAAACCGGTTGAAGAGATCTCAAAAAAAGATGATGAGACTCTAAAAAAGGAGGCATAAATGAATAAATTGGTACTCTGGGGAATACTAATTACTGTTGCGATGCTTGGATTTACGTATATGGCGGTTGGAGGCTCTAAAGGGGGTCTCAATGGCGATATTATTAATATCCTAACCATTATTGCAGCAGTTATACTGGTACTTGTAACCGTATTTGTTGTTATCAAGTATGTTCGTCAAATGCAGACAGACACCGCTACAGGTGAGCTTGCTGACGAAAATTGGGATGGAATAGGTGAGTATAAAAATGAACTGCCAATGGGTTGGGCAATTCTTTTCTTAATCTTAAATATTTGGGCTATTTGGTATATGTTAATGGGATATCCTGTCAACGCCTATTCTCAAATTG
This sequence comes from Campylobacterales bacterium, assembly GCA_024277395.1. Taxonomy (GTDB): domain Bacteria; phylum Campylobacterota; class Campylobacteria; order Campylobacterales; family Sulfurimonadaceae; genus QNZR01. The sequence continues at coordinate 16,045 of JAJRVF010000037.1, forward strand.
GCGAGTATAATGAAGACTCTAAAGCGCACAATGAAAAATTTGAAGCGAAATATGCGTCCATTACGGGAGATCAGCTTGTCGATATGGGTGAGTCAGTATTTTTGGCTGAGTGTAAAGTATGTCATGGATTAACCGCTGACGGTATTGACGGTAAAGCGGCAAATCTTAATCAGCGTCTTGAAGTGAAATCGGTCAAACATGTTGTTGAAAACGGATCAAACTTTTTAGGTTATCCGGCACCGATGCCGGATCGTAACGGTCTTTTTAACATGA
>JAJRVF010000038.1 GCA_024277395.1 Campylobacterales bacterium
AGTAATGAATTTAGCAGTGAGCTTTTGCCGACATTGGGCTTGCCGATTATACTGACTCTAAAACCCTGCATCAAACCTGCACGACGTTGTGATACCTCTAATGTCTCCTCGAGTTTTACATGTAAATGACGAAGCTTTGCCGCTATCTGATCAATAATATCTTTGGGGAGATCCTCTTCCGCATAATCAATACTCACCTCTGAATAAGCTAAAATATGAAGCAATTCATCACGTACCGTTTCAATATAGTTACGCAAAGAACCTTTCATTTGTTTGGCTAAAATCGCAGCGGCATCCTCACTTTGTGCTGCAATAAGCTGTGCAATGGCCTCAGCTTCACTTAAATCAATACGCCCGTTTAAAAATGCCCGTTTGGAGAACTCTCCTGGAGTTGCCAGTACGGCTCCGGCATCAAGTACTGCTTGGAGTACCTGTTGTGCAACTATCAAGCCGCCATGACATTGAAACTCTACCACATCTTCTGCCGTAAAACTAAAAGGTGCTTTAAAGTACAAAACAATTGCTTCATCAAGCAATTCACAGTGGGCACTATAGAGGGTACACAAGGTAGCATGGCGCGGCACAAAGTGATCACGATGCGACACCGTTTTAGCTACAGACAGTGCATCAGCGCCACTCAGTCGTACAACGGCAATAGAGCCTATACCATGTGCGGTGGCAATCGCTGCAATGGTGCTATTCACACGCTGCCCTTAATAGTTGTTATAGTCGTTAATAATAATAAACTTTAAACCGTCGCGTGTTGAGCGGATGGCGACATATTTGTCCGGATAGGTATCACGTAACTGCTTGAGCGCAATTTGTACCAACACTCCGTCAAGCACTTTTGTCTGTGCTCGTCCATCACGATCGACATTTTCAGTAACACTGACCAAGTAGCGCGAAATAGACTCTTCCTGATTTTTTAAGAATTCGGCAATCTCAAGACGCAACTGCATATTGTATTCGGAGTTTATCCAGTTAAATATCATATACGAAAGTGCTTTATAGCGGTATCCTTCTTTACCAATGAGCAGTGCCGCATCTTTGCCCGTAAACTCTACTAAAATAGTCTCTCTGTCATAAACCGATACTTTAACAATGTCAATGTCAAAACAGATTTTTGCAAACAGCGCATTAATCTTCTCATCAATCTCCCGAGCAATCTCCTCAGCATCACGCTTATCTTCAAAAAAGTTGGTATCAATCTTGTTGTTGCTATGCAAGACACTGGTATGTTCGTGTGCTTCTGCTTCAAAATAGGAATCTTCTTGATCCGTAACAAAACTCTCAGGCATAATCGTGTCATTGTCAACCACTTGCTCGGTAGTTTCAGAGACAAGGATATCATTGGAAGCAACAACCGTACGTTCTTTAGTCACCACCACGGTCTCTTCATGATGAACAGTTTCAGGCTCTTCTTTGGGCGCTTCAGCAGTACTGCAGCGCGCTACTATAACGGCATTTTTTTGAAAGATACCCCAAAACCCCTTGGAGGGGTATTGCACAATTTCAACTTGCAGTTGTGTAACCGAACATGCTAATTGTGCAGCAGCTTTGGCATAGGCATCTTCAAGCGTAGAAGCTTCAATCTTTATCATGCTTCTTCTCCGCGACATGCTTTTCCTGACGTTCGGCTTTTGCTGTCTCAAACTGTTTATTTACCATATATTGCTGTGCAATAGAGAACAGGTTGTTAACCAGCCAGTACAACACCAATCCTGCCGGGAACGTTAAAAAGAAAAAGGTAAAGATGACCGGCAGCCATTTAAAGATTTTCTGTTGCATCGGATCAGTAAACGTATTGGGAGTGATATGCTGCTGATACCACATGGTCGCTCCCATCAAAATCGGCAACACGAACCATGGATCCATTCGTGAGAGATCTGACCACACAAGCCATGAAGCACCCTGTAACTCGACTGCATTGAGAAGAACACGGTAAATAGCAAAGAAAATCGGAATCTGCAACAACATCGGCAGACAGCCGCCAAGAGGATTGGCACCGTGCTTTTTATAGGCCTCCATTACTGCCGCATTCATTCGTTGCGGGTCGCCCTTGTATTTTGCTTGAATCTCTTTAATTTTGGGAGCAATCTCTTTCATTTTCTGCATTGAGACCATACCTTTGTAGGTGAGCGGAAACATCAACAGTCGAATTATAATAGTCAATGCAATAATAGCCCAACCCCAGTTTCCAAAAATTCCGTGCAGCCAATACAAAACACTAAACATCGGAGCCGCAATAAAAGTAAAGAAGCCATACTCAATGGCATGGACCAAGATCGGGTCAATCGACTTCAGCGTCTCATATGTTTTTGGGCCAATATATCCATGAAATGACATGATCGGTTTGGCATCAAAATAGAGTACCGGATCACTGTTGCGATCACGGTCAACAATGACATTAATATCACGATCCAGACCATAGAACATGCTGGCAAAATATTGCCCGAATGCCGACATAATTTTCACATTGCTAAAGGTTGAACGCCCTTCAACATCACCGTCTTCAAAAACTGTTGTTAAATCTTCACCATCATAGACAAGGGCACCGTGCACCGTCATAATCTGCTCATTGGCACTTTTTGCCCGCTGTCCCAAATAGACAAAATAGCGCTTCTCATTCGAAAGTTTTATTGAAATATCATAATGTCCGTCAGAATATATCGTAATCTCTTTTGTCACAGTCAGTTCAGGCAGTGTTTGCGTTAACGTGACGGTTGCCTTGGCATTGGTAATCAAATCAACCGTTGAAACCGAAGCGACGTAAGGCGTTTTGAGTGCTGCTGCATCTAAAGTAGCATCTAAAAAACGAAGATGCAATGTCTTGGCACCTTCTCGTGAAATGAGCTCTGTATGATGCCCCTCTTCTATATTGTACTTATCTTTTTTCAGCACCATTGAGTCAATACGTCCTAACGTATCAATATCCATGGTAAAATCTTGTGCTTCAATATGAACAAGTTTCGTTGAGCTTTGCAGTGATGGAGCAACTTCAGGAGTAGCAGAAGCGGTCGAAGCATCATGATAGCCTTTTTCAATGTTATCTATTATGGAAACATCTTGAACTTTTTGTGATCCGTTTTGATCACCAAGAGCCTGTTGTTCAGGCGGAAAAATGGCGGTATAGCCTATGAAAAAAACAAATGAAAGCACTACCGCAATCATTAAACGCTGGTTTGATGACATGTTCTCTAACACGATTACCCTTTGAAAGTAAAATTTTTAATAATGTAAAAGCGATGATGACTTTTTGGAATAAGCCAGTATTTTATCGTATCTAAAGTTAAATTTGAGGGCTGTTGCGATAATTTATGCAATATTGGATAATCGATGCCACCTTTACAGAATTGATTGCAGCGTAAAATACGATAAAATGTACTAAAAAAAGCATAATACAATGGATTTTGTTCAAATTGCCATTTGGCATACTCTGAACACGAGGGGTAAAATCGACAGCTTCCAAAACTAAGCAGTGAAAAAAATTTCTGATAAATAACAAGAAACGCAAGAAGTGCTTTTCGAATCATTGGCGCAATCCGCCGCTTCGTTTCAAAAGCTTTTGAAGATCAGATTTAAGTTGTTCGTAAGATAGCGCATGTATGGACGCTTTGGCGACCAAGATATAATGCCCCTCTTCCAGAGTCGAAGAAAATTCTGCAAAAAGTGCTCGCAAACGCCGTTTTGATCGATTGCGTTTGACGGCATTACCGACTTTTTTTCCGGCGGTAAATCCAATACGCCTGTCTCCCGATTTTTTCAAGTAAAAAAGAACGCAAGAGCGGGAGTGTTCACTGTTGCCTCTTTTGTAAATAAACTGAAACTCACTGTTGTGCTTCAGCAGGACAAAGTTGGCTAAACGCTCAATTTTTTTCTTCCCTTGGCACGACGGGCATTAATGACTCTGCGACCATTTTTTGTAGCCATGCGAGCTCTAAAACCGTGTGTGCGTTTTCGCGGTGTATTATGCGGTTGGTAGGTTCGTTTCATTACCATTCCTTAATCAATTTTTAGCATGCAATTCTAGTGAAAACATACTTAAAGATCGTTTAAGTTTTCACATATCATTCCCGCTGTTCGGAAAACCCATCTGCTTTTTATGTTACAATTCTTTCCACTTTCGCTAAAGGATACTCCAACATGACGATCCATGAAGATTATAGCCAAGAGATTGCATCCCATCTGATGAATCCTCAAAATTACGGTCTGCTTGAAGATGCTGATGGCATTGGTGTCGGAATTGACAATGCAACACAGGCTTATGTGATTATGTATATTAAACATGACGGCAGTACCATAGAAGACATTCGTTTTGCTACCAACAGCTCACAAGATACCATAACACTGGGTTCAATGCTCACCGAGATAATTAAAGGCAGCACTATAGCTGATGCACTTATTGAGGTAGCCCGGCTTGAAGATGACCTGCGATCTTCGTATGCCGCTATTAAACCGCCTGATATTGACATGAGTAAACCTGAAGATGAACGTGTACAGCGTGTCTCTACCGAGCATCAAGACAGTGCTAACATGGTACTGACCGCATTTCGTGCAGCAATGCGTCATAGTGAACGGAAAAAAGAGGGCATTACCGAGGAGAAGTTTTCCATGAATATTGCCAAACATTGTCCCTACTCCAACACCGACTGTCACTTTACGCAGAAAGAAATTTAATAATTTATATTTAAAAATATTTTTTTCGGTCGATATAGAAGTTAAGCCACTGCTATAAGGAGTTTTGTATTATGATAAGTTCATCTCTTCAAGCCTATCATTCTAATGAGTTACGTATTCAAATGTATACAAGCAGTGGCGATACCATTTCTCTTGACTTCTCCAACGAACAAAACCTCTTGATGCAGCACAACAGCGGTAACAAAGAGCATCTTAGCCAATTTTCGTTTCGTTCCATACAATCATTTCAATTTCAAATCGAAAGCAACGGTATTGACGCACAGGACAAAAAAGAGATTGACGCTTTAATGACCATAGCACAACCTTTTATTGACAACTTTATGAGTGAACTCGCCAATGCACAACAGACGACCCCTCGACATACAATCACTCAAGCGCTATAGAATCTCTTTTCTCCTGTAAACCTTCAGAGTCAAAATCATCAAAATTATGCAAAAAATGAAATTGTTAACATTTTTGACAATGCCGTATCTCGCATAGAGTCTTTTGAAGCCATACTGCAAGAGGCACAACAGTTCCTGGAAGAAGTATTACACATTTTTGATACTAACAATCCCTCTATATACGCCTAGTTTCCTTCAAATAAAAAATCTTTTAACGGTGGCTGGGCAATCGATTGCCCTGAAGGTGGAATGAGATCAAGCATCTCCTGTTTCATCTTCATATGGCAATCCCGACACTCTTGAATAACATCATGCTCACGAACATTGGGTTTATTGATTTTTTCCATCGGATGACATCCGAAACAATCGCTGCCGCACTCTGCCATAGAGCTGGGATTGGCACTGTGGCAATTAATACATGTCAACATCGGTTTATGCCGCAAATCTTCATTTATTGTCGGCAATAACGCTGGATGACAGGTTAAACAATCTCCCGTACAGGCAAAGAGCGACACGGTTAAAAATAAAAATGTATAGAGTACTTTCATAGCACTCATTATACATGTAAATATTAAATGGAATACTACTTGCTACAACTTCAATGAAGAGATACTCCGGCTACAGGCTGATAGGTTCAAATCGATATTACAATTACAAAGGGCGGGACAGCGTGCAGTTTTTTATCGTTTTTTTTGTTATTGGTGCCTCGACTCTCTCCCTTCATGCCGCATTGCACGACCACTTTGTTACAACATGGAAAACCGATAACCCCGGAACATCCGGCAGCAGCTCCATTACCATTCCTACCGCCGGTCTAGGTTACGCCTATCAAGTTGACTGGAACAATGACGGCGACTTTCTCGATGCCGATGAAACTACCGTACATACCGGCAGTATTACTCATGATTTCAGTACTTCGGGTACCTACACCATCCGCATTAAAGGGAGGTTTCCGCGCATCTATTTTAACAACAGCGGCGATAAAGAAAAAATACTCGCTGTTGAGCAGTGGGGAAGCATTCAATGGAAGAGCATGGGACGTGCCTTTTTCGGCGCCAAGAACCTGCTCATTACCGCTACCGATACACCGGATTTTTCCAATGTTACGGATATGCAGTATATGTTCAACGGCGCAACAGTAGCCAATCCCGATACAACACACTGGAATACCGCATCGGTTCGTAACATGCGCTACATGTTTGCTCGAACTGCCCAAGCAGTGCCCAATACTGCCAACTGGGATACCGCTTTGGTGACCAACATGTCCTATATGTTTTATCTTGCCAAAAAAGCCAATCCCAACACAAGCAACTGGAATACCGCCAAAGTCACCAGTATGCGCTCTATGTTTCGCGGTGCACTGCTGGCACAACCCGATACTGCACACTGGAATACTGCTGCCGTTACTGATATGGCACTGATGTTTCGTGATGCGCCGCTGGCCAATCCCGACACCTCCGGCTGGGATCTTTCACAGGTCAATGATCTCTCCTATATGTTCTATAAAGCCATTTCAGCCACGCCCCATACTGCCACATGGAACACCTCGGCCGTTAGTAACATGCGCAATCTTTTTGCATGGGCAACAGCGGCTAATCCGGATACAAGCAATTGGGACACTTCACATGTCACCAACATGCAATATATGTTTTATAAAGCTGCCGCAGCAAAGCCTGATGCCACACAATGGGACATTACAAAAGTCACCAATATGACCGCCATGTTGCGTGATGTCACCCTTTCCACACCCCGATACGATGCCATGCTGCTGGCTTTTAATGCTCAAAACATTCGCAGCAATGTGGTTTTTGGCGGCGGCAATGCCACCTATTGCAGCAGTGAGGCAGCACGAAACAATCTCATTACTGCACATGGATGGCATATTACAGACGGCGGAAGAGACTGCCGACCCATTACACCAGGCAACACACCCGACCTTCAAGAAAGTTCCGATCTCGGAGTTTCCGACAGCGACAACAATACCAGTGATGATACCCCTGTATTTGACCTTGAATGTCTGCGGGTTGGTAATACACTCACACTCTACAGTAACAGACCGACCGATCCTACGGTTATAGCAACACATCACTGTACGACGCTTTCTACCGTCAGTGTCCAAGCAAGCCGACTCTCTTTTGGTCTGCATACTATTACCTATACCGACTCCAATGCAAGCGATGAATCGCTCCCTTCGCCCCCAATACAGGTAAATGTCTACAATAACCCTCCTGTGGCTACCGATAATAACTACACCATTGAGGAAGACACCGTATTGCAGGGTAATGTTATTAGTGATCCGATTGCAGATAACGACATGGATGCTCATACACTGCAGGTAATCTCATGGTCAACTCCGCTTCACGGGCTTCTTGATACCCATAACGACGGTTCATTTACCTATACTCCTTCAGCCGATTTTTATGGGATTGACCATTTCTATTACACGCTCAGTGATGGCAACGGCGGTGAGGCAACAGCACAAGTCACCCTAAATATTTTGGCACGCAATGATGCACCCGTCATCACTCAAGGAAATTATAGTGAAGTAACACTCAGTGAAGATGCCCTGCCCATCCCCTTTTCACTCACACTTCATGCAAGTGATTCTGACAATGATCCGCTCTCATGGCACATCACCGTCCCTGCTGCACACGGTACGGCTGCTGTGAGCGCTCTTGCAGAGTCGGCGACGCTTACCTATATGCCCAATCCTGATTATGTCGGCCACGATCATTTTCAAGTAGAGGTCAGTGACGGCACTCTTAGCCAAATCATGAATATAGCCCTTACAATTGAAAGTGTCAACGATGCGCCCATTGCCCGTGATGACAGTGCCGAGACGTATGACAACACAGCACTCACCATTGATGTACTCTCTAACGATACCGATGTCGATAACGACATTATATCGCTTACTAGTGTTAGCTCTGCGACTTATGGCACTGCCACAATTGTAGGTGATGTGATTGTCTATACCGCCAATAGCAATGTCACTGCAACCGATACATTCACCTACAGCATTAGCGATGCTCACGGCGGAATTGCTACGGCTACCGTTACCGTTGATGTGAGCGCAATGGATCATGACGGCGTGGACGAAAGCCCCGGTATTGACAACAATCATAACGGCAACGAAGATCGCTTTGAGAGCCATGTTGTCACGCAGGTATTCGAACATGCATTTATAAGCCTGGCAGCGCCACAGGGAAGCGAGTTTCAAAATGTTCATATGAATACGAGTAGCGTTACGGCCATACTCGACGATGCAACAGAGATTATACTGCCTTACGGTACCGTTGCCTTTACACTGGTCAATATTGCCGATGGAGAGCGTATTGAGTTTGCATTGTACTACCCCAAAGATGAACGCATCGAAGGGTACGCTAAACAGTTACTTGATGATTCATGGCAGCGTATAGAATCTACAGTTGTTCATACACCGACACAGACCATCGTCCGTTTTAACATTACCGATGGCGGCATATTTGATCTCGACAACATTACCGCGCAGATTACCGATCCCGGCGGTGCATACTACCGTGCAGCAACACCCGTTGCCGTACCGTTATCGCCTTTCAGCAGCATCGCTATAGCATTGCTGTTGCTCTTTAGCAGCCTCAAAGCCTTGCGTATCATTGAAAGAAAGCAGCGCTGACATACCCTACAACACGGGAAGTGTCACCACTGGCATCAGCACTGGTACGATAATCCAAAAGCTTAACATAATAGTTGAACGAGCGTGCTACTTCCAACATGGCTTTAACCCCAATAATACCGCAGGCTTCGCACCCTTTCTCAATAATTGTATTGTCACGATTGAGAATAGCTTCAAGACAGATAGTATCAAGCGTGCGTGCATCATGTTGGGTATAAAAATGGCTCAAGTCAGTACTAATCACAACAACATTGTCATCATCCTCAAGAATAGTGCGGCACAGTGCCGCCAATGCTCCATATCCTTCATGTCCATAAATAAATTCAACAACACTGCTATGGGGTAAATAGTGTTGGATAAAAGGCATCTGTGTCTCTGTACTGTGCTCTTTTTGATGCGCCAACGGCACATAACCAATAGCAAATGCGGACTGCAAACTCTGAAGATACGCCGCATCATACTTCAAATGGCCGCACGGGGTCTCAAAATATTCCGCAGCAATGGCACTAATTCCTTCAATGCCGACATAGTGGCTCGGACCAATCACAATAACCCGTTTTGCCTGAGCATTTTGCAAAAGCCTGTACGCAATGTTTGCAGTAAAACCGCTGTAAATATAACCGGCATGAGGTACAATAACCGCACGCGGTATTTTGTCTAACAGCGCAGTATCATCTAAATGTTCGTGCAACTGCGCATTAAATCCGGCAATCATCGTCTCAATGTCATGGCACTCTTGCGGATAAAAGGTACCGCTTACGGCACTATGTCGTATCATTACAGTCTCCTATTTGGTAATTTTTTCCACCTCATATGTATAAATTTCAGGATAATTCTCCAGACAATTTTGCTGCAGCTGCGCTTTTTGGCACAACGATGCAAAAAATAACTCGTGTTGCGGCAACTGTTCCCACACTTGCGGCAAATAGGTCGCTTGATGTGTACCCTGCTTTAAAATAACCCCGTCAATATTGGGTCGAATACGTGCATACAGATCATCAATACTCTCATAATGAAGCTCTCTGGGTTCACTCAGCAATGAAACCTCAATGCTAAAAGTTGCTGCGTCAAATTCCGCCTGACTCAGCGGTAAAAAACGCGGATCATCAAACGCCGCTGCTTTGGCATTGGCAACAACATCGTCTAAAAGAGAGCGTCGGGCAATCAGTGAACCAATGCAGCCGCGCAAACTATGATTGAGCTCCAAAGTCACAAAAGCAGCAACGTGTTTAGCGAGTTCAGGATGCTCTTGAAGCAACTGCTCACGTTCAATAATACGACGTTTTTGTAAAACTTCCAAAATAGAATCAGCGGCTATGTTGATCAAATATCTCTTATCCATCATCATCACCTCACCCCTCATTATATGCTAAAATTGCTTATAAATACTAAAATAAAGGTTATGTATGGATGTTACCGTCTGTCTCTCCGGCGGGGCTGCTCGCGGTGCATTTCATCTCGGTGTCCTGCAGGCGCTTGATGACTTGCATATCACCGTCAAAGCTCTTTCAGGCAGCAGTATCGGTGGTGTCATTGCACTGAGTTATGCCGCTGGAGTCATACCTAAAAAACAGCTTGAACTCTTTCAAAGTACTGCTTTTAGACAAAGCATTCACTTTAACTTCTTTAAAGAGGGGATTTTTAAAATTGATGCATCCCATCCGATCTACAACAATCTGTTACCCGTACGCTCCTTTGAGGCACTGCATGTTCCTGCTTATGTGACTGCAGTCGACCTTAACAAAGGTGTATTGCATACCTTTCACAGCGGCGACACCCATATAGCTGCTCTGGCCACTACCGCACTCACACCCTTCTTTAAGCCGCTTCCACACCACGGTATGCTCCTTGTTGACGGCGGTTTTTTAGACAATTTTCCACTCTACCCACTGCAGGACTACGGACTTCCCATCATTGGCAGCAATGCCATGCCCATAACACCCAAGCAGCCTCGCGGTATTCAAAAGATCGCGAAACGAGCACTCTTTATGTTGAGCCAATCGGCCGTCATAAACAAAACAGAACAGTGTGACTACTATCTTACCGCGCCACAGCTGGCACGCTATCGACTCTTTAGGCGCGATGCACTTGCAGAACTGTTTGAGCTGGGATATGACTGCACCCGCAAAACACTCTCAGATCCTGCGCAATAAAGCATCGAGAACGCGTGTAGGCAAGAGTCGCTTGAGCACTCCTAGCCAATGGGTTGCCGCGGTAATATAGTACCGTGGTGCCGGACGCTTATATTCTAGTGCCATCACTACCTTAGCAATGACCGCATCAGAATTACATGTAAAAAAACTCGCCTCTTTCTGCCCTTTGGAGTTCAAAAGCTCTTGCTCATACTGCTCTGAAAATATCGAACGGCTGCATTCAACATGCTCAGCAAACATCCGAAGAGCATTGTCACGAAATTTGGACGTCACCGGGCCGGTATTTAATGTAACAACATGGATATTACTGCCTTCAAGCTCCAAACGTAACGTATCACATAAACCCTCAACCGCATATTTCGAAGCATTGTAAGCACCACGAAAGCGAAGTGACACCAATCCCAAAACCGAACTGTGCTGAATAATGCGGCCATACCCTTGCGCACGCATCACCGGGATAATGCGTCGCGTCAACTCATGCAGACCGAACACATTGGTGACAAACTGCTCTTGCAGCACCGGTGTTGCAATATCTTCTAATGCCCCGGGCTGCCCATAGCCGGCATTATTAAACAGCGCATCAAGCGTTCCGCCGGGATGTTGCAATACGGCTTCTAGTGTTGCTTCAATAGTCTCAACCAGGGTAACATCCAAACGATACGCCTTCAGCCCCTCTGAACGGAGCCGATCCACATCCATTTGAGCACGTGCCGTAGCAAAGACATCATAACCGTTTTGATGCAGATAATGTGCCGTATCATAACCGATACCACTGGAGCATCCGGTAATTAAAATACTTTTCATGGGTCATACTTTCGATCGTGGCACTCCTGTCGCAATGCCATAACAGCAACCGCTATGCCAAAGAGAAAGACACCAAACAAAACACTTAGCGAACGGTAGTAGTTTCCGGCAGCAAACGACAGTATGAGCAAAAAAAGAATAAAAAAACCTAAAAGAACTTTTTCTTTTGCTTTTAATTGACAACCAAACATAAATTCACTTTATTTAATTTAAGATACTTACTGTACAATACATGTAAAATTATATAACAACTCCATTAATAATCAGGCAGCAGTATGAAACAGTACCAAAGTAATGGGAAAAAACTTTTACATGTAGAATATGATGAGCAACCCGATGTAGGGGACTTTATTGACGGTATGCATATTATCTCAACCAACATGAAAGGGCAAGATCTCGCCCTTTTTCTTCAAGAGAACAGCGGGCAAGTCGGTGTTTATGTCCTTGATGAAATTTATATTATCGGTCGTGTATTTGGCTTTGAAAATTTGATTGAAGCCGTTAACGCATGGATGAATAATGAAATATGATGACCAACTCCTCACTTCATGCAATCTTCATCTTCATAGATAATAATGTTCATTGGAAATAATATATTTTTTGTCATGTCTTTGGTTTTACGCCTTAATTAGACACTTTTAAGCAAATCAAGCGGATTTGTTTGGTAGAATATATTTCTAATTTTTATTGTGTGGACTCTATATGAAACTAAGCCTCTTATTCCTGGTGTTATGGTTGCCGCTTTTCGCATCAACAGAAAAAAAAATTATTATTGCCTCATTTCCGACACAAGAGCATGCGGAAAAGGCTGTCAGAATTTTTAAGTCAAAACTTGATGCAAAGTTTCTCGCCAAACAGAATCAATCCTTTTTTAGTATTGTTGCCAGACCTTCGGGAAAA